>NZ_DASRVN010000103.1:0-4495 GCF_035655035.1 Kribbella sp. | reverse complement strand
TGGGAGGTCGCGTCGTCGGCGTAGCCGTTCGCGACCAGGTAGTTGATGTCGAACAGACCCCGGTCGAGCACACCGGCCGAGAGGTACGGCAGGGCATCGTCCGGGACAACCAGGCGCTGCTGGCTGGTCTCCACCATCTGCAGGTGCGGCGTGTAGCCGTTGGGGCGGGCAACCGGCTGCAGCTGAACCTGTGAGGTCCCGTCCGGGTCAGGGGTCAGCGTGACCTTGTCACCCGTCACCAGCGTGACGGTGGTCGGCTTGGTGACGTGCGGAAGCTTCGGCACGACCTGCGGGGGCGGTGGAGCGGCGGCTGTGGGGTTCGGCGCGGACAGGACGGTGGCCAGCAGCGCCGTACCGAGGACGGCGGCCAGAGCTGAGCGTGACATGGGCGGCTCCTGCGATATCGATTTCCCAGGAGCATCAGATGGCGCGTCAGCGGTGTAAAGCCGTCCCCGCGACCGGTCTAGGTCAATGACTGAGATCGGTCATACGCTGAGCCGGTGCTGGAGCGCCTGGGGATCGACGCGGAGCAGGAGCAGGTGTACGAGCACGTGCTGACCCACCCGGGTCGTACGGCCGCAGAGGTCGCACAGGAACTCGGGGGCGCCGATCTTGACGCCCTGGTCGCCAAGGGACTGCTCCGGGTCGACAGCGGCAGGTACAGCGCCGTACCGCCGGCCCTGACGCTGCAGGGCCTGCTCGACGCCCGCCAGCTCGAGCTGGACCGGGCCGCCGCTCGGGTCCGGGAGCTGGAGCGGCTGCACAGCGCTGCGCCGTACGGCGCCCTGCCCGCACCGGTCGAGGTGGTACCCGGGCACCAGGCGCACGACTACCTGATGGCGATCCACCGGGCGACGCGTTCCGAAGTACGGGCATTCGAGACGCCGCCGTATGTGAAACCGATCTCAGTCGAGGACGCACAACCGGTGGCCGCGGCGATACAGCACGGCGTCGCGCACCGGATCGTGTACAGCCGGGCGGCGGTCGACGAGCAGGGGCTGGACACGCTGCTGGTCACCCTGTCGGTCGGCGAGCAGGCCCGGGTCACCGGCGACGTACCGATGCGGCTGGCGATCTACGACGACCGGATCGCGACGCTGCCGGCGGTCACCGGTACGCGGACCGACGAGGGGCTGCTGGTGGTCCGGCCGAGCGCGCTGCTGGACGCCTTGATCGCTTTGTTCGAACGGGTTTGGGCGTCGGCGCTGCCGCTCACGCTGACCGCCGAGGAGCCGGTCGAGGCGGCCGAGGCCGAGGACCGGATCCTGATCGCGCTGCTGTCGGCGGGCATGTCCGACCAGGCGATCGCCCGGCAGCTCGGGATCAGCCTGCGGACCGTCGGACGGCGGATCCAGCGGGTCCAGAACGGGCTGCACGCGCAGACCAGGTTCCAGGCCGGAGTGGCGGTCGGGCTGGCCCGTCCGGGCGCCGTACCCGGTCCGCGCTGAAAACGGTTTGACGGGCTGTCGGCGGCGGCACCTACGCTTGATCCATTCGCCTGGTCAGGCCCCTCTTTCTCACCCCTCCTATGCCTCATTGCGAGACGTCATGTCGTTGCGCCTCATTCCGTTCGCCGATCCGGGTGTGCCCGACACCCGGTCCGGCCTCCGACTCATCCTCTGGCTCGAGCACCAGCAGCTCCGCGGGCAGGTCCTCGCGGTGTTCTGGGGACTGGTGTTCTTCGGCGGCATCGCCGCCGCCCCGGTCGCGGTCGGGCTCGCCGTCCAGGCAGCCATCGACCTGTCCTGGCCCAAGCTGATCCTGTCCGGCGTGCTGCTGCTCGCCTTCGGTGCGGCCAAGGCCGGCGCCGACTCGTTCTTCCACCGGGCCGTGGTGACGAACTGGATCAGTACCGCGTCCCGCCTCCAGCAGCTGCTGTTCCGCAAGGCCGCCGAGCTCGGCTCGCTGCTCACCCGCCGGATCGCCGCCGGCGAGGTGGTCCAGGTGAGCAGCGGCGACGTCGAGAAGATCGGCTGGTTCGTCGAGGTGCTGGGCCGGTTCGTGGCCGCGCTGCTGACCTGCTTCGCGGTCGTCGTCGGCCTGCTGCTGTACGAACCCCGGCTCGGCCTGGTGGTCGCGGTCGCGGTCCCGGTGCTGGCGTTCTCGATCGTCCCGCTGATGGGTCCCGCGGAGCGCCGCGCGGACGAGCAGCGGGCCAAGGGCGGCCGGGCCACCGAGCTCGCCGCCGACACCGTCGCTGGGCTGCGCGTGCTGCGCGGCATCGGCGGTGAGCAGCTGTTCCTGGAGCGGTACCGCGCGGCCTCGCAGGAGTACCGAACGAGCGCCGTCCGGAGCGCCCGGATGTGGTCGCTGATCGCGGCGCTGCAAGTGCTGTTCTTCGGCCTGTTCCTGGTGGTCGTGGTGTGGATGGGCGTCGGCATGGTGACGTCCGGCCGGATCTCGGTCGGTGAGCTGGTCACGACGTACGGCTTCATCACGTTCATGCTGGTGCCGTTGCAGACGTTCGAGGAGACCGCAAGCGCGTTCATCTTCTCGAAGGTGTCGGCCCGGCGGGCCGCGCGGGTGCTGTCGCTGCAGCGCACCGACGAGACCAAGGCCACCGCCGAGGCGCAGCTGCCGGCGGGCGACCTGCTCGACCCGGTCACCGGCCTGCACGTCCCGGCCGGGAGCTTCACCGCGGTGGTCACCGGCGACCCGGACTCCGGCGGTCTGCTGGCCGACCGGCTCGGCGGCCACAGCCCGACGGCGAACGACGAGGCCTCCGTGCAGCTCGACGGTGTCGCGCTGGACGACCTCCCGCTGGACTCGGCGCGGACCGTTGCGCTGGTGCAGGACAAGGACCCGGTGCTGTTGTCAGGAACGGTGCGCGACCTGTTCGACGTGCCGGCCAGCGGTGCGGTCTCCGTGGAGACGGCACTGGACGCGGCGCAGTGCGAGGACATCCTCGACGTACTGCGGCAGTCGCTGCCCGCCGGTGAGACCGACGCGCTGAACGCGGTCCTGACCGAGCGGGGCAGGTCCCTGTCCGGTGGTCAGCGGCAGCGGGTGGCGCTGGCGCGGTCGCTGTACGTCGACCCGCAGGTGCTGGTGCTCGACGAGCCGACCAGTGCGGTCGACGCGCACACCGAGGCCCGGATCGCCGACGGCCTGCAGCTGCTGCGCCGTGGCCGGACCACCGTGGTGTTCACGTCCAGCCCGCTGATGCTGGACCGCGCGGAGCGGGTGGTGTTCGTGCCCGACGGCCGTGTGGCCGCTGTCGGTACGCACCACGAGCTGCTGCACACGAACGCGCAGTACCGCGCTGTCGTGACCCGTGAAGAAGAAGCAACGTTCGAGGAGTCGGTGTGAAGCGCCCTGAGTACGACCCGGCAGCTCCGCAGGAAGTAGTGCGGCTCCCGGTGGCGCAGGGGACGACTGTCCGCGCTTACATCAAGACGCTGTTCCTCAGGCACCGGCGGCAGTTCCTGTGGCTGACCGCGGTGAACACGGTCGCGGCACTCAGCGGCATGGTCGGTCCGTGGCTGCTCGGCAACGTCGTGCAGAAGCTGTCCGAGGGCCGCACCGACGTCAAGCTGCCGTCCGTCGTGATCGGGTTCCTGATCGCGCTCGCGGTGCAGACGGTGTTCACCCGGTTGACCCGGCTACGCGGTGCGGTGCTCGGCGAGGAGATGCTCGCCGATCTCCGCGAGGACTTCCTGGTCCGCGCGGTCGGCCTGCCGCCGGGCGTGCTGGAGCGGGCCGGTACGGGTGACCTGCTGTCCCGGATCACCACCGACATCGACCGGCTGTCGCACGCGATGCGGGACGCCGTACCGCAGCTGACGATCGCGATCATCTGGGCGTCGCTGCTGATCGGCGCGCTGATCGTGACCGCGCCGGCGTTGGCCGTGGCGGTGGTGATCGCGGCGCCGATCCTGATCATCGGCGGCCGGTGGTACTTCCGGCGCGCGCCTTCGGCGTACCGGTCCGAGGCGGCCGGGTACGCCGCGGTCGCCTCGGCGCTGGCCGAGACGGTCGACGCGGGCCGGACCGTCGAGTCGCACCGGCTGGGGCACCGCCGAGTCCAGTTCGGTGACACCCGGATCGGCCAGTGGGTCGCCTGGGAGCGGTACACGCTGTACCTGCGGATGATCCTGTTCCCGGTCGTCAACATGACCCACACGGTCGCGCTGGCGGCGGTGCTGGTCATCGGCGGCGGGTTCGCGATCCAGGGCTGGCTGACGGTCGGTGCGCTGACCACCGGCGCGCTCTACATCCAGCAGCTGGTCGAGCCGGTCAACATGATGATCCGCTGGTACGACGAGCTCCAGGTGGCGCAGGTGTCGCTGGCGCGGCTCGTCGGTGTCCGCGAGGTCGAAACGGCTGCCACGGCGAGCGAGGCCGAGCCGGACGGGCGGACCGTGCTGGCGGACGACGTACGGTTCGGGTACCTCGAGGGTCGCGACGTGCTGCACGGCGTGACGCTGACCGTCGAGCCAGGTGCCCGGGTGGCACTCGTCGGGCCGTCCGGTGCGGGCAAGTCGACGCTCGGCCG
>NZ_DASRVN010000102.1:0-10550 GCF_035655035.1 Kribbella sp. | reverse complement strand
TTCGCCACCGCCTCCCGGACCCGGCGCACGAACGGCGCGACCAGGCCCGGCCCGGTACCCCAGGTGATGTGGAAGCGCGGTACGGAGTTGCCGTGGCCGTCGGCGTGGTACCCGCCACGCTCGGCCCAGCCGACCACGGGGAAGAACCGCACGCCCTGCGCGTGCAGCCACGGACGCTTCTCGCCGGCGGCCCAGTCGACGTACGCCTCGGCCCACTGCCGGGCCCATTTGTCCTCGTCGTCCAGCCGGTCGAACCCGGCCGAGCCGAGCCAGTCCTGCAGCGCGAGGTCGCGGGAGTCCTTGATGCCCATCCGGCGCTGCTCGGGGGAGTCCACGAACAGCAGCCCGCCGAACGACCAGAACGCCTGCCCGCCGAGCGAGGCCTCCGGTTCCTGGTCGAGCAGCAGCACCTTCCGGCCCGCGTCGGCCAGTTCGGCGGTCGCGGCCAGCCCGGCCAGCCCCGCCCCGACGACGATCACATCAGCGTCCATGTCGACCATGTATAGCGCACTTGCGAAGATACGTTCGTGACGACTCTTTCTGCGCAAAACCTCGTGATTCCCGCAGCTTCGCTCGGTCCGGAGAACCCGCTTGCCCCGCTCCGCACCCAGCGCGAGGTGCACCACGTGGAGAACCTCGCCGAGCTCCCGGCCGACCTGCGGGCGAACATCGAGTACGGGCAGCTGCACAGCCCGCTCCCGTGCCTGAACCAGGACGGGTACGACCGGACGCTCGCCGAGACCTCGCTGCCCGCGCTCGTGCTGGAGAACGACCACGTCCGCGCGACCGTACTACCGAGCCTCGGCGGCCGGCTGTACTCGCTCGTCCACCACGGGACCGAGCTGCTCTACCGCAACCCGGTGTTCCAGCCCGCGAACCTCGCACTGCGGAACGCCTGGTTCGCCGGCGGTGTCGAGTGGAACGTCGGCAGCACCGGCCACTGGACCGGTACCTGCGCGCCGATGCACGCCGCTTCCGTCGAAGGCCCGGACGGTACGCCGGTCCTGCGGCTGTGGGAGCTCGAACGCACCCGCAACCTCGTCACCCAGCTCGACTTCTGGCTGCCCGCGGACTCGGAGTTCCTGTACGTCGGCGTCCGCCTTCAGAACCCGTCCGACGTGGACGTCCCGGCGTACTGGTGGTCGAACATCGCCGTACCGCAGTCGCCCGACCGCCGGGTGCTGGTGCCGGCCGAGCAGGCGTGGCAGTTCGGGTACGGCAACCGGCTCGACCTGGTCGACGTGACGACGGACCTGACGTACCCGATGCGGCATCCGCGGGCGATCGACTACTTCTTCGAACCGCTGGCGGACGAGCGGTCGTGGATCGCCTCGGTCGACGGTGACGGTGCCGGGCTGGTGCAGGCGTCGACCGAGCGGTTGCGCGGGCGGAAGCTGTTCGTGTGGGGGCAGGGCGACGGCGGGCGGCGGTGGCAGGAGTGGTTGGCGCCTGGTCTGGCCGGTGACGGGTACGCCGAGATTCAGGCGGGGCTGGCTCGGACGCAGATGGAGCACCTGAAGCTGCCTGGTGGTACCTCCTGGAGCTGGTTGGAGGCGTACGGGCGTCTCTCGATGGACGCCGGTGTTGCGCACTCGCAGGAGTGGAAGACAGCTCGGGACGGTGGGGCTGCTGCGTTGGCTCCGCTGCTGGATGGGCTGGCCGAGCGGGAGGAGGCATGGCTGACGGTTGTTGATGCGGCGCCGGGCGAGCGGCTCGCGATGGGGTCGGGGTGGGGTGCGTTGGAGTTGAAGCGCACCGGATGGGCGGTGTCGGGTGGTACGCCGTTCAGCGAGGACACCCTGACGGTGCGGGAGCGGGCCTGGTTGCCGTTGCTCGACGGGCAGCTGCCGGCGGCGGACGACGTACCGGACGGGACCCTGGTCGCGTGGCGGGAGCTGTTGGAGGCGGCCGAGGACAACTGGCTCGTCTGGTACCACCGGGGCGTGGCGCGGCACTACGACGGTGATGTGGACGGGGCCGTCGAGGCTTGGCGGCAGTCGGGGGACAACGCCTGGGCTCTACGCAACCTCGGTGTAGTTACGGACGAGTTGGATTACTACGAGCGCGCTGTCGCCCTACAGCCTCAGCTGGTACCGCTGGTGGTGGAGGCGGTCGCTGCCGCGCTCGACTCCGACGTACCGCGGGCGGAGCGGATGCTGGCGGAGGCACCCGACGACCCGCGGATCCAGCTGCTGCGCGTACGGCACGCGCTGGAGACCGGAAATCCGGCGAAAGCCCATGAATTGCTGGCTGCTGGGATCCAGCTGGCCACCGTCCGCGAGGGTGCGAACCCGCTCGCCGAGTACTGGCTGGCCACCGAGGAGGCGCGTGGCACACAGCGGCCAGTACCGCCGCAGTACCGGTTCGGAATGGGCGAAAACTGACAACTACAGGTCAACTCTACCTCTAGCAACACCGCTCCACCGGACTCTACTATGGTCCTGTAGACGAAAAAGTGATCCTGTAAAGGTTTCGTGAAGTTACACGGAACCAAGTGGAGTCCGGTGGCGTCCCACCGGGTGTACGGCAAGGGCCGTGCAAGGCAGTTTCGACAAACGACCGCGTCGCTCGCGGGCGGCGCGTCGGGGGTGAGTGCCATGTTGACGATCGTTGTACTAGGTGGGCTCGGCCTGGTGCTGGTGGTCGCGGCTTTCATCGTGACCGAGGTTCTGGCCGGCCTGCGCCGGGACGAACTCCCCACCGGCACGGAGGAGAAGACCGCGGGACGAGTGGTGCGGGTCCGTGGCCCGGTCCGCGGTCAGCTGGACAGCGGTGCCCCGGCGGTCTACACCGAGGTCATCGTCGAGTACTACACCCGCCGGGGTGAGGGCCCGTACGAGGTCGCGCGGAAGTTCCCGGCCGGGAGCCGCATTACTTACGCGAAGGGTGACCGGGTGATCGTCGCGTACGACGTCCGGAACCCGCGCCGCGCCCGGCTGGCCGGCCGGGTCAGCCACTGGCCGACCATGGGGCCGTACTCCGCGGCCCCGGCGGCCTGAGGAACGCCCTGCTTGAGCCAACCTCCCCGGCTCAAGCAGGAAGATGCGGGGCGAGCAGGCCGTACAGCACCGGCCGGCCCTGATTCAGGACGTACTCCGCCTCGTCCCCGGACAACCGGTCCGCCAGGTGTGCCAGGGCCTCGCCCATCGTGATGCTTAGCGTCACGGCCAGGCGGAAGTCCCGGGTGTCGCGGGCGCCGAACCGTGCCACCAGCAGCTCCGCGAACTCGCCCGCGTGCTGGTCGTCGAACTCGCCCGGCTTCGCCTCCAGTTCCGGATCGCCGAGCCCGCTCAGCACGACCGCCTTGAACCCCGGGTCCGTGCGGTGCATCTCCCGGAACGTCTCCAGCGTCACGTCCACGGCCCCGCGCCAGCTGGTCACCTCGGCCAGCCGCTCCCGGACCGCCTCGGTGTAGCGGGCCTGGTTCCGGCGCTCGATCGCCTGGATCAGGCTGCGCTTGTCCGGGAAGTACCGGTACACGCTGCCGACCGCGATCTCCGCCCGCTTCGCGACACCGCTCGTCGACGCCGCGTCGTACCCGCGCTCGACCACCTCGGCGCAGGCCGCGTCCAGGATCCGTTCGACCTGGCGGCTGGCCCGGTCCTGGGTCGGCGTACGGCGAAGCGGATACGCGCCCGATGTCACCATTCACTCATTGTCCACGGAACCGGGGACAGCGTTGGCACCTCTTTGTGACAGATTGCCGACAGTTGGTCACGAGGAGGGGAATCTTTTATGCGCGTCAACAAAACCCTGGTCGCGGGCCTGGCGTCGGTCGCGCTGGCGGCGTCCGGAGTTGCCGATACGGCGTACACCCGGCACGGCTCGGAGGGCAACGACCTGCGGCTGAACCAGATCCAGGTGGTCGGGTCGCACAACTCGTACCACCGTGAGCTCAGCCCGGCCGAGCAGAAGGTGCAGCAGCAACAGAACGCCGGCTCGGTCGACCTCTGGTACTCGCACGCCCCGATCGCCCAGCAGCTCGAGGACCAGAACGTCCGGGCGCTGGAGCTCGACCTGTACCCGGACCCGCAGGGCGGGTTGTATACGTATCCACTGATCCGCAAGCTGACCGGGCACGGCCCGCTCACCGATCCGGCGATGGCCAAGCCCGGCATCAAGGTGATGCACATCCCGGACTTCGACTACAACACGAACTGCGACACGTTCGTCGGCTGTCTGCAGCAGGTGAAGACCTGGTCCGACGCACACCCGAACCACGTGCCGATCGCGATCAACCTCGAGCTCAAGCAGTCCGACCCGGCTGTGGTCGCTGCAGGCGGTGTGAAGGCGCCGCCGTGGGACGCCGCCAACCTGGACAGCGTCGACACCGAGATCCGGTCGGTGTTCAGCGAGCAGCAGTTGCTGACGCCGGACGACGTACGCCGGACCGGCCTGACGCTCGAGCAGTCCGTGCTGACCAAGGGCTGGCCGAAGCTGAACAGTGTCCGCGGCCAGGTGATGTTCTACTTCGACAACGGCGGCCCCGGCGCGATCCGCGACACCTACACCGCCGGCCGGCCGAGCCTCGAAGGGCGGGCGGTCTTCACCCGCGGGCCGGAGGGCGCGCCGGACGCCGCGGTCACCGAGGTGAACGATCCGCGCGGCGCTTCACAGGCCGAGATCCAAAGGCTGGTTGGTAAGGGCTATCTGGTCCGGACCCGGTCCGACGAGCCGATGGCGACGATCCGGGACAAGGACTACAGCCGGCTCGGGATCGCGCTCGCGAGCGGCGCGCAGTGGGTGACCACGGACTTCCCGGTGGCCGGGATGGCGGCCCGCTACGACAGCGACTACGTCGCCAAGCTGCCCGGGCACGCTCCCGTACGATGCAATCCCGTCACCGCATCCGCGAAGGCGGCCGTCTCGGAAGGGTGAACCCATGTCGGAGCACGTGGTCGATGTGAGCTGGAGTCGTGGTGAATACGACTTCACCTACGACAGCTACAACCGCGACCACGAGTGGCGCTTCGACGGCGGTATCACGGTCCCGGCCTCGGCGAACCCGAAGTACCTGGGAAACCCTGGGCCGGTGGACCCGGAGGAGGCGTTCGTGGCGGCGCTGTCGTCCTGCCACATGCTGACGTTCCTGTCGATCGCGGCCCGGAAGCGGCTGGTGGTGGATTCCTATCAGGACCACGCGGTCGGTGTGATGGCTCCGAATGCCGCGGGCCGGCTGGCGATCACTGAGGTGACGCTGCACCCGAAGATCGTCTGGGGCGGTGAGGAGCCGGACGCCGCCACCCTCGAGAAGCTGCATCATCTGGCGCACCGGGAATGCTTCATCGCGAACTCGGTGACCACCGAGATCACCGTCGCGCAGTAACTCTCCCGTGTTGTCGCGCAGTAACTCTCCAGTGTTTTTGTTTTCCTTCCTTCCTTCCCTGAAAACCACCCGCCGGCCGGCCTGAGCCTCGCGCAAGCGGCGTCAGGACGGTCGGCGGGTGGTTCGTGGTGCACCTCTGTGGTGGTGCACCGGTAACGGATCCGGGGGCGCCTCGCACTGGGGCGCCTCTGCGTTTGGTGTGCGACCTCCGTGCGGTCTGGCTCGGTGGGCCAGGCCGTCCGGGTGCGCCGCCCGGTTCCGTTCGTCCGGCTGGCGCCTTACTGCTCGGCGGCGGCGTCGGTCCGGTCGTCGGTGGTCTGGTTGCTGTCGACGGCCAGCAGGTCCTCGAGATCACGAACCTGCACGGTGGCCATCGCGCTCATCAGTCGGTGGATCGTCATGCCAGTGAGACGCGGAGCGTGACGACGTATGACGGCAAAACCAGTTGTGACCTGAGTCACTACTTCTCGTCGAGTCCGTCCAGGCGGAGGGGGACGAGTTTGCGGGCGTCGTCGTACGACGTGCCGGTGAGTTCGAGGAGGTCGATGATCGTCGAGCGGAGCTGGCCGAGGACGACGACCGCGGACAGGCCGGCCGGCAGCGGGAGCTCCGCCGTACGACGGCCGAGCTCGCCGAGCACGCGGTGCGCCGCGACATCGGCGGCCGGCTCGAACAGGGACTCGCCGATCAGGCGGGTGCCGTCCGCGAGCCGTTCGAGCAGCATCGGGTACTCGGCCGGCATGCTCTCGTCGCGCCACACCGACACCGCGCACCGGCGGACCAGGACCCGGGTGTTCCGGATCGCCCGGTCCAGCGGTACGACGAGATCCGCGATCTCCTGGACCCGCCCGCGGTGCCGCCGCCGGAACGGGGACAGCCGGACGACGGCGACCCCTTCCTCGGCGGCGCTGCGCAGATCGTCGAGCCGGGACTCGCTGGCCCGGGCCCGGCGGAGCGCGTCGGTGATCGCCTCCTCGTCCCGGGACCGCAGCCCGTCTGCGGTCTCGTTGAGGATGTCGGCGAGCTCGCGGAGTACTCCGGCGGCCTGTTGCCGGGGCCGCCGGATCGCCGCGGCCGGTGCGATCGTGGCGGCGGCGAGCGCGACCAGACCGCCGAGCGCGGCGTCCTGCCAGCGGCTGAACCCGGCGTTCGGGTTCGGCAGCAGGGTGGTGACGATCGCCGCCTGGACACCGGCCTGGGTGGTCATCAGGTTGCCGGCGCCGAGCAGTACGGCGACGCTCATCGCGAGCGCGATCACGAACACCAGCTGCGCGACGCCGGTACCGAACACCTTCACGAAGAGGTCGCCGACGCCGACCCCGACCGCGACGCCGACCATCACCTCGGCGACCCGGCGCAGCCGCTGCCCGAAGCTGAACCCGAGGCAGACCATCGCCGCGACCGGCGCGAAGAACGGCTGCTTGTGGCCGACGACGTACCGCGCGAACGCCCACGCCACGCCGGCGGCGAGCGCGCACTGGGCGATGAAGAACGCCCTGCTGCGCCAGCGTTCGATCCGGCGCCGGATCGAGGCACGCGAGCGCCGTGCGGCCTGCGGGGCGATGTCGTCCCGCAGTTCACGCAACTGGTCCAACGTCAGCCTGACCGGATCCACGGGCCCCATTCTCCGACGAGCTTGCTTCTGCTGGCTCCGACGCGCCAAGGTTTGCACATGAGCGAGCGGAGCGAGCGAACAAAGAGCAGAGTCGACCTTGTCGGTCATGCCGGAGCCGAGCGGAGCGAGGTGGAGGCATGACCGAGAACAACCGTGAGGACTACGGCAGCTACTCCGTCGACGACGAGGACCAGCTGCAGCCGGCGGACACCCTCAACGACCGCGGCGTCGACGACCTGCTGGACGAGGGGTACTCGCCGCCGGAGAAGTGGTCCGCGGGCGAAGGCTTCGGTACGACGGCCGACGAGGCGCTGCAGGGCGAGACCCTGGACCAGCGGATCTCCCAGGAGGTACCGGACACCGACCCGTACGCCGAGGACGGCGAGGACGTCGGCGGACCCGAGGTCGGGAACTCCCGCTCCGGCCGCCTGGTCGCCTCCGACGAGGGCAGCGGCGAGGACGACGACAGCGAGCTGTACGCCTCCGACGTCGGCATCGACGGTGCGGCCGCCGGCGCCGAGGAGGCCGCCGTACACGTGGTCGACGAGGACGACTTCGAACTCTCCGACGACGACGAGACCGACCGCGAAACCTACCGCGACGTCGACCTGGGCGACGTAGGCGACCCGGAGGACTGACCCCGGAGGACTGACCCCCGGCCCGCTGGCGCCGCGCTCGGCCTCCTGCATCTCGTGGGCTCGCCCACGAGATGCAGGGTTTGCGTCCGGGATCTGATGGGCGAACCCAGCATCTGGTGGGTTCACCCACGAACGGCGGGGCGCGCTAGCGGGGGGTGACGGTGATTTCGGCGCCGTGGCGGGGGACCAGGGTGACGTTCTTGGGCTGGGCCGGCTCGGGTTTGGGGTCGGGGGCCTGGAAGTTGTAGGCGGTGAGGGCGGCGCGGAGGATCTCGGTGCCCTCCATCAGTGAGAAGCCGGCGCCGATACAGCGCCGGGCCCCGCCGCCGAACGGGATCCAGGTGCCGGGCGCGGGCGGGTCGTCGGACAGGAACCGCTGCGGGCGGAAGTCCTTCGGGTTCGGGAAGTGCTGGCCGTCCCGCTGCACCAGCCCGATCGCGGCCATGATCGTCGTACCGCGCGGCAACCGGTAGCCCGCGATGTCGGCGGTCTCGGTGAGCCGCCGGCCGACCTGGTACACGACCGGGTGCAGCCGCAGCGCCTCCTTGACGATCGCCTCCAACTCGTCGTCCGCGCCGGCGTCGGCCGCCCGCTGACCGAATGCGAGGTCCTCCGGCCGTCGCGCCAGCTCGTGGAACGCCCAGGCCATCGCGGTCGCGGTCGTCTCGTGCCCGGCCAGCAGCAGCGTGACCAGCTGGTCCCGCAGCTCCACGTCCGACCAGTTGCCCGCGGCAAGCAACCGGGACAGTACGTCGGTGCGCCCGGCGTACGTCTCCCGGCGGCCGGCGATCTCGTCGTACAGGATCTCGTCGATCCGCCGCTGGGTGTCCAGGAACGTCTTCCACGGCCGGACCTTGAGCAGCGGCGGGTAGAAGCCGCCGAGCATGATCACCGGCGAGACGGAGACGATCTTGTCCAGCAGTGGGCGCAGGGTGTTCAGCCGGTCCACGTCGGTGACACCGAAGATCACCTGGAGGATGATCTCCAGCGTCAGGTTCCGCATCCGCTGGTGCACCTTGAACGGCGTACCGGTCGGCCATTTCGCGACCTCGGCCCTGGCCAGCTCGTGCACCATCCCGGCGTATCCGCGAAGCGCCGGGCCGGAGAACGCGGGCATCAGCTGCTTGCGCATCCGGACGTGGTCCTCGTCGTCCAGCAGCAGCAGGGAGTGCGAGCCCATGATCGGCTCCAGCACCGTGTTGCCCTCGCCGGCGTGCATCACCGCGGGCGGGCTGCCGAACACCTCCTTGATGTGCTCGGGACGGCTCAGTACGACGCACACGCGACTCGACGGCACCAGCCGGATCGTGAACACGTCGCCGTACTTCTCCCGCATCCTCGGGAAGAAGGTCTTCCGGTGACTCGCGAACAGCACGGTCTGCGCAAGCGTCGGCAGCTTCGGCCCCGGCGGCAGCGTCCGCGCCGTCTGCCGATCAAGCGTCCGGGAACCGAGCAAAGGTGTCGGAGCCATACCTTCACGCTACGTCAGCCGGGTGAACACGGGGCGTCGAACGGGTCGTGGAACAGGAAACGGGGACCGGAGACAGGCTATTGCTTGTCTCCGGTCCCCGCCGGGTGTTTCAACCAGCTGTCAGGCGCGGCTGAAGCGGAGGGTGAGGATCTGGAAGGGGCGGAGTTCGAAGGTGACTCCGTTGTCCTTCAGGTCCCGGTCCGCCAGGCGGCGTTCGAGCAGGTCGACCTCGGTGACTGACGCCGCCTGGAACGACGGCGTGACGGTGGCGCGGGAGCGCCCGCCGCTGGACTCGTACAGCCGGACGATCACGTCGCCGGACTTGTCGTCGGCCAGCTTGACCGCCTCGACCACCACGTTGCCGTTGTCGACGGCAACGATCGGGTCGACCGCTCCGGAGCCGGTGACGACCCGCTCCGGCAGGTTGATCCGGTACCCCTCCTCGATCGCCTCCGGGATGCCGGCGCCGACGACCAGCGCGTGGTGCACGGTGTGCACGCCCTGGTCGGTCTTCGGGTCGGGGAACCGCGGCGCCCGGATCAGCGACGTCCGGATCGTGGTCGTCGTACCACCGTCCTCGCGCGCGGTCCGGTTGATGTCGTGGCCGTACGTCGAGTCGTTGACCACGGCAACGCCGTACCCCGGCTCGCCGACGTGCACCCAGCGGTGCGCCGCGATCTCGAACTTCGCCGCGTCCCACGAGGTGTTCTGGTGGGTCGGCCGGAAGATGTGCCCGAACTGCGTCTCGGACGCGGACCGGTCCGCGTGCACGTCGACCGGGTACGCCGCCTTGAGGAACTTCTCGGTCTCGTGCCAGTCCATCTCGGTCTCGATGTCGACCCGCTTCGCGCCCGGGCGGACCCGCAGCGTCTGGGTGACGGTGGACCGGTTGAAGGACCGCTTCACCACGACCGTCGCGACACCGTCGGCAACCGAGAAGTCCACGCTGTCGACCTCGGTCACGTCCCGGACGTTGTTCTTGTAGAACGAGTCGACGTCCCACGCGTCCCAGTGGTTCGGGGTGTCCACGTGCAGCTGCAGAAGGTTGCCCACGGCACCCGGCGCGATCACCTCGCGCTGCGCGTCCACGTCGTACAGCGAGGTGATCAGACCACGCTCGTCGATCGTGACCCGGATCAGCCCGTTGTCGACGACACCGTTCTCGACCGTGACGGCCTGGCCCTCGACGGCCGCGACGCCGGCGCCGAGCCCGGCGACACCGTTGCGCCCGTGCGGAGCGGCGTTGAACACGATCTGCTCGGAGCCGTCACCGGCCAGCGCCTGCTGCGCCTTGGCGATGATCGCGTTCAGCTCGTCGGCCACCCGCGCGTACGTCGCCTCGGCCTCGCGGTGCACCCACGAGATCGACGAGCCCGGCAGGATGTCGTGGAACTGGTGCAGCAGCGCGACCTTCCAGAGCCGGTCCAGGTCCTCGTACGGGTACGTGTCGAGCTTGCCCGCGACGACCGCCGCGGCGCTCCACAGCTCGGCCTCGCGGAG
>NZ_DASRVN010000101.1:0-5000 GCF_035655035.1 Kribbella sp. | reverse complement strand
CCGCTCCCGCCACGGGCCCGCTCCCGCCACGGGCCTGCCCCGGCCACCGGCCTGCCCCGGCCACGGGCCTGCCCCGGCCACGGGCCCGCTCCCGCCCCGGGCCTGCCCCGGCCACGGGCCTGCGCCCGCCCCGCCCTGGCCCCGCCCCGGCTCCGGCCGGCTCGGGTCGCGAACCCTGCAGTTCAGGGGGCATCCCCTGAACTGCAGGGTTGCCCCCTGAAAATCTGGCGGGGCAAGTCTCCAGTTGAGGGGGCAACCCCCTACGCGAGCAGGGCGGGGAGGTTGACGGGGCGGTGCGTGGTGAAGGACTGGATCAGGGCGTCGCCCATGGCTACGGCGTACGCCGCTTCCGTGCTCGTCGCCATCAGTCCCAGCTCGACGGATTCCGGGCTCGGGCCGGCGAACAGGTCGTGGCGCATCAGGGGATCCGCGCCGCCGTGGCCACCCTCTTCGGCGACCACCTCCAGGACGCGGGTGGGGCCGAAGAGTTCGGCGACGGTGATCCGGTCCGAGTCAGGGAGTGCGGCACCTTCCACCGTGCGTCCGTGCAGCAGGTCGATCGAGCCGTGCGTACCGGCGACGCTCAACCGGAAGCCCTCCCAGGTGCTGGAGAAGTCGATCGAGTACGTCAGCATCGCCCCGCCGGGGTAGCGCGCGACGGCGCTGTACGTGTCCTCGATGTCGATCTCGGCGTCGTAGATGTACAGCGGCCGCCCGGCCGGATACTGCCCCGGGTAGTGCAGCCCGAACAGCCCCGCCCGTACCTCGGAGTCGTCAGTGGGAAAGACCCCGGATCCTTGCTGGGCAACGAAGTACGGGTCCTCTGAGCCGTCGGCCGGCCGGTGCGGGCTCGACGGGCCGTAGTAGTTCAGCCCGCCGTACCCGAAGATCTCCTCGGGTGCCTCGCCGATCCACCAGTTCAGCAGGTCGAAGTGGTGCGACGACTTGTGCACCTGCAGCCCGCCGGACAGTGCGCGGCGGCGGTTCCAGCGCAGGAAGTAGCTGGCGCCGTGCCGCAGGTCGACGTGGTAGTCCATCACCACGCGCGTGACCCGCCCGATCGTGCCGGCCTGGATCAGCCGCTTCACCTCGCGGTGCGCGGCGGCGTACCGGAGGTTGTGGGTGACCTGCACGCTGCCGGCCGACGCCCGCTCGGCGGCGAGGACCTCACGGGCTGCCGCGGCGGTGGTGACCATCGGCTTCTCGGTGATCACGTCGATGTCGTGCCGTAGCGCTCCGAGGATGTACTGCGCATGCGTGTGGTCCGGTGACGTGACGATGACGGCATCCGGTACGACGGTCTTCAGCAACTCGTCGTAGTCGGCGAAGAACGGGATCGGTGCGCGGCCGAGCGCTTCGAGCGAGCGGTTGAACTCGGCGACCCGATCGGCGTCGGTGTCGACGATCGCCACGACCTCGGCGTACCGCGAGAGATCGTCCTCGTCGACGCCGTACCCGAATCCACCGTCGGCGGTGCGATCGGTGAGGCCGAGGATCGGCAGGACGAAGCTGGCGAGGCCGCGGGCGGACAGACCGCAGACGGCGTACCGGCGGATGGCGGGCATCGGGGCTCCTTCAGTCGAGCAGCCGGCAGCAGGCGCTGTCGGCGGCGTACAGGCCAAGGCTTTCGAACAGGGTCCGTGCGATCACCCGGTGGCCGCGGCCGCTCGGGTGTGTCGGGTCGGCCATCCACTCGGCCGGTGCCCAGCCGTCGCCGGCCGCCGTCCAGTGCGCGAAGTGGTCGACCAGCAGTACGTCGTGGTGCTTGGCGACCGCGCGGATGGCGTCGGCGTACGCCGGGAGGTGGTCGCCGAGGTTGTACCGGCAGGTGCGCAGGACGGCGGTCGGCGTCTGCGCGACGACGAGCGCGCCGGTGACCAGGATCGTGGTGAGCAAGGTGTCGTAGCGTTCGGCGAACCGCGCGACACCGTCGGCGCCGGCCTTCGCATCGTTGGTGCCGACACCGATCACGACCAGGCCGGGCGCGAGGTCGAGCGCCGCGGGGAGCCGGCCGAGGGTGTCCTCGGTGTTCGCGCCGGAGACGGCCCAGCGGACGAACGAGTCGCCGTACCGCGTGAGCTCGTAGCGGACCCGCTCCTCGAGCAGTTGGACGTAGTCGCGCTCGGCGCCGGTCCAGTGCGCGCCCTGGGCGATGCTGTCGCCGATCGTGGACCAGCGGAGCGGTGCTTCCGACTGCAGTGCGGCCTGGATTCCGGAGCTGTTCGGCATGCCGACTACGATAGCAAGATTCTCTGCTATTGCGACAAACGTTTGCAGTCCGTATCGTCCAGCGCACCCCGTCCGCCGCAGAGGAGTCCGCCCATGGACGACGTTCCCGCCATCACCCGCCGCAGTCTGCTCGCCGGTACGGCAGCGACCGCCTTCCTCGCCGCCGGTACGACGCCGCCGGCCCGCGCCGCGACGTCCGCGCTCACCCTTCCGACCCCACCCGCCGACGGGATCGGCCGCGGGCAGGTCTTCGACAACTCGATCCCGGACCGCTCGGTGTACGCCGGGCTCGTGCAGTTCGTCTGGGGAGCCTCCAGCCTGGCGCAACCGGCCGGCGCGGTGCCGTCGGCGTACATGCCGGCGTTCCGCGACTTCGACAAGACGCACACGCTCGCGTGGTACCAGGCGAACCACCCGGACTGGGTGGTGTACCTGGCCGACCGGAGCACGCCGGCCTGGGAGTTCGGCAACACGACGTACGTACCGATCGACTTTCAGAACCCGGACGTCCGTACCTACTACTGGAACGCGTTCATCCAGCCGAAGATCGACGCGGGCTACCCGATCATTGCCCTGGACAACGTTGGTACCTTCAACGGGTTCCTGAGCGTGGGGCACTGGCAGGGGAGTACGTGGATCCAGCAGTACTCCGGCGACCGGGTCGACACGGCCTGGTCGAGCGCCGTCCTCGACTGGTTGTCGTACGTGTCCGGGCGGCTGCACGGCCTCGGGATCGGGCTGGCCGCCAACATCACCTGGAACGGTTCGGTCGTCCTGTCCGACATGCTCGAGGCGGTCGGGCTGGTCGACGTGTACGTCGACGAGCAGGGCTTCACCGTGCACCGGCCGGGCAACTACAACGACGCCGCCTGGCTGAGTAAGTACAACTTCACCCGGCAGATCGCGGCGCAGACGCTGCACTTCGCGATCAACCAGACGACCGAGGCCACGCTCGCGACCGCGACCCAGGCGCAGCTCGACTGGGCGGTCGCCAACTACCTGCTGTACCGCGAGCAGAAGAGCATGATGACGCTCTGCGGGCTGGGGGAGTACCACGTGTGGGTCGACTGCCCGCAGCTGCACACGAACATCGGCGCTCCGTCGGACGCACCGGTGCACGACGCGTCCGGCGCGTACACGCGCGCGTATCAGCGCGGTCTGACGTTGGTGAATCCCTCGTCCACCGCGACCGCGGTGGTCTCGCTCCCTTCCGGGACCTGGACCGATCTGCACGGCGCCACGGTCTCCGGTCAACTGTCGCTCCCGCCCAACTCGGGCAGCGTGCTTGCTCACTGAAAGGACTGTCCATGAGACTCCGCCGAATGTCCTCGGCCGCGGTGATCGTCGCCGTCGGCCTGGGAATGCTTACAACGACTGCACGGGCGGTTGAGCCTGCTGCCGGTCCTGCTGCCGGTCCGGCTGCCGAGCCGGCTGCTGGTGCGGCTGCCGAGCCGGCTGCTGGTGCGGCTTCGGCTGGTGGGGCCTGCGCGCCCGCGGCGTCCGGCGTACCGCTGCCCGTCACGCAGGATCACGGCGTACTGCAGGCGCAGGTGTTCGACCGGCAGGTGCCGGATCCGTCCGTGTACGCGGGCCGGGTCGGGTTCGTGTGGGGTGCGTTGAAGGCGGCGCAGCCCGCGGGGGTGCTGGCCAGCTCGTACGTCACCGCGTTCCGGAACGCGCCGGCCCGGCAGTACACGCCGGAGTGGTTCAAGGCGAACCACCCGGACTGGATCGAGTACACCGCCGACCGGACCACGCCGGCGTGGGAGTTCAACAACCAGGTGTACACGCCGATCGACATCAGCAACCCGGAGGTGCGGCAGTGGTTCACCACGAACCTGATCGATCCCGCGCTCGCCGCCGGGTTCACGACGATTGCCGTTGACAACATCGGCGTACGGAACGATTTCAAGGTCAGCGGGCACTACGACAAGGACGGCAACTGGGTCCAGCAGTTCGGCACCGACCCGAAGGACCCGGCGTGGGTCGCGGACGTGCTCGACTGGCTGCGGTACCTGCGGGACTACGCCCACGCGCACGGTGCGTCGGTGGCGTTCAACCTCACGTTCAACGGTTCGCTGCACGACGAGTTCCAGGACACGTCACCGGAGTACATGGCGGCGCTCGACCAGATGATCGACATCTCCGACATCTGGCTGAACGAACAAGGCTTCACCGTGCACCGGGTCGAGAACGTCGTCGACGGCGAATGGCAACTGATGTTCGACCTGCTCCGCCGCCACCGCTGCAAGCCGTCGATCATCCTGAACAAACTCCCGACCGATTACTGGTACCAGGCGACCCCCGAACAACGCCAATGGGTGGTGGCCAATTACCTCCTCTACCGCGAGTCCCCAGCCATGCTGGAAAGCACCGGCCGCAAGGACTACGCCATGTTCAACGAGATCCCGGAACTGTCCGCGGACCTGGGCAAGGCCGTCACCCCACCGGTCCACCACGGCCCCACCCTCTGGACCCGCCTCTACCAACAAGGCCTGACAGTCGTGAACCCGACCTCCGCCACCCCCGCCCAACAAACCCTCCCGCCAGGCACCTGGACCGACCTCCACGGCATCCCCTACGCCGGCACCATCACAGTCCCCGCCAACACCGGCCTGGTCCTCAACCACGGCTAGCTGTGATGTCCAGGGAGGTTGTTCGTCGGGTGGGCGGTGAGTCGGTCTGACAGGTGAAGGCCTCCGGTTGTGAAGTGGAGCTGTCTAAGGAACCGCTTCACACCCAGGAGGCCTTCGTGTCCCACGTTAACGCGA
>NZ_DASRVN010000100.1:0-14599 GCF_035655035.1 Kribbella sp. | reverse complement strand
CCCGATGACCCGCGCGTGCCTCGATCCGGACGGGTACGTCGACCGGCTCACGCAGTACCACCGCTTGTTCGTCACCGCGATCGGGATGCCGCACGGCCGGGTCTGGGTCACCGACGACGTCCGCGCGGTCGCGATCTGGCTCCCGCCGGACCTGCCGGCGGACGCGTTCGAGCCACACAGCAAGGCGTTCCGGGAGATCGCCGGATCCCGCGCCGAGGTCACCGCGGAGTACGGCCAGGCGATCGCGCTCTTCCATCCACGCCGCCCGTCCTGGCTGCTCGCGCTCGCCGCCGTCCACCCCGACCATCAACGCCTGGGCCTCGGCCACGCGGTCATCCGCCCCGGCCTGGCAGTCGCCGACGCGGCCCACTCCCCCACGTTCGTGGAAACCCAGGACCCAGCGAACGTCGGCTTCTACGAGTCCCTCGGCTTCACCGTCATCGCCGAACTAGAACTCCCCCACAACGGCCCCATGCACTACGCCCTCTACCGCCCACCCCAACCATGAACACCCAGGTCTGGGACGCCGCGGTGATCGGCTGGCGCCGCTTGGCTCAGCGGCCAGGTGTGTTCGTCTGGGAACGGCACGGCGACGCCGACTGCTTCTGGTGGACAGGCAGCCCCGGCAAGATCGCCCACCAACTCTTCCTGAGTACGCCTACGGCGGAGACCCTGACCAACTCGGTGCACGAGGCCCTGCAGACCCGCCGCGACGGCGGCGATGTCTGCCTTCGCATCCTCGACCGCGAGGACCTCGCGGCAGCGCTCGACGCGTTCCACCCGAAATCCTCGAACACCGCTCCGCTGCTGCTCTGCGACCTCGCCCACCGGCCGGCGGCACCGCCTTCGGAGTTCAGGACCGCGATCATCGGCGGTGTCGAGGAGCGGGCTCGGTTGTTGCGGATGGTGGGCGGGGTGTACGACGACCCGGACGGGCTGACCGGGTTCTTTCACGGGGCTGGTGAGATCGTTGGGGTGTTCGACGGTGACCGGCTGGTTTCGTCGGCGACCGTCGTACCGGCCGGGGACACTGCGAACATCTGGTCGGTGGCCACGGCTCAGGAGGAGCGTGGGCGCGGCGCGGCGTCCGTGGTCGTCGTCGCGGCGTTGGATCGTGCGGCCGCAGCGGGCTGCTCCTACGCGGGCCTTGGCACGTCGGACGAGCTTGTCGGCTGGTACGGCCGGTTCGGATTTGCTGAGGTCGGGCGGGAGCGGAGTGCGGTGCTCAGCCGGCCAAGCGCCACCTGAGCGGTAGCTTGGCGGCGAACCAGCGCAGCCGCCCACGCGCGGGCCGGTCGTCGGTACGCGGGTCGTCTGTCTGCCGGCCGACGCGTTCGCCGAGGCCGTGTTTGTTCTCGGGCGGGGTCTTCGCGGAGTGACTCAGCGACACCAGCAGGTTGAGGGGTTCCATCGGTCCGTCCCTTCTCGACGTCTACACAGGTACGTCGGACGCGGACGGCGGATCTTGACACGGATCAGCTAGGAATCTTCCGCACTCGCCACCACCAGCCGGCGGAGCAGGTCGTTCAGCTGGGTGCGACCGGCCGTGGGCAGCTGGTGGATCAGCTCGTTCTCGACGCGCAGGATGTCGCCGATGCCGCGCTCCCACAGCTCGCTGCCCGCGCGGGTCAGTGTCGCCATCACCTTGCGGCGGTCGTCGCGGTCGTGCGTACGTTCGACGTACCCGCGCCGCTCGAGCGCGTCCAGCCGGTTCGTCAGCGCGGCCGGGGACATCCCCAGCTGCCGGGCGAGCTGACCAGGCGTCGCGCGGTACGGCGGACCGCCGCGGCGCAGCATGTGCAACGTCTTGAACTCCCACAGCTGCAGCCCGTACGTCGCCAGCACGGCCTCCCGGCGGCGCTCGAGGTACCGCGTCAGCACCTGCAGGCGCACCGTGATCCCCTCGACGTCCCGGTCGAGGTCCGCCAGCTCCCCGGCCCAGAGGTCGACATGCGTGTCCACGAAGTCCTTCACCCGGACAACTTTTCAGCGATTGAAGGTTAGTTGTCAAATCTTTCGATGTCGAAATACCGTGAGTGCATGAGCCACGTCGAAGCCGTCGTCACCGCCGCCACCAAGCTGATGCTCGCCGGTCACTGGACCGCCGCGACCGATCTCCTCACCGCCACCCGATCCGACGATCCCGCCGAGCAGCAGGCGCTCGCGCTCGCTCGCGCCGCGGTCGCCGTCGACCACGACTTCGGTCAGCAGTCCGACCACGCCACGGCCGCGCTCGCGGCTGTCCCCGAGGACTCGTGGGACCTGGACATGCTGAAACTCCGCAAGGACTACGCGGACGCGCTCTTCCACTCAGGAGACGGCGACCTCCGCGACCGCATGCTCACCTTGGTCAAGGACGCCCCGGACGACGTACGGCGAGCCGCAGCGAGCTTCTGGGCGGGCGCGATCGCCGACAACGTCTACGAGCAGCCCACAGAGGCCATCGAGCACTACACCCGTGCGCTGGAGTTGGGCGACGAGTTGACCAAGGCCCAGGCCCTTCGGCACCTCGGCCACCACTCACACGCCGCCGGGGACCTGGCACTCGCACGTGAGCAGTGGGAGCGGTCGACCGAGCTGCTGCAGAAGAACGGGCACCTGCGCCCGGCGCTCGCTCAGCAGGCCCACCTCGCGATCCTGCTCCGCGACGAGGGCGATGCCGACGGATCGGCAGCCCTGGCGACCGAGGTACACCGCTGGGCTCGTCAGCTGGGCATCGGGTTCATCATCGAGCAGACGAAGGACCTGATGGTACGGCGAACTCCGCAGGAACCCCCGCGCTGAAAGCCACATGATCCGGCGCGCGATCGGGTGCCGTCAGGCCCACGGACCGCAGTAGCTCGTCGGCGTCCAGCGTGTCGAGGGTCGCGGCGTGCAGGATCCACGGCGGGTGCACGTTCGGTAGGTACCACGTGCGGCCGGCGCGGTGCACGTGCAGACCCCAGCGAGCCGTGAGGAAGTCCTCGAGTGGCCCGACCGGGAGGCGTTCGCCCATCTCGACGCCGACGGTGGCGCGGACGCCGGAGCCACGGACGGTCGAGCTGTAACTGTGGTGGTTGCCATCGCGTTCATGCGACATCCGTGCCCACCGGTACGGCAGCCCGAACACGGTCCGCGCCGTCGCCACCACGGCCAGCCGGTCCGCGTCCAGGCTCAGGAATACGACACCACGCCGGCCGGTCTCGTCCACGGAGTACAGCCTGATGTTCGTCTCCAGGAACGACCCGAAGTACGGAACCGCCGGCCCGCGCGGCAGCCCGGTGCCGACCATCCGGAACGGTATGAGCCCGACGTACGTCCGTCCCTCGAACGTGTCGGGTCGCGTGCCCGGCGGGAAGAAGTGCGCGACGTCGGCGGGCTCGAAAGCCCAATGGACGAAGGCCAGATCCAGCCAGCGCTGCCGCAGGATCCGCGGCCGCGGCAGCGCAGGTGCGTCCGGCCAGCTCACTCCGCGTTCGGCCGGACCTCACACGTCGGCCGTCCGTCGTTGAGCTCACACACCATGAACCCTTCGGCGCCCGGCTTCCACGGCATCACCGCGTCGCCCGCGATCAGCGCATCCAGGGTCTGCAGCTCCGGGTCCCGCTGCTCCGCGTGGTGCCGGTACCCGGCCGCGCCCAGCGCCAGCGCGATCGCCATACCGAGCAGATTCACCTCCGTGGGCTGCTCCGGGACCGTGGTCCCGTCCACCGGCTCCAGCTTGATGCCGTGCTCCGGCACCTCGACGATCTGTGCGACGTACTTCATGTCATCGAGCGTAGCGGTCAACGGCTGTCCGGTACTGCTTCTAGCGTCGGAGGTATGGAGTTTCGAGCAGAGGTACCGCAGGCGGAGTTGGACGAGTTGCAGCGGCGGCTGGACGCGGTGCGTTGGCCGGACCAGTTGCCGGACGCGGGATCGTCGTACGGCGTGGAGCTCGGAAGGCTGCGGGAGGTGACGGAGTACTGGCGCACCTCGTACGACTGGAGGCGCTTCGAGAAGCGGATGAATACGTATCCACAGTACGTGACCGAGATCGACGGTCAGCGGGTGCACTACGTGCGGGCCGGCACAGGCACGCCGTTGTTGCTGCTGCACGGCTGGCCGGGCGCGGCGTCGGACTACCTGGAGGTGATCGACGCGCTCGCGCGGGACTTCACCGTGGTCGTGCCGACAATGCCCGGGTTCGGATTCAGCGGCGTCACGACGGCCGGCGGCTGGGGCGTCGAGCGGATCGCTCGCGCGTGGATCACGTTGATGGAGCAACTCGGCTTCGAGCGGTACGGCGTGCACGGGTACGACTGGGGCGCCCGGATCGGCCCCGCGCTCGCGCGGCTCGTACCGGAGCGGGTGATCGGCCTGCATCTCGACGGGTACTTCGTGTTCCCGCAAGGCGAGGAGCTGACCGAGGCGGAACAGCAACGACTCGGCGGCCTGGATCGTTGGCAGAACGAACGATCCGGGTACGCCGCGATTCAAGGCACGCGGCCGCAGACGCTCGCGTACGCGTTGCTCGACTCCCCCGTCGGACAGCTCGCCTGGAACCTCGAGTGGTACGACGACTACGGCCACCGGGAAGGTGCCATCGGCAACGACCAGATCCTCGACACCGTGACGTTGACCTGGCTGACCCGGACCGCCGGCTCGCAGGCCTGGCTCTACCGCGAGGCGCAGTCCGCGTGGGGCGCCCAGGTCGAGCACTGCGCCGTACCGACCGGGCTCGCCGTCTTCCCGAACGACAGCACGGTCCGCACACTCGTCGAGCGCGAGTTCGACGTCGTGCACTACACCGAGTTCGACCGCGGCGGGCACTTCGCGGCGTTGGAGGTCCCCGAACTGGTTATCGAGGACCTCCGCGCCTTCTTCCGCATGCTTTAACGAACGCCCAGCAGGTGCTCCATCGCGAGCTGGTCCAGCTTCTCGAAGCCCAGGCCGCGATCGGCCAGCGCCTCCCGGTCGTACGTCGCGTTGCGGAGGTCGTCCAGCGACTCACCCTCGCCCAGCGTGGGCTCGGACAGCTCCGCGACGCGGGCTGCGGCCAGTGCGTCGACGACCTCAGGGTCGGCCCGGAACGCCCGTGCCTTGTCCCGAAGGATCAGGTAATTCCGCATGCAGGCGCGCGCGGTCTCCCACACGCCGTCCTCGTCCTCGGTGCGCGGCGGCTTGTAGTCGAAGTGCACGTAGCCGTCGTAGCCGCCCTGATCCAGCACGTCCACGGTCCAGAACGCCTCGCGCAGGTTGCCAGCGCCGAACCGCAGGTCCTGGTCGAAGCGCGGACCGTGCTGCCCGTTGAGGTCGATGTGGTACAGCTTCCCGTGCCACAGCGCCTGCGCGATGCCGTGCGCGTAGTTCAGCGAGGCCATCTGCTCGTGCCCGACCTCCGGGTTGATCCCGACCAGCTCCGGGTCGGCGAGGTCCTGGATGAACGCGATCGCGTGCCCGATCGACGGCAGCAGGATGTCGCCACGCGGCTCGTTCGGCTTCGGCTCGATCGCGAACCGCAGGTCGTACCCCTGCTCGCGGACGTACGCGCACAGGATGTCCATCGACTCCTTGTAGCGGTCCAGCGCCGCGCGGACGTCCTTCGACCCGCCGGACTCCGCGCCCTCACGACCGCCCCACAGCACGTACGTCGTCGCGCCGAGCTCGGCCGCCAGATCGACGTTCCGAAGGACCTTCGCGAGCGCGTACCGACGTACCTGACGGTCGTTCGCGGTCAGGCCGCCGTCCTTGAAGACCGGGTGGCTGAACAGGTTCGTGGTCATCATCTCGACACCCATGCCGGTGTCGGCGAGCGACTTCTTGAAGCGCTCCAGCACCTGGCCGCGGGTGCTGTCGTCGGGTACGACGTCGTCGTCGTGGAACGTCACCGCGGCGGCGCCGAGCTCGGCGAGCTTCTCGACGGCGTGCACCGGGTCCATCGCCGGACGGACCGCCGTACCGAAGACGTCGACGCCCTGCCAGCCGACGGTCCACAGCCCGAAGGAGAACTTGTCGTCCTTGGACGGGGTATAGCTGTTCATGCTGGAATCTCCTGCCATTGACGGGATGTGGAGCTGGCCTCGACCGCGGCCAGCACCCGCTGGACCTGCAGGCCGTCGGCGAACGACGGTGCCGGATCGGTCCCTTCAGCGATCGCGGTGACCAGGTCGACGGCCTGATGGGTGAACCCGTGCTCGTAGCCGAGCAGGTGGCCCGGCGGCCACCAGGCGGCGACGTACGGGTGGACGGGTTCGGTGGCGAGGATCCGGCGGAAGCCCGCCGTCCGCGCGTCGTCGGTCGCGTCGTAGAAGTGCAGCAGGTTCATGTCCTCGAAGTCGAACGCCAGACTGCCGAGGCTGCCGTTGATCTCGATCCGGATCGCGTTCTTCCGCCCGGTCGCGAACCGGGTCGCCTCGAAGACACCCAACGCACCGGAGCGGAAGGTCGCCAGGAACACCGCGGCGTCGTCGACCGTGACCGGGCCTCGTTGGGTGCCCGCGGTACCGGACAGTCCCGAGTGCTCGGCGGCGACCGGGCGCTCCTTGACGAAGGTCTCGAGCCGCGCGCTCACCTCGCCGATCGTGTCACCGGTGATGTACTGCGTCAGGTCGACGATGTGCGCGCCGATGTCGCCGAGCGCACCGGAGCCGGCCTTGCTCTTGTCCAGCCGCCAGGACAGCGGCGCCTCCGGGTCCGCGATCCAGTCCTGCAGGTACTGCGCGCGGACGTGCCGGATCGTCCCGAGCTTGCCCTCGGCAACGAGCTGCCGGGCCAGCGCGATCGCCGGGACACGGCGGTAGGTGAACCCGACCATCGAGCGGATCCCCTTGGCCTGGGCCGCTTCCGCCGCGGCCGTCATCGCCTCGGCCTCCTCGACGGTGTTCGCCAGCGGCTTCTCGCACAGCACGTGCTTGCCGGACTGCAGCGCGGCGATCGCGATCTCGGCGTGGCTGTCGCCCGGCGTACAGACATCGACCAGCTGGACGTCCTCGCGCTCGATCAGCTTGTGCCAGTCGGTCTCCGTCGCCTTCCAGCCGAGTTTGGTCGCGGCGGCCTGGACGGCGTCGGCGTTCCGGCCGCACAACACATTCATCGCGGGTTCGAGCGGCAGATCGAAGAACCGCGGCGCGCTTCGCCAGGCCTGCGAATGTGCCGCGCCCATGAACGCGTAACCGATCAGGCCGATACCCAGGTTCGTCATGACTCTCCTAGTCTTGTCGGGTCGGCGAATACGTGGTCGAGACAGATCTGGGCGCCGCCACGGACGGCCGCGCCGAAGCCGAGGTCCGACCGGACGACCCGGCAGCCGCCGCCGTCCGGTGCGAGTACGCGTTCGCGCAGCGCCTGCTCCAGTGGCTCTTCCAGCCACGGGCCGAGGACGGCGAAGTACCCGCCGAGCACGAGCACGGCCGGGTTCAGGATGTTCACCAGGATCGCGCCGCCGATCCCCAGCCAGGTGCCGACGTCCTGCAACGCGGACAACGTCCGTACGTCGCCGGCCTCGGCGCGCTCGACGACCGCGGCGAGCCGTTGCTCCACGTCCAGCCGTGGATCCCGGACCGGGTCGTGCCGATCGGTTGCCTGGCGCAACAGTGCGGTCAGGCCGACGACGGTCTCCCAGCAGCCGGTCCGGCCGCAACCGCAGGACTGTCCGGGCGGCGCGACCGGCATGTGACCGACCTCGCCGCTGTACCCGTGCGCGCCACGCAGCAGGTGCCCGCCGGCCACCACGCCCCCACCGACGCCGACGGCACCGGTGAGCAGCACGAGGTCGTGAACCTCGTCGGTCTCCCGCAGTTCGGCGTACGCCGCGAGCGTCGCCAGGTTCGCCTCGTTGTCCACGTGCAGCGGGTACGCCGGTTCGCCGAGACGCGTGCGCATCTCCTTGGCGACGGACAGGTCGCTCCAGCCGAGGTTCGGGGCGAGCTTCAGCTCCCCGGTCTCGCCTTCGACCAGACCGGGTACGGCGAGCGTGACACCGGCCAGCTGCCCGCCGCGGAGGTGCACGGCCTCGACGGCCTCCTGGACGAGTTCGGCGAACCGGTCGAGCGTCGTACCTGGTCCGAGGTGCGCGACGTCGACCGGGACGCGCTTCTCGTGGACGACGTTGCCCGCGAGGTCGAGCGCGACGACGGCGAGGTACTCGACGTTGATCTCAGCGCCGATGCCGCAGACGCCGGTGCCGTCCAGCTCGACCAGCTGGCCCGGACGGCCGAGCGCGCGGCTGGAGTCGGCGGACCCCTCGCGGAGCAGGCCGCGCTCGACGAGCTCGGCGACCAGGCTGCTGACGGTCGCCTTGTTCAGCCCGGTCTCCTCGGCGATCCGGGCGCGGGAGCGCGGGCCGAGGTCGTGGACGTGCCGCAGTACCACCGAGAGGTTGTTCCGCCGCAGCGCGACGTGGTCGGCGGCGACGCCCCGGATCACCATCGCGCCGCCTCCTCGGATTTAGTCTGTTGATCCAACAAACTAAGTTGGCGGCGGCCGTCCGTCAAGAGTTCCGGAACCGTCGGCTTGTTGCAGGACTTTGTCGAGATTTGTACGCTCGCAAGCACTCTCTCCTGCCCGCCCCCTCCAGGAGCTCTCATGAAACTCACTCGCCGTACGTTCCTTGCCACCACCGCGGCAGCCGTCGTCGCCGGCTCGTCCGAGGTCGCGTTCGCCGCCAGTCCCCCGGGCGACGTCGTCGGAAAGATCACCGTCGGCTACCAGGGCTGGTTCGCCTGTCCCGGTGACGGTGCGCCGATCAACGGGTGGTGGCACTGGAGCCACGACTGGAGTCAGCCGCCGTCGCCGACGAACACCGCGCTCGTCAGCTGGCCCGACGTCCGCGATTTCGCCTCGACGTACCAGACCGCGTACCCCAACCTCGGGAACGGACAGGGCGCCCGGCTGTTCTCGTCGTACGACCAGCAGACCGTGAACACACACTTCCAGTGGATGCAGGAGAACGGCTGCGACACGGCGGCGCTGCAGCGGTTCAACCCGACCGGCGGTGAAGGCCCGACGCGGGACGCGATGGCCGCGAAGGTGCGGCAGGCGGCGGAGCAGTACGGCCGGAAGTTCTACATCATGTACGACGCCACCGGCTGGGCCGCGATGCAGTCGGAGATGAAGCAGGACTGGACGGCGAAGATGAGCGCGTACACGGCGTCACCGGCGTACGCACGGCAGAACGGGAAGCCAGTGGTGTGCATCTGGGGATTCGGGTTCGACGACCCGAACCACACCTGGCCGCCGGACGTCTGCCTGGACGTCGTGAACTGGTTCAAGGGCCAGGGCTGCTACGTGATCGGCGGCGTGCCGACGCATTGGCTGCCGGGGAACGAGGACTCGCGGCCCGGGTACCTCGACGTGTACCACGCGTTCAACATGCTGTCGCCGTGGATGGTCGGACGGATCACCGACCTGGCCGGCGCGGACCACTTCTACAACAACGTCAACCCGCAGGACCAGGCGGACTGCGACGCGCACGGGATCGACTACCAGCCCTGCGTGATCCCGGGCGACCTGCAGTCCGGGCACCGGCTGCACGGGGACCTGATGTGGCGGCAGTTCTACAACCTGACGCGTGTCGGCGTACAGGGTCTGTACATCTCGATGTTCGACGAGTTCAACGAGGGCAACCAGATCGCGAAGACCGCGGAGACCTCGGCCTTCGTCCCCGCGGGCTCGGCGATCCGCGCGCTCGACGAGGACGGTACGGCGTGCTCCGCGGACTACTACCTCCGGCTGACCGCCGACGGCGGGCGGATGTTCAAGGGGCAGGCGCCGGTGACCTCGGTACGCCCGACACCGCCGGTCTAGAAGAGCTCCATGCTGTCGGCGGTGGCGGTGATCACCGGGTTGTCGAAGTACATCCGGCAGGCGACGGCGTGGCCGGCGCAGGCGAGCAGTGACGGGCCGGCCGCGTCGACCACCCGGTACGCGACCGGGTGGGTGCAGCGCTCGACGTCGCCGACGTTCTCGCGATGGCAGCCGAGGACGTGGCAGGTGATCGTGTCGCCGACGTTCATCAGCGTCAGGCCGTGCTCGGGGCAGACGCCCCAGCCGACGCCGCAGGCCTGGCCCTCGTTCGCGGCCAGGCGGACGAGCTTGCCGGCGGTCGCCTCGAGCCGGCCGGCCAGGTCCCGGAACGTGGTCACGGCGTGGTCCAGATCGCGCCGGAACCGTCGCAGCTCGACGGACTCCGGCATCGCCTGCGTCGCGGCCTGCAAGTCCTCGGCGAGCGTCATCGCCGCGACCGCGATCTCGTCGACCCGGACCGGCGTGTTGAACTGGCGCAGCGTCGTACCGTTCGTGTCCCGTGGCCGCTCGCGGACCTCCGACAGCCATTCGGACCGCCGGACGACATCCTCCGGCTGATCGAGGTGGACCTCGCCGACGCGCTGCCCGGAATGCCACTCGCCGGGAGCCTCGAGGTGTGTGCCTGGTTGCGGAGCGTGACCGTTAGTGGTCCCGTTAGTGGTCCCGTTCGGCGTCGCCGTCCCGTTCATCGGGATCCGGCTGCCCTCCGCTGTCCGCCCGTTCATACAGCCTCACTCGTCCCAGTCCCCTGTGGTACCTCGGTGGCCGATCGTGCCATGGTTCCGGCACTCAGGACCAGAGGAAAACGACGCTGTCACGCACCGCTCCCCCGTCTTTGCGGACAGCAACGAACGACCCCCGGTTGTTGACAGAATTTCCCGGCGGAGCGGGGTCGAATCATCGCCGCGCGGTTACTCGACGCGATCTTTGCACCTCTCGACGGACGGTCGTCACGCTGTCGCTGTCAGGTGCTCGCGGAGGAATTCCACCGTCCGGGAGCGGGCACGGTACGCCGAGTTCGCCGGGTCCTCGCGTAGGTCCCGGGTGAGGACCGAATGCGCGCTTTGGCCGTACCCGTCGGGATTTCCGGGTCCCGAGTCGAGCTCGATCACCTCGAGCGCATCGCCCAGTTGCTCACGCAGCGTCGCGAATCGTTCGGCTGGCGCCATCCGGTCCCGGCTGAACCGCAGCCCGAGGACACACAGTCCGTCGGTGCGCGTACGTTCCTTGATCCTGTCGAGTTCTTGCTGCGACAGGCCCGGGTCGCGGCGCAGCCTCGGACTGACCGCGAACGGCGTCGACGGCTGGCTCAGCACCGGCGCCGTCACGACGTCCTCGACCGCGGTCGCCAGCGCGAACCCGCCGGTGAAGCACATCCCGATCACCCCGACCCCACGGCCCGGCGTCCGGCCGGCCAGATCGGTCGCGACCGCGCGCAGGTACTTCGTGATCGGCCGCTCGGCGTTCGCCGCGAAGCACCGGAACTCCTTGGAGACGCAGAGCCGCGCGATCACGCCCAGCGTGTACGCCGAGGTCTCCGGGCGTCCCGGCGTACCGAACGGGGACGGGATCACGACCGTGAACCCCGCGGCCACCAAGTGCTCGCCGAACCCGGCGACCTCGGGGGTGAGACCAGGGATCTCGGGGATCAGGACGACGCCCGGGCCTTCGCCCTTCTCGAAGCAGTCGTAGGTCAGGCCTCCGCCGGTGAACGGCGCTTTCCGCCAGGACGACAGGTCTGCGGTCATGCGGGGAGCTTAGGGGTTGTAGTGCTGGACGGCGCCGCCTGTTGAGAGGTCCACAAGCGTGTGCGCCAGGGATTTGGCGTCGGCGAGGACTTCCTGGAGGTCCATGGTTTTGAGTTCGCGATTGCGTACGACGACCTTGCCGGCGACGAGGACCGTGACCACATCTGCGGCGCGGACCGAGTACACGAGGGCGGCGCGTGGGTCGTGGAGCGGTTGGTTGTGCGGGGCGTTGAGGTCGACCAGCGCGATATCGGCCTGGTAGCCCGGCTCGAGTACGCCGACGTGCCCGGCAAGCCCTGCCGCGGCGGCACTGCCCCGGGTGGCGACGCGGAGCGTGTCGGACAGGGTCATCCACTCGGCGTCGTGCTCGCGTTGCTTCTGCGTGAGGGCGACCATGCGGATCGCCTCCCAGACGTCGAGGGTGTTGTGTACGGCGGCCCCGTCGGTGCCGACGCCGACGCTGACACCGGCATCGAGGAGGCCTTTGATCGGGGTGACCTCGCCCATCGCGAGCTTGAGATAGACCTTCGGGCAGGACGCCACCGCCGTACGGTCGGCGTACCGCGCCAGGATCGGCAGGTCCTGTTTCCGGATCCCGCAACCGTGCGCGATCAACGTCCCGGCGTCGAGCACGCCCGTACGCTCCAGCACCTGGATCGGTGTCGCCCCGTGCTTGTCGAGCGACGCCTGCGTCTGGTCGTCGGTCTCCGCCGCGTGCAGGTGGACCCGGAACCCCTCCGCCCGCGCGATCTCCGCCGTACGCCGGAGGTCGTCATCGTTCACGGTGTATGTCGCGTGCGGCCCGAGACTCGCGGTGATCCGCGGGTGCAGGCTCTTCAGCTCACGACTCACGCCGAGCGCCGCGTTCACGTCCTGGTCGGTGGAGGAGAAGAACGTCGGCGCGAGGTCCGCCCGGATCCCTGCCTCGACTGCCGCCGCGGCGATCTGATCCGCATGAAAGTAGTGGTCCACGAACGTGGTCACGCCACCGAGCAACATCTCCGCACACGCCAACCGCGCCCCGACCCGCACCCGCTCGGGCGTCAGGTTCACCTCCATCGGCCAAATCCGCCGATTGAACCAGTCCTCGATCGCCAGATCCTCCGCAGCGCCCCGCATCATCACCATCGGACTGTGCGTATGCGCATTGACCAGCCCCGCCACCGCCAACAACCCCCGCCCCTCCACCACCTCAACGTCTTCCCCACCACCGCCCCCAAGCCCCACCACCTCAACCTTTTCCCCAGCACCGGTCCCAAGCCCCACCACCTCAACCTCTTCCCCACCGCGGCCCCCAAGCCCCACCTCACCAGCCGACCGCCCGCCGGACCCGGCGACCGGACCACTCGAACCAGCCGCCAACCCTGCGTCCGGCACACCTGCCCGCTCACCGTCCGGCCGACCACCTGGGCCACTGGCCAGCTCACCACCCAGCTCACCACCCGACCCGCCGTGCGATCTGCCGTGCGATCTGCCAGTCGGGATGATCGCGACGATCAGGTCGTCCTGGATGTGGATGTCCTGTGCCTCGTCCACCCGGCACTCACCTGCCTCGGGCACGACGAGCACCGCGACGTTCCGGATCACCAACCGCGACATACCGTCCTCCTGTCGACCGAGGCAGAGACCAGCAGTCTCGCGGACCCCCGGTCCACGCAACCAACGGGCCGATCGGCGGCTACCGTCAGCGGATGGACATCGACTGGAACGCCGAGGTGATCGACCAGATCGACGCGCACTGGCGGGATCGGCTCCGGCCGCGCCTGGACGGCCTGACTGACGACGAGTACTTCTGGCAGCCGGTCCCCAACTGCTGGACACTCAGCCGTCGCGGCGAGAGCTCGGCCCCGATGTCCTTCGGCGGAGGCGAGTTCACCATGGACTACGCCGAACCGCCCCACGACCAGGAACCAGTGACCACGATCGCCTGGCGCCTGGCCCACCTGATCGGCGGCCTCGCGTCGACGAACAGCAAGCGCTTCAGTACCGAGGCCATCGGCATCGAGACCTTCTGCTACGCCGGCACCGCCCAGGAGGCCCTGCAGCAACTCGATGACGAATACCGGACCTGGCTCACCGGCGTCCACAACCTCGGCACCGAAGGACTCACCCACCCGCAGGGCCAGCCCCCCGCCTTCGCCCACGCACCGATGGCGAAGAAGATCCTGTACACGAACGTCGAACTCATCCACCACGGCGCCGAGATCTGCCTGCTCCGCGACCTCTACCTGCGGATCGGTTCCGGCCCCGTTCCTCAGTAGTCGGCGGTGTGTAACGCGGTCGCGATCGGCTGCAGGAGGGTGATCAGTTCGTCGAGCTCGGTCGCCGTCAGTACGTCGTACGCCGGTGCCGCCAGCTCGTCCGTGAGCGCCTCGACCCGGTCCTTGAGCTCGCGCCCGGCCTCGGTGAAGCCGCCCTCCGTGGTGACCAGGCCGCGCTTGCGGAGACCGTCGACGACTCCGGACAGTTGCGCCTTCGGCAGGTGGTGGATCCGGCTGAACTCCTCTGCCCGCATCCCCAGGGCAAGAGCCATCAGGACGTGCGCCTCGGTCCCACCGATGCCGTGGGCAACGAGTGCGATGTTGTGCCCGTCGCCGCGGTGCTCCCGCAGCAGTGTCGCCGCATGCCAGAGCTTGGCGACCGGCTCCACCGGCACGTCCAGCGCCCGCAGTCCGGCGTACAGCACCCGACCCTCGATCGGTGCACTGACCGCAGCCCGGGTAGCAAGCTCGGCCGCCCGAACCAGACCAGCCGACTCCGCGAGCTCCTCCCCGATCAACTGCCGAAGCGCCGCGGCACTCCCCCGCTCCCGAATCGCGATCGCCTCCTCGGGCGTCACCTTCTCCCAGACCCACGGAATGTGCCGCGCCACCTCCCCCTCGGCGAAGTTGTAGAACACCGCATGCACCACCTCCGCCGGCGCCAACCCCAGCGGCGCAGCCCGCCCCGCGAAGTATCCGTCCCAGTAGTTGCGCATACCAACAGCCAGAAACCCCTCATTCGGCACCTCGGAGAACGTGACGGTGCCGATCGCCTCGGTGAACTCGGACATCCGGTGAACCTTGGACTGTAGGTGCGACATCGCA
>NZ_DASRVN010000099.1:0-10219 GCF_035655035.1 Kribbella sp. | reverse complement strand
GGAGACCCAGCTGTCCGCGGCGCTGGCCGAGATCGGGCTGACGCTGCGGATGCAGTGCGTACTGCGGCACGCGCTGGAGGCCGAGCGTACCCAGATCCAGATCGCCGAGCTGTCGTACATGGACAAGACCACGATGGTCGTTACGGTCGACGCGCTCGAGAAGGCCGGGTACGCCGTACGCAAACCGTCGGCGACCGACCGGCGTGCCCGCATCATCGCCGTCACCGACGCCGGCGCTCGAGTCGCCGCAGAGGGCCAGCAGATCGTCGACCGCGTGCACGCCGACGCGCTCGCCGCACTCGCCGCCCCGCAGCGCCAGCCGTTCGTCGACGCGATGACCACGCTCGTCGACGGGCCGCTCGCCACCCCCACGACCGCCCAGCCGGTCCGCCGCTCGCGCCAACGGGCCGGCTGAACTAGCCCGGGAGGTACACCGTCAGCTCCCGCCAGGACTCCTTGCTGTCCTCGGATTCGACGTGCGGCCGGCGGAACAGCTGAACGTACGACGCGATCTCGCCCAGCGGCCACCAGGCGTTGAAGAGCTCCAGCGCCGCAGCCCGAGGACTGACCGGGCCGGCCGCCGACTGGTACGCCGCGAGGACGTCGGCCGATCCATCGTGGATGCCGGTCAGGTCGCGTTCGCGCGGCGCGAGCCGGGCCGTCCCCCAGTCGACCAGGCGCATGCCGTCCGCGGTGCGGACGACGTTCGCACTGTGCGCCTCGCCGTGGGTCACGACCCAGGGGTCGTCGAACGCCTCGACCTCGCGGACCAGCACGTCGTACTGCGCCAGCCTGCTGTGCACGTACTCACGCGCTCCGGCCAGCCGCAGCCGGGCTGGTTCGGCGTACGGCCCTCCGGACCACGGTTGGTCGAGCTCCTCGAACGCAACCATCAGCTCGTCGCGGTTCGGTATGGCGAAATCCCAGCGCTGCAAGGACTCCGGCGCCGGAGCTGCGTGCAGCCGGCCGAGGACCCGCGCGATCTGCACCCGCTCCGCCGCGTCCTCCCACGGCCCGTCCGGCGTACTCCACCCGTGCAGGTACGGCAGGACGGCGAACACCCACCCCGGCAGCCCCTCCTGGACCAGCCGTCCGTCACGCGCGGGCAACGGCGCCACAACGAACTCGTACGCACGATCAGCCAACTCCTTGGCCGTACGCATGGCATTCCCGACCGCCCGCCCGCCGCCCTGATCCGCGGTCACGAACCACCGCGGCCCGTCCTCCTGGGACGCGATCCAGTGCTGACTACCGAACCCCACCGGCGCGAACACGACCTCAGCAGCCCGAAAACCCCAGTGCTCGTCGAGGATCCTGGCCACCAACTCACACGAGATCTCCGCCGGCTCGTCTCTCATCCGGCCGATCCTAGCAAGTCCACTAAGAGATCGTCTCTTACAGAACTACCTGTTATGGTCTTTTCAGGCGGTGGCGTTGCCGACGATCCAGGGGGACCTTCACCGCGGCCAGCGGAGCGTCGATCGGGCTCATCTTCGGCGGCGTGATCACCCAGACCGTCGGCTGGCACTGGGCGTTTCTGATCAACGTCCCGATCGGCCTGGCAGCACTGGTGTTCGCCGTACGCCTCCTGCAGCAGCAGCCCGGTCTTGGTCTCGCTAACGGTGCTGACGTACTGGGCGCCGTGCTTGTCACCGCAGGGCTCTCACTGGGTGTCTACACGATCGTGCAGACAGCAGAGCCGCACGCGACTCTCACCCGAACCCTGGTCCAGGCAGGTGCGGCAGCCCTCTTGCTGGCGGCGTTCGTCGTACGGCAGGCACGGATCAAGAACCCACTACTTGCCCTGCGCATCTTCCGGCGCCGTCAGCTCACCGTGGCCAACCTGATCGTCGTCCTGCTCTTTGCTGCCGGCTTCGGCTTCCAGTTCACCACTGCGCTGTACGTCCAGCGCGTGCTCGGCTACGACTCCCTCACGACCGGCCTGGCCTTCCTGCCGTCGCCCCTGATGAACGCTCTGATGTCCCTGTCGCTCGCCCCGCGTCTGACCGTCCGCTTCGGCCCCCGCAAGATGCTGATCGCCGGACTGGTCGTCTTCATGCTCGCGCTGCTCTGGATCAGCAGGGCGCCGGTCGACGGCTCGTACGTCGTCAACGTCGGGCCTGTGCTCGCCGTAATGGGTGCTGGCATCGGCGTCGCCATCCCCGCGTCGATCATGCTCGCCATGTCCGCAGCAGACCCAGCCGACGCCGGACTGGCCTCAGGACTCAACAACACCGCCCAGCAAGCCGGAGCAGCTGTCGGTACGGCGGTACTCGCCACCCTGGCTGCGTCTACCACCGCCCACCGCGCCGCCGACGGTGCGGGCAACCTCCTGGCGCTTCGGGACGGGTACGGCGCCGCTTGGCTCGCTGCAGCAGGTTTCGTACTCCTGGCGGTGCTGCTGTCCGTCGGTCTGCTCCGGAGTACGGCTACTGTTGTCGGCCGTGAGTAAGTCGAGAGACCCCGACCGGCTGGTGCTGTTCACGGACGCGGTGGTGGCGATCGCCATCACGCTGCTGGTCCTGCCGCTGGTCGACCTGGTCCCCGAGGTCAAGAGCCACGGCGGTGACGCGGTGAGCGTGATCAGCGAGCACCGGCAGGAGCTCTTCACGTTCCTGCTGAGCTTCGTGGTGATCGCGAACTTCTGGCTGGGACACCACCGGGTCTTCGAGCACGTTCGCGCGTACACCCCGGCCATCATGCGGCTGAACCTGCTCTGGCTGCTGACGATCGTCGTACTGCCGTTCCCGACCGAGATCGTGGGCGCGTTCCCCAGCGACCGGTTCACCGCCGGGGTGTACACGGGCACGATCCTTGCCCTGAGCATCACCCAGTCCGCGATCACCCTGCTGGTACGCGGTCACCAGGAGCTCGAGAACCCGGACGACCCGGTCGGCAAGCGGGAGCTGATCGGCTCCCTGCTGCTGACCGGGCTGACCGCCGTCGCCTTCCTGCTGGCGTCGTTCGTGCCGGGGGTGAACTTCTACGCGATGTTCCTGCTGGTCCTGGCGCCGATCACCATGCGGGTGTGGCGCGCTATGCGCCCAGAGCAGCCCAGAACCCGCACTGGTGCTCAGAGCTGAGGTTGACCTGCTGGATGCCGGTCTGGTCCGTCGGAGCGAGTGAGACGCCGTTGATGGAGCTGCTGCCGGTAGGGCTCCACTGCGGCCGCCCAGACCCGTTCGGGTTGCCTGTACGGGCGAACGCCGTCCAGTAGTCGATCATCTGGTTCGACAGGGTCTGCTGCGGCGCTGACATCGGGAAGTCGTAGCCACCGAGCCGGAACAGGTACGGCAACTCCATGGCATGTGCAGCTCCCAGACCGGGTGTGGCGATCGGCGAGTGCTTGTCAGCGAACTCGTATGCGTACACAGGCACCTTGCGAGCAGCCTGCTGGTCCGTTGCGACCTGTGTGCACGACCAGATCCTGTCCGTGGTCACAGCACCCCAAGCGGCCGCAGGCGACGCGTAACGGGACTCCGGGTAGTGCTGCAGTACCTGTGCTGCCTTCGACGTACCGACCATGTTCTTGACGAGCGCCGGGTAGTCCTTGATGTCACCGAATGCGGACAGCCACCCGTTGGCCTCGTCGTGGTTGTTGCCGGAGATCATCGGCACCCGGTGGAACAGCCCCGCCCGCATCGCCGTCGCCGGGGAGAACGGCATGACCGCCGTTCCGCCGTACCCGATCTGGGTGAAGGCGAGGGTGTCGTCGAGCAGTACGTCGGCCTTGATGCCGCGCAGGCACTCGATCGTCGTACAGGACAGCTTCTTGCCGGCCGCCCACTCCTTGCCGTTCGCCTCGACCTTGCGGACCGGGATCCACGGGGAATCCGCGGCCTGACCCGGGTACTGGCTGTTGGCGGCCCAGTTGAAGGCGCACGAGCCGCTCTGCATGATCGCCTTCGCGAACAGGCCCGTGGACGTCGGCGAGGTCACCTGCGCGCAGACGCTCATCCCACCGGCCGACTCGCCCGCGACCGTGACGTTGCGCGGGTCGCCGCCGAACGCGCGGGCGTTCCGCTGCACCCACCGCAGCGCCGCCTGCTGGTCCTGGAGGCCGAACGTCCCGGAGCCGGGCAGGCCCGGGTACCCGAAGAAGCCGAAGATGCCGAGCCGGTAGTTGACCGTGACAACGACCACGTCGCCGCGGGCCGCGAACTTCGACGCCTCGTAGCTGCTGCCGGCCCCGGAGAAGAACCCGCCGCCGGGCAGCCACACGACCACCGCCCGCGGCGTGGCAGACGGCTTCGCGGGCGTCGTCACGTTCAGGTAGAGACAGTCCTCGGCGGACGACCCCTTCGGCGCCTCGGAATTCGGTTGCTGCGGGCACACGTTCCCGACCTTCGACTGCCGTACGCCGGTCCACGCGCGGGCCGGCTGCGGCGCCTTCCACCGCAGCGCGCCGACCGGGGGAGCGGCGTACGGAATCCCGTCGTACACGAGGGAATCCCCGATCGCCTTACCCGCGACCAGGCCACGATCGGTTTTCACAACATCTGGTGGTGCAGCTTCGCCGGGCCCTGCGAAGGCCACCAACAAGCTGGCCGCTGCTGCCGTCATCGCCAAGATTCGTTTCATACCCAGCAGCCTGTGCCCGAGAGCACCCCGACGACGTCGGTCCGGCGGCCAGACCTACTAAGACTTTGGTCTACGCAGAAGGTACGTATCCATCAGCCAGCCCTTCCGCTGCCGGGCCTCGGCGCGGACCTTCTCGATCTCCGCGGCCACCTCACGCACCGGCCCCGAGATCAGCAGCTCGTCCGGCGTCCCCAGGTAAGCACCCCAGTAGATCTCGGCGTCCTGGTCGAGATGCTCCGTGAACGCCGTCTGCGCGTCCAGCATCACCACCACGTCGTCGACCCCCTCGGGCCACCCGGCCGCCAGCCGCCGGCCGGTCGTGATCTGGATCGGCCGGCCCACCTGGTTCAGCCCGACCCGGTGCCGCGCCGCCAGCGTCGACACGCTGCTGATCCCCGGAATCACCTCGACCTCGAACGCCAGCTCGCCCCGCGCCAGGATGTCGTCCAGGATCGCCAGCGTGGAGTCGTACAACGACGGATCGCCCCACACCAGGAACGCCCCGACCTGGTCCTCGCCCAGCTCCGCCGCGATCATCCCCGCGCACACATCGGCCCGGCGCCGCCGCCAGTCGTCCACGGCCTCGACGTACGCCGAAGTCGTCCGGTCCCGCTCCGGATCGCGCCCGACGACGACCCGGTACTCCTTCGAGGTCGCGTACCGCCGCAGGATCTCGGACCGCAGGTCGACCAGCTCCTGCTTGACCTCACCCTTGTCGAGCACGATGAACACGTCGACCCGGTTCAGCGCCGACACAGCCTGCATCGTCACCTGCTCCGGATCGCCCGCACCGACACCGACGACCAGAATCTCCCGCATGCGCCGCAGCTTAGACGTTCACTCCCGCCACTCGCGTTCGAAGGGGAGGCGCCAGGCGCGCGGGGCGATCAGCTGGTGGATCGCGTTCGGGCCCCAGGTGCCGGGCTGGTACGGCTTGGCCGGTGGCGGGTCCTCCAGCAGCGGCGCCGAGCGGTCCCACAGCGACTCGATGCCCTCGGCGGTCGTGAACAGCGTGTGGTCGCCGCGCATCGCGTCCAGGATCAGCCGCTCGTACGCCTCCAGTACGTCGGCCGCGCCCGCCGTCTCCTGCGTCGAGAACTGCATCGACAGCTTCTCCAGCCGCATCCCGGGGCCGGGGCGCTTGCCGTAGAACGACAGCGAGACCCGCGACGAGTCCGCGAGGTCGAAGGTCAGGTGGTCCGGGCCCTCCGAGCCGACCCCGGAGCCGGTCGGGAACATCGTCTTCGGCGCCTCCTTGAAGGCGATCGAGATGATCCGCTGGCCCTCGGCCATCTTCTTGCCGGTGCGCAGGAAGAACGGCACGCCGGCCCACCGCCAGTTGTCGATCTCGACCTTCAGCGCGATGAACGTCTCGGTGTCGGAGTCCGGCGCCACGCCCTCCTCGTTGCGGTAGCCGCCGTACTGACCGCGCACCACACAGGTGGGATCAAGCGGCAGCATCGACCGGAAGACCTTGTTCTTCTCCTCCGAGATCGCCCGCGGCTCCAGGGCGGTCGGCGGCTCCATCGCGACGAACGACATCACCTGCATCAGGTGCGTGACGACCATGTCCTTGAACGCGCCGGTCGGCTCGTAGAACGTGGCCCGCTGGTCCAGGCCGAGCGACTCCGGGATGTCGATCTGCACGTGGTCGATGAAGTTCCGGTTCCAGATCGGCTCGAACAGGCCGTTCGCGAACCGGAACGCGAGGATGTTCAGCGCCGCTTCCTTGCCGAGGAAGTGGTCGATCCGGAAGATCTGCGCCTCGTCGAAGGTCTCGTGGACGAAGTCGTTCAGCTCGATCGCGCTGGCCAGGTCGTCACCGAACGGCTTCTCCATCACCACCCGGGCGCGGTCCACCAGCCCGGCGTCGCGGAGCATCGCGATCACCGCCTGGGCCGCCTTCGGGGGCACCGACAGGTAGTGCAGCCGCCGGGTGTCCGGGCCGAGCAGCTCCTCGGCCTTCTTCACCGCGGCTGCCAGCGCCTCCGGCCCGGCCGTCACCGGTACGTACTCGAGCCGGTCGGCGAACTGCGCCCACTGCTCGTCGGTGATCTTGTGGGTGCCGAACTTCTCCACCGCCTGCCGGGCGCGGTCCCGGAACTCGTCGCAGCTGAGGTCCTCGGTCGCGGTCCCGATGATCCGCACGTCCGGCGCGAACTTCGACTGCTGCAGGTACGCCAGCCCGGGCAGCAACTTGCGCTTGGCCAGGTCGCCGGTCGCGCCGAACAGCACGATCACATGCGGGGCCAGCGGCTCCGGATCCCGCCGCGACGGGCGCGACCCGGGCGCCGGGTACGCAATGGTCTGGGTACGGTCTGGCATTTGCGGTCCTCCCGAGGACGTCACCGGAGCCAACACCTCGCAGTCTAGGAGGCTCCGGTGACGCCGAGGCGTCAGGCCGATTGCCAGAGGCCGAGAATGTTGCCCTCCGGGTCCTTGAAGTAGGCGGCGAAGCCCATGTCGCCGACCGGGGCCTTCTCGCCGACCCGCTCGCCGCCGAGGCTCTCGATGGTCTTCCAGGCGGCGTCGATGTCCGGTACGTCGACGGTCAGCACCGGCCGGGTCAGGTCGGCGTTGCCGGCGCTGCGCTGGAACATCCCGCCGTTGATGAAGCCCGGTTCGGCCGGCAGCTGCTGCTCGTTCACCGGTCCGGTGGACACCATCGTGTAGTTCATCTCGGGCATCTCCATCAGGTTCCACCCGAAGGCTTCGCGGTAGAACGCCCGCGCTCGCTCACCGTCGTCGTACGGCACCTCGAAGTGCACGATCCGACCAGTCATCGCCGTACCTCCCCCAAAGAGTTCCTTGCCGCCGACGCTAGACCTGCGAGGATGAAGGCGTGAAGTACCTGCTGATGATCTGTGGGGACGAGTCGGCCGCTGCGCATGCCAACGACGGGTGCGGTGGCTGGACCGAGGAGATGGAGGCGCGTGGCGTCGTCGCCGGCGGGGCCGGGCTGCGGCCGCCGGACGAGGCAACGACCGTGCGGGTGCGCGACCAGGAGCTGCTGCTCACGGACGGTCCGTTCGCGGAGACGAAGGAGCAGATCGGCGGCTTCGTGCTGATCGACTGCGCGGACCTGGACGAGGCGATCGAGATCGCGGCGAAGCACCCCGCGGCGGGCTACGGCACGATCGAGATCCGGCCCGTCTACGAGCCACCGGTGTGACGTTCGAGGAGCTCTACCGGCAGGAGTGGGGCCAGGTGGTCGCCACGCTGATCCGGGTGACCGGCGACTGGGAGCTGGCGGAGGAGTGCGCGCAAGAGGCCTTCGCCGCGGCGCTGCAGCGGTGGCCGGACGACGGCGTACCGGACAAGCCTGGTGCGTGGCTGACGACGACCGCACGCAACCGGGCGATCGACTGGTTGCGCCGAGAGGCTGTGGGCGCTGCCAAGCTTCAGCAGATCGCTGCGCTTGGTCTGGAGCCGTCAGAGCCCGCGTACGACGTCCCTGACGACCGGCTGCGGCTCATGTTCACCTGCTGTCACCCCGCGCTGGCGATGGAGGCCAGGGTGGCGTTGACGCTGAGGACACTGGCAGGTCTGAGTACGGCGGAGATCGCGCGGGCGTTCTTGGTACCGGAAACGACCATGTCCAAGCGGCTGACCCGGGCGAAGCACAAGATCCAGCACGCGGGCATCCCGTACCGCGTACCGCCCGCACACCTGCTGCCGGAGCGCACACCCGCCGTACTGGCTGTGCTGTACCTGCTGTTCAACGAGGGGTACTCCGACGTCGTCCGGAGCCAGCTGAGCAGCGAAGCGATCAGGCTGGCGCGGCTGCTCGTCCAGCTGATGCCGGACGAACCTGAGGCTGCCGGGCTGCTCGCGCTGATGCTCCTGCACGACTCCCGCCGGGACACGCGGCTCGCACCAGACGGTGCCCTGATCACGCTTGAAGAACAGGACCGCGCTCACTGGGACCACAACCAGATCCAGGAGGCCGTCGACCTCCTGGACGCCGCGCTGCGTCGCGCTGACGTCGGCCCGTACCAGATCCAGGCTGCCATTGCCGCCTGTCACGCCACCGCGCCCACAGCAGCTGACACTGACTGGACCCAGATCGCCGCGCTCTACGCTCAGCTCCCGCAGACGCCCGTAGTCGCCCTGAACCGCGCTGTAGCGATCGGCATGGCAGACGGGCCTGCTGTAGGCCTACGGGTGGTCGACGAGCTTGCGGCCGGTCCACTGACTGGCTACCACCTGCTCCCGGCGACCCGGGCCGACTTTCTCCGCCGTCTGCACCGCCCTGCCGAGGCTGCAACCGCCTACCGCGAGGCACTCGCCCTGGCCGCTACCGAGGCTGAGCGCCTGTATCTGCAGAAACGCCTGCACGAGGTGTCTGTCCGGAGCTGACCCGTTCGTCGGTGCGGTATGACGGACATCAGAAGCGCTGTGACTGCTGAGCGGACCGAGCTGGCGGAGTTGCTGGCCGGGTTCACGGAGCCGGACTGGGACAAGCCGACGCTCTGTGCCGGCTGGCGGGTGCGGGAGGTGGTCGCGCACATCACCATGCCGTACCGGATCGCGATGCCGCGGTTCCTGGCCGGGATGGTGCGGGCCGGCGGCAACTTCAACCGGTACGCCGACCGGCAGGCGCGGCAGGACGCGTCGACGCTGACGTCGGCGGAGCTGGTCGATTGCCTGCAGCAGAACGTCAACAATCCGTGGAAGCCACCGGGTGGCGGCTACGAGGGCGCCCTCTCGCACGACGTGATCCATGGTCTCGACATCACCGTTGCGTTGGGCATCGATCGCCAGGTACCTGCGGACCGCCTGCGCCTCATTCTGAACTCGATGAAGCCACGGCAGCTCAAGTACTTCGGTGTGGACCTGACAGGCGTGCAACTGCAGGCTACTGACCTCGACTGGACCTACGGTGCCGGTGAGCCACGCACCGGCACCGCTCAGAACCTCCTGCTCTTAGTAAGCGGCCGTACCGTCCCTAAAGCACACGGTGGCTGAAGGCTGCCGTCTTGCGGGTTCCGGCGGTGTGGAAGCGGAACAGTCGGCCGCCGTAGAGCAGCCACTCCACCTGGCCGCTGCCACCGCGGACGAAGTTCGCCCGGGTGTGCGTCGGCGTACCGTCCGGATTGGACGCCAGCACGAAGTCCTTGCGGTAGAAGGAGAACCGGCCCACCGCCTGGCCGCCTGCGCTCGCCGCCAGCTCGCCGTGGTCGGCCGTGACGTCAAGGCCGATCTCCTCAGGCTTACCGTCGAACCCGATCTGCTGGGCGACGTACGTACCGACGTACTCCTCCAGCCGGCGTGGCGGCAGCTCCCGCGGTACGGCGGGCAGGTTGTCGAGCCCTGCGAACTCCTGCAGCGCCCAGTCGTCCGCGAACAGCTCAGCCACCAGCAGCGGCCCGCTCTCCGAGTTGGTCAGCAAGGTGATCGCGAAATCCCGCTGCGGCACGAACAGGAACCCGGAGTGCTGGCCTGACCAGTCACCACCGTGCTGCACGACAGTCGGCCCCTGCGCCGTCGGACGCAGCATCCAGCTCACGCCCACCCCGTTCAGCTCCACGAACAGCGTGCCGCCAGGACCTGGGTGGGACTGCATGTACAGCCTGGTGCGGTCACTGAGCACCTGGGGGAGACCGCGGTGGCCCAGGTGGAACCGTGCGTACCGCAG
>NZ_DASRVN010000098.1:0-6476 GCF_035655035.1 Kribbella sp. | reverse complement strand
CGCGTCCGCCGGGTCGTCGGTGGACGGCAGCAAGCCGCTGGAGTTCTTCAACTTCGACGGCGGCTACGGCAAGGAATGGACCACGATGCCGCTGGATCTCTACCGCAAGGAGTTCCCGAAGGCGGACGTCAAGCTGACCAGCGGGCAGCAGCTCCAGCAGCAGCTGCAGCCGCGCTTCATCCAGGGCGACCCGCCGGACCTGATCGAGAACGTCGGCCTGGACGGCGCCACGCTGGCCGCGCAGAAGCAGGTCATGGACATCGGCCCGCTGCTCGACATGGAGGCGTACGGCCAGCCTGGCGTCAAGGTCCGCGACACCTTGCTCCCCGGCGTCGCCGAAGCGGGCCGGTATGACGGCGTGAAGTACGAGATGCCGTACGTGTTCGGCGTCGGCGGGATCTGGTACAGCAAGCCGATGATGGACAAGCACGGCTGGGAGTACCCGAAGCACTGGGACGAGATGCTCGCGCTCTGCGCCGAGATCAAGAAGACGACCGACATCGCGCCGTGGACGTACCAGGGCAAGTTCCCCGGGTACCTCACCAACCCGATGCTGATGACGGCGTACAAGGCGGCCGGCCCCGACCTGAAGAAGAAGGTCGACAACCTCGAACCGAACGCGTGGCGCGACCCGGCCCTGATCGCGGCGGCCGAGGGCTACCAGGAGCTGGCCGCGAAGGGGTACCTGCTGGAGGGTTCGCAGGCGCTGACGCACACCCAGTCGCAGACGTACTGGGCGCAGGGCAAGGCGGTCTTCATCCCGTGCGGCGGCTGGCTCGAGAACGAGCTCGGCGACATCGCGCCGAAGGACCTCGGTATGACGATGGTCCCGGTGCCCGGCCTGTCGTCCGCGGACAAGGCGCCGTTCGAGACCGTCACCGGCGGGCCGGGCGGTGCGCTGATCGTGCCGTCCAAGGCGAAGAACCCGCAGGGCGGTCTGGAGCTGCTGCGGATCATCGTGTCCAAGCAGTGCATGAAGAACTTCACCAAGGTGACGAAGTCGCTGACCGTGGTGAAGGGCGCCAGCGACGGCCTCGAGCTGTCGTCGGCGAACAAGTCCATGCAGGCGGTGATCGAGGCGGCCGGCACCAACATGTTCGCGGACTGGTCGTGGCGGCTCTGGTACAAGAAGCTGCTCGACAACTCGGACAAGGCGATGGCCGCGCTGATGAACCGCGAAGTGACGCCGGACGGGTGGAGCAAGCAGATGCAGAAGTACGCCGACGAGACCGCGAAGGATCCGTCGATCAAGAAGTTCCACGTCTGATGCATCACGGGAAGTACCGCTTCATCGTCAGCCTGCTGGTGGTGCCGCTCGCGGTCTACGCGGTGTTCGTGATCTCGCCGTACGTGCAGGCGTTCCCGATCGCGTTCACGAACTGGGAGGGGCTGTCGGCGAGCTACCAGTACATCGGGTTCGCGAACTTCGTCACGCTGTTCCACGACTCGGTGTTCTGGGTGGCGTTGCGGCACAACCTGTTCCTGCTGGTGTCGTTGCCGATCATCATCGTGACGCTGTCGCTGTTCTTCTCGGCCGCCCTGAACTACCGCGGCGGCGTACCGGGGTCGCGGATCTACAAGGTCGTGTACTTCTTCCCCGGCGTGCTGTCGATCGCGATCGTCGGCGTGCTGTGGCAGTTCGTCTTCGAGCCGCGGAGCGGGCTGCTGAACGGATTCCTCCGGGCGATCGGCCTGGGCGGGCTGGCGCGGCTCTGGCTCGGTGACGGCAAGACCGCGCTCGGTTCGATCATGGCCGTGGTGGTGTGGGGCGGCGTCGGGTTCTACGTCGTACTGTTCACGGCCGCGATGGCGGCGATCCCTCGCGAGCTCTACGAGGCGGCGCTGCTGGACGGGGCCGGCGCGGTGCAGTCCTTCCTCCGGGTGACGTTGCCGCTGATCTGGAGCACGGTGCAGACCGCGCTCGCGTTCCAGGTGATCGGGGCGCTGGACATGTTCGCGCTGGTGAAGATCCTGTCGGTCGGGCCGGGCGGTCCGGACGACGCCACCCAGGTGATCTCGCTGTACATGTACACGAACGCGTTCACGTACGGGAAGTTCGGCTACGCCTCCGCGATCGGAGTCACGTTGTTCTTGATCAACATGATCCTGACCCTGCTCACGTTCCGGCTGACCCGCCGCGAGCGGGTCGAGTACTGAGGAGACACGATGGCTCTTCTGACGTCTCCTTCCCGGTCGAGCGCGCCCGCCGTACCTGCGTCGCCCGGTCCGGCCCGGAGCGCCGCCGGGTCGCGGATCCTCGGCGGGGTGTCGCAGGGGTTCCTGCTGGTGTGGGGCGCGATGGTCGTGTTCCCGTTGCTGTGGGCGGTGCTCAGCGCGTTCAAGTCCGACCAGGACATCTTCACCAGCCCATGGAGCCTGCCGTCACGCTGGCGGTGGGACAACTTCTCGCGCGCGTGGAACGAGTCGCACATCGGCTCGTACTTCTTCAACAGCGTCGTCGTCGTGTGCTGCGGCGTCGTACTGACGTTGCTGCTGTCGTCGGCGGTCGCGTACGTGCTCGCGCGGTTCGAGTTCCCGGGATCGCGGGTGCTGTACTACGTGTTCGTGGCCGGGATGGTGTTTCCCGGGTTCCTCGCGTTGGTGCCGCTGTTCTTCGTCGTACAGAACCTGGGGCTGCTGAACACGTACCTGGGATTGATCTTGGTGTACGCCGCGCACGGGATGTCGTTCTCGGTGTTCTTCCTGACGGCTTTTTTCAGGACGCAGTCGAAGGAGCTTGCCGAGGCGGGACTTGTGGACGGGTGTTCTCATTGGGGTGTGCTCTTTCGCATCATGCTGCCGCTCGCCCGGCCCGGTCTGGTCAGTATCGGCATCTTCCAGTTCCTCGGCATGTGGAACGAGTACCTGCTGCCGCTGGTGCTGAACACCGACGAGAAGCGGTACCTGGTCACCCAGGGTCTGGCGAACATCGCCGTCACGCAGGGCTATCACAGCGATTTCTCAGGATTGTTCGCCGGACTGACCATCTCGATCATTCCGGTCCTGGCCGTATATCTTGGATTCCATCGACAGATCAGTGCCGGTATGACCGCGGGAGCACTCAAGTGACCGAACTCCTCCTGGCAGCCAAGTCCCTGGACGTCACCCCGCCACCCGGTCACCGACTCGACGGGTACGCCGCCCGCGCGGGCCTCGCCACCGGTACGGCGGACCCGTTGAACGCGACCCTGATCTGGCTGTCGAGCGCGGACGACCCCGGCGTACTGTGGCTGACTCTGGACGCGATCGCCGTCGGCTGCGACCTCGTGTCCGAACTCGCCGCCGCGGCCGGCGCTGCGGCCGGGATTCCGCCGTCGCACGTCGTGGTGTCCGCGTCGCACACGCACTCGGGACCGTCCGGCTGGACCGGTCAGATCCACCCGGTGATCCCCGCCGACCGCGAATGCGACCTGGTCGACGCGCTGCTCGGGGCCGTACGTTCGGTCCGGTTCGAACGGCAGCCGGTGACCGCGTCGTGGCGATCCGTCGAGGTGGTCGGCGTCGGCACCAACCGGCACCGCCGCAACGGCCCGCACGACAACACCGCCGGCATCCTCGCGCTGCACTCGCGCTCGGGTTCCCTCGAAGCGGTGCTGCTGGACTTCGCGTGCCACCCGACGACGTACGGCCCGGAGAACATGCAGTACTCCGCCGACTGGCCCGGCGCCGCCCGCGCCGCCCTCGCCCCCGCCGTCGTCGGCTTCCTCCAAGGTGCCGCCGGCGACGTCAGCCCCCGCTTCACCCGCCAGGGCCGCGGCGCCGCCGAAGTCACCCGCCTGGGCTCCCTGCTCGCCGGCCGCGTCCGCGAGGCCCTGGCCCAACCCGGCCTCGAGCTCCCCCCGTCACCCCCCACAATCCGCCGTACGACGCTGACCCTCCCGGTCCGCAACATCCCACCCGCCGCCGAGGCTGAGAAAGTCGTCTCCGCCGCCGCCAGCCACCTCAACGGCACCGACGACCCCTCTGGCCGCATCTCCCAGACCCGCCTCGACGGCGCCCGCGGCCAAGCCCTGATGGCCGCCGCCGCCCTCCCCCCGACCTTCGACCTCTCGATCAGCACCGTCACCATGGGCGACGTCTGCTGGATCAACCTCCCCGTCGAACTCTTCGCCGTCCACGGCGCCTGCCTCCAGTCCGACAGCACCCACCCCATCACCCGAGTCATCGGCTACACCGACGGCTACTACGGCTACGTAGTAGACCCCTCCGCCGCCGAAGCCGGCACCTACGAAGCCCTCATCACCTTCTTCGACCAACCCACCACCCACCACCTCCTCACCCAAACCACCACCTTCGTCAACAGCTAACTAGCCCGCCGCGTGCTACGCAGGTGCTCCCACCCACCCGCTACGCGCTCCCACCCACCCGTCGGCTACCGCCGACACATCAGCTGCCGGCTACCGCCGGCGAGCTGGGGGCTAGCGCCCGCGATTTGCTCGCTCCGCTCGCGTGCGACCGCCCCGCCTACCCGCCCGACGTGGTGAGCGAACGCCAAGGCCCACCCCTTGCGTTCCACCCGACTCGAACGTACTCGCGCGCCGTACCCGCCATCTACCTCGGTGCAGGAGCGCCCCAACAGCTACAGCCCGCCAGAGCATTCCGTTGCTACACGCAACGAATACGAGCGCGTCATGCCTCGCTAGGCCTCGGGATCGCGCAAGCCGACTGCGTCGTGCCGCCAGAACGCTTCCGCATAGACAAGCGTCCCAGTCATCCACGGTTCGTACGCAGGAAGCTTGATCGCCTGAAAGGCCTGGTCCGGGATCCTCAACGACGGCTTGCGAAAGCCCAACTCGCCGCCAGGCACGAAGCCGAAGCGGGAGTAGTACCCCGGATCCCCCTCCAGGAAAACAACCGGAGCAGACCGCTCACCGACGATCTCAAGCCCGCGCCGAACCAGAGCCGAACCGATCCCGCGCCTGTGAACCTCAGGCAACACAGCCAACGGACTAAGGACTTGCACGTCCACCAGCCGCCGAGGGCAATCCAGCAGACTACGCGTGAACATGACGTGCCCGACCACCTCCCCGCCGTCCTCGGCAACCAGCGACAAACCGCCGCCAGCCGCGACAATGCCCCGCAACGAATCAACCAGCTCAGCAACAACAAGGCCATGATCACCAAACGCCCGCAGATGAACATCTCGCACAGCCCGCCTGTCGCCCGGCACCTCTTCCCGAAGATCCATCCCTGGATGCTATGAGCCTCTCCCCACCGCCCGCACACGGTTTAGAAAACCGACCAGACCGCTCCTCTCCGAAGGCTGGGAGAACGTAGCCCACCGAGTCGCAGAGAGTTGACCTCCTGATCCGGCGGGGCGTGCGTGCCGACCCCTGCATCCGCGCCCGCCCCGCCCACCAACCAAGCGACCTCCGGCCACGTATCGTCTGACAAACGGCCTCCCTCGGGTGCGGGCTGCCGATCGGAGGAGTGATGGTGTTGGCGCCGTTGATCCTTACGGGCGGGCCCGCGGTCGGGAAGAGTGTGACTGGGCGGGCGCTCGCGGAAGGGCGTCCGAGGTGTGCCTTGCTTGACGTGGACGACGTACGTCAACTCGTCGTCTCCGGAGCAGCTGCTCCCTGGGACGGCGCCGAAGGGTGGAAGCAGCAAGAGCTCGGCGTGACGAACGCATGCGGCATGGCTCGAAACCTTCTGGCTGCGGGCATCGAGGTTGTCATCGCTGACGTGCTCACGCCCGAGACTTCAGCGCTGTACCGACGGGAGCTACCAGCCTGCCTGATCGTCCATCTAGTGGTGAGCTTTCCGGAGGCACAGCGCCGCGCGGCGACTCGCCAGGTGTGGCTCACCGACGCGGAGTTCCGGATGCTCCACCAGGCGGACGCGACGAACCCGCCGTACGCCGACCGCCGCCTCCAGGTGGACACGCTTAGTTTGCAGGCGCAGATCGCCACGGTGGCAGGTTTCTGGAGAGAAGGCAGAGCTGCTGGGTAAGCGGTGAGATCAGCACCGGGACGCTAACTGCGGCCGCGGTGCTGATGTTGGCGAAGTCGTCGCGGCGGCCTGATCGCGGGGCAGGTAGCGGATGTCTTCGCCGGCTTGGTGGTGAACCCTGAGCACCACACGCCGAACCGGCTGTAGTCGGTCAAGGGGACGGTTACCACGCGGACCCTGGTGAAGCGGCGGCCGGTGGCGATCGCGGTGCGGACCAGGTCGAGCCACTCGCTCATCCAAGCTGGTTCGTTGCGGTGACCAGCTAGGTATTTCGCGAGCGGTTCGGCCTCGTCGGGTTCGGCGTACCGGTCACGAACCTCGAGCCGGTACGCGGTGTGCTCGAAGCTGTTGGGCAACTCCCAGAGCGATTCAGCTGCTTGATGTGCGGATGGTGCGGGCTGCGTGGGCTAGTTGTGTGAGGGTGGTGCGGACGGCCTTGCGGGCGGTTCGTTCGGGGCGGTGTAGGGCGTCTATGTGGCGGAGGGTGTGGACGCCGCGGAGGGGGTGGAGGGTGATGGTGGGGT
>NZ_DASRVN010000097.1:0-9452 GCF_035655035.1 Kribbella sp. | reverse complement strand
AACAACGCATCCGCACCACCGCGACCACCCTCCAGTCCGCCGGCGCCACCTTGGTCCAGGAAGTCCACACCGACAACACCCTCGACCACCTCTGGATGCAAGACCCCGAAGGCAACGACTTCTGCGTGGTCTGACGGGGGCATCCCGGGGCATCCAGGGGCAGATCGACTGCTTTGTCCACAACTACGGAGTTCTGGGCAGGAAACCACTCGCGGGCTGGATAACCTGCCGCGGTGCGGATCAACGTGTATGTCGACGGCTTCAATTTGTACTTCGGTTCCCTCAAGGGCCGGCCGTACAAGTGGCTTGATCTCGAGAAGATGTGTGGCCTTCTCCTACCCAGGTTCGAGCTCGGACGCATCCGGTACTTCACGGCGCTGGTCAAGGAACGGCCGGGAAATCTGCGCGCTCCGGTCCGGCAGCAGGTGTACCTACGAGCGCTCGGCACGCTCCCCACGGTGGAGGTGCATCTGGGTAGCTTTCTGACCAAGCCGACCCGGATGATGCTGGCGAATCCGCCAAGTTCCGGTCCACGGACGGTCGAGGTGATCAAGACCGAGGAGAAGGGATCCGACGTGAACCTGGCCACCTATCTCCTGGTGGACGCCTTCCGGAACGATGCCGATGCCTTCGCGGTGGTGAGCAATGACTCCGATCTGACCGAACCGATCCGCATCGTTCGGCATGAGCTCGGGAAGGTGGTCGGGCTGCTGAATCCGCAGCCGGTGCCCAGTCAGCGGCTGCGGACCTGCCGCCCGACGTTCGCGAAGCAAATTCGTGCGGGGGTCCTCGGCGCCAGCCAGTTTCCGGAGAGGCTGGCGGACGGCGCGGGTTCCGTGATCAGGAAGCCGGCGGGGTGGTGAAAAGCAGAAGCCCCACCGAAGTGGGGCCTCGCACCCAGCCACCGAAGCAACTGGGGGAATGGTCACAGGCTAACCGACAATCCCCTTCCGGGCAACACGGCTCTAGCCAGGCTTGATCTCGCCGAAGGACAAGGGTTCGCGGGTGCAGAGGTAGGTTGCCCAGTGCAACTTTGTGGGGTGGCCGGCGGGGTCTCGGGTGATGCGGAGGAGTTCGCCGGTTTCGCGGCCGGAGACGGTGCGGTAGGTGTCGTCGGAGAGGCGTTCGAAGACGGCGGGGGACTGGTACTCGGCGGCCGCGGGGGACTTCGCCTCGAGGACGCCGTTCCGCACCGAGAAGACGAACGGGCTGCCTTCGGTGAACCAGGTGCCGAGGACGCCGGTCAGCTCGGCGGGGACCGACGTACCGGGGATCCAGGGCTCGGGCGGCAGCGGGTCGTCCTCGAGGACCTTGATGATCAGGTCGGTGGCCAGCGCGCTCGGGGCCGGCGACGAGGTGGCGCCGAACAGCGCGATTCCCGCCGTACCGGAGGAGCGGTCGACGAACGTCGACGTGATGTGGCCGGGCATCCCGCCGTCGTGGCCGACGAACAGCCGGTCGCCGCGGCGAAGCAGCATGAACCCGAGGCCGAACGCGAGCTGCCAACGGTCCACGTCGGCCATGATCTGCACCTGGCACATCTCGTCCAGGGTGTCCTTGGACAGCACCTCGTCGACCGGGTTCGCGACGAACATCGCCCACTTCGCCAGGTCCTCGGCGGTCGATGCCAGCCCGCCGCAGGCGTCCATCGCGCCGATGTCGAGCAGCGGTTCTTTGACGGGTACGTCGGAGAACGGCGGCACGTAGTACCCGGTCTGGGCCGGGCCGCCGTCCATGCCGACGGTGGTCCGGCGCATCTCCAGCGGGTCGAGGATCCGCGCCTTCACGGTGTCGTACCAGGAGCGGCCCTCGATCCGCGCGATGATCTCACCGAGCAGCGAGAACACCAGGTTCGAGTAGTGGAACCGGTGGTGCGGCTTGCCGATCCGTTCGGCGGCGTTCCAGCCGGTGACCAGCTCGTCGCGGGACGGGAACTTCATCAGGTCCCACACGTCCCCGACCGGCTCGCGCTGCATGCCGCTGGCGTGGCTGAGCATCTGCCTGACGGTGATGCCCGCGTGGTTGGTGTCCGGGAGCAGTTGGTCGACGGTGTCGTCGAGGTTGAGCTTGCCCTCGTCACGGAGCGCCATGATCGTGACCGCGGTCAGCGTCTTGCTCTGCGACGCGATCAGGAACTGCGAGTCGGCGGTCGGCGGTACGCCGGGACTGTCCAGGTCGGCCGATCCGGCGCCGTGCGACCAGGCCAGCGACCCGTCCCGGGCGACGGCCCCCACCACACCGGGCACGCGGCCCTTCGACTGACGTTCGGCAACGATACGAGAGAGCGCGACCTGAGTCGGCGCGGCAATTTCTGTCACGTCCACCGACCTTAAAGGAGCCGAGTGACAAAAGGCAGGGGTGTTTGGGCAGGGGGATGTGCGAGGCTGGTGGAGTGCGCATAGCGGTGCTCGGTCCTCTCGCGATGTGGGCGGCCGACGGGAGTCCGCTCGACATCCGCGGTGTCCGGCTGCGCGGGTTGCTGGCGCGGCTGGCGTTGAGCGCGGGGCGGCCGGTGAGCGTCGAGACGCTGGTCGACGGGCTGTGGGGGAGCGAGGCCCCGAGCGCGAACGCGCTGCAGTCGCTGGTCTCGCGTCTGCGGGGGAGCCTGCCGGCGACCGAGTCGAGCATCTCGGTCCAGTCCGGCCCGGCCGGGTACACGCTGACCATCGGCCCGGACTGCGTCGACGCCCTCCAGTTCGAGGAGCTGGTACGGCGTGGGCGCGCGGCGCTCACGTCCGACCCGGAGCAGGCGCACGCGCTGCTGACCCAGGCCGGCAAGCTGTGGCGGGGTGACGCCCTCACCGATCTGCGGGACCTCCCGTTCGCCGCGGTCGAGGCGGACCGGCTGGCTGAGCTGCGACTGGCTGCCGCGGAGGATCTGGCCGAGGCTGCCGTGAGCTGCGGCCACGCCCGCGACCTGATCGCCGACCTCGAACACCTCGCCGTCACGCACCCGCTGCGCGAACGCGTCCACGAGCTGCTCATCCGCGCCTTGTACGCCGACGGTCGCCAGGCGGAGGCCCTGGCGGCGTACGAGCGTATTCGCACCACCCTGGCCGACGAGCTGGGCGCTGACCCCGGCACACGCCTCAGGGACCTCCACGTGTCGGTGCTCCGCGGTGACTCGGTGGACCCGGCTGCCAAGAGTTCCGCAGTACCGGCTCCTGCTCCGTCAGCACCGCGTAGCAACCTGCGGGCTCCGTTGACGAGTTTTGTGGGTCGCCGCGAGGACGTGATCGAGCTGACCCGCCTGCTGAGCAACGGGACCCGGCTGGTCACCATGGTCGGCCCAGGTGGTGCCGGCAAGACAAGGCTGGCCACTGAGACCGGCAGGTCGCTCGTGGACCAGTCCGGCGACGGCATCTGGTTCGTGGAGCTCGCACCGCTGGGAGACGCCGCTGACGTCGCCCCGACCGTACTGTCCACCCTTGGCGCCAGCGAGTACGTCGACGTGACACAGGCCCGGTTTGCACCCCAGCACATCCCGACCAGCCGCGCTGCGACCCAACGGCTCGTCGAGGTCATCGGTGACCGGCGCGTACTGCTCGTGTTCGACAACTGCGAGCACCTGGTCCAAGAGGTCGCGGGACTCGTCGACTCGCTCCTGGCGTCGTGCCCGCGCCTACGGGTGCTGACCACGAGCCGGGAGCCGTTGAGCATCCCCGGTGAGCACCTGCACCCGGTCGGTCCGCTCGACCTGCCGCCGGAGGACGCCACCACCGACGAGTACCCGTCGATGCAGCTGTTCGTCGACCGGGCCCGCGCCGTACGTCCGGACTTCCAGCTGACCGACTCGAACCGGGAAGCCGTCGCGGAGATCTGCCGCCGGCTGGACGGTATGCCGCTCGCGATCGAGCTGGCCGCCGCCCGTCTGCGGGCGCTCAACCCGCCGCAGATCGTCGACCGGCTGGCGGACAGGTTCCGGCTGCTGACCAGTGGTTCTCGTACCGCCTTGCCGCGTCACCAGACCCTGCGGGCGGTCGTGGAGTGGAGCTGGGACCTGCTGGACCCTGACGAGCAGGCGGTCGCCCGGCGGCTCTCGCTGTTCTCCGGCGGCGCCACCCTGGAGGCGGCCGAACAGATCTGCAGCGGCGAGCACATTCCGGCGGAGTCCGTCCTCGGCGTCCTCGCGTCCCTTGTCGACAAGTCGCTCGTCGAGGCCGCCGCCGACGAGCGGTCCGTGCGGTACCGGATGCTGGAGACGGTCCGTGCGTACGGCGCCGAGCAGCTGAAGGCCTCGGGCGAGTACGACCGCTTCCGCTGGGCGCACACCGTGTACTTCAGCCGGGTGCTCCGCAAGGCGCGGCCGAAGCTGCGGACCGGCGAGCAGATCGAGTGGATCGCCCGGCTGACCGCCGACAACGAGAACCTGATCGACGCGCTCCGGACCGCGATCGACACCGGCTCCGCGCGGGTCGCCGTACAGATGGTCGCGGTGCTCGGGGAGTACTGGACGATGAGCGGCCGTCCCGCCGAGGCGGTGACCTGGATGCAGGCCGCGCTCGCCGTACCGGGGCGGAGTGTGCCGCTGGACAAGGCCGAGGCGCTGTACCTGCTCGCGCTCGGCCGGATGTCGACGGGGCAGGACGCCGCGAAGGCGTTCCGGCAGGCGGCCCGCGGGCTGGCCACGGTCCGCTGGATGACCCGCAAGCACCCGATCCTGGTCGACTCCGGGATCGGGCTGTTCACCAACGCCGTCTGGGCCGCCGTCCGCAAGGACAAGGCGACCTGCTTCGCGGAGCTGGAGGCGGCCGGCCGGCACCCGGACCCGTGGATCCGGAACATGGGCGTGCTGACCAGCGCGATGTTCCGCGAGAACGAGGGCGAGGTCGGCGAGATGGCGGCCGATCTGACGATCGCGCTGGACGGGTTCCGCGCGATCGGTGACCGGTTCGGTACGTCGATGGCGCTGCGCGGGCTCGCCGGGTACCGGGCCAGCAACGGCGACCACGCGGCCGCGCTGGAGGCGCTGGTCGAGGCGCTCCGGCTGATCGAGGAGCTCGGTACCACCGAGGGCGTCGGGCAGTTGCTCGGCGGTAGCGCGATGAGCCGGGTCGAGCTGGGCGACTACGAGGGCGCCCGTACGGACCTGCAGCGGGCACTGCAGCTGTCCGAGCAGACCGGGTCGCGCGGTGGCGAGGCGATGGCGTACATGGGCCTGGCCAAGGTGGAGTTCCGGCTCGGGCGGCTCGAGGAGGCGCGGGAGCTGGCGGAACGCGCGTACGCGACGCTCGACCTCGAAGCCGAGCGGATGGCGCCGCACGGACAGGCGATGCTGCTCGGCCAGCTGAGCCGGATCTACGCGTTCACCGGCGACGTCGAGAAGGCGCAGAAATGCGCTCGGGAAGCCATCGGGCTGGCGCTCAGCACCGAGGACATGCCGCTCGCGGCCGCGGTCGTGGAGACCGGTCTGCCGGCCGACCTGCTGACCAGCGAGCCCGCGGAGGTGGCCCGGGCGTTCGGGCTCGCCGCCACGATGAAGGGCCTCCGGACGATCCCGGACGCCGACGTACGGCGGCTCGTCGACCAGCTCCGCGATGCCCTGGGCAACGAAGCCTACGAAGCCGCGTACGCCGCGGGCGCCGCCGTACCCCGCGACGAAGCCCTCGCCGAACTCCGCAAGCGGTACGTCGACTAGGCGGTTATCAGCTGGACGGCGAGGTCTCGCAAGGACTTCTGGATTCCCTGCTCCGGTGGGCGCGGGTCGGCGAGCATCCAGTCGTGGACGACCGCGTTCACCGCGCCGAGGAACGCCAGCGCGAGGAACCGGAAGTCCTTGCGCTTGATCTCGCCGCGCTCCACTGCCGTGTCGCCGAGGTCGCGGACCTTGCCGATCAGCAGCTCCCGGAACGCGTTGCGCTGCTCCTCGACGGCCGGGCTGGTGCCGACCACCTCGACGAACGAGATCCGGGCCCGCCGGAGGTCGGCCATGATGGTCCGCAGGTACGAGTCGACGGCCGCGGAGATCCGTTCCCGCACCGGTTGGTCGGCGGTCCGGGTCAGTGCGTCCCCCGTACTCCGGACCGCCAACTCGATCACCTGCGCATGCACCGCGAGCAGCACGGCTTCCTTGTTCTGGAACTCGTGGTAGAAGTGCCGGGTGGACACTTTCGCCTGTGTGCACAGGCGTTCCACGGATGTCGCCGGATAGCCTTCGGTCCCGAACAGTTCGAGTGCGGCAGCCAGCAGCCGTTCCCGGCGCGCGGCCTTCCACTCTTCGACTGACCGCCCGGAATACCGGCGTACGGAGGGTTCCCTCATCACACCTCTTGTCGCTACCCCGTGCCAGATGCCGGACATCCTATCCACCCCTCGGCGCAGGCGTAACCGGGTTAGTCCAGCTTGGTATAACCCTTCGTGCCGTCGAGCAGTTCGCGGATGATGTCGAGGTGGCCGACGTGGCGGGCGGTTTCCTCGATCAGGTGGCAGAGGACGTGCCGCAAGGATGCTGCCTTGTCAGCGGGTTGGTTTGCCTCGACCGTGTCCAGCGGCAGGTCCGCGATCGTGGCGTTCGACCGCCGGCACTCCTCGTCGTACTCGTCGAGCAGCTGGGCGATCGGTACGTCGTCGACGAGCATCTCGGCGTCGACGTGGCCGCCCTCGGTCCACGGTGTCTGGCCGGTGTCGGGGACGCCGGCGATGCCGAGCTGGAACCACGAGTACTCGTTCCAGCGCAGATGAGCGACCAGCCCGGCCGGGGTCATCAACGGCGAGGTCGGGACCACCTTGCGGTGGGCATCTTCCTCGCTCAGCCCCGCGCACTTCATCCGGACGAACGAACGCTGCAGGTCGAGCCATCCGATCAACTGCTCCCGCTCACCGGCGGTCAGCGACGGACGTTGTACTTCGGTCATGCGACTACTCCTTGGTGGTACGAAGCCACCCCGGTCAGCCGCGGACACGGCGGCGGGGCAGCACGACAGTCGGACTCGACATCGCGCTCACCTCCTCTCCGTCGCCGGGGTGTCGAAGCCTCCGGCAACTTGCACCGTAGCGGACCGCGGCCGCAGAGAAAACCCCCATTTCTGGCACGCTATGAACGACAAGCGCCCGCACCGCGCATTCGAGGTGAGACGTGGATCCACGGTTCGACCTTCCGCTGTACACCCGCGCCGAGGTGGCGCTCCATCTCGGGTTGCCGGCCACCACGCTCGGCGACTGGCTGCGTTCCGGGGCGCTGGAGGCCGGCCGCGGCGGCAGGGGTGAGCCGACGATCACGTTCGCCGGCCTGGTGGAGACGCACATGCTCCGGCACCTGCGCCGTACCGGGTTGTCCTTGCACGCGATCGGCGAGGCCGCGGTCGCGCTCCGCTCGCGGGCCGGCCGCCGGTACCCGCTGGCCTGGTCGGGGCTGGCCCACGACGGCCGCGACCTGCTGGTCGAGATCGCCGCCGAGGGCCGCGAGCCCGGCTGGGAACGGATCCGCGACAGCCAGGGCGGCTTCCCCGGCGTCCTGCGCCGCGGCTCGGCCGCCATCGGCTGGTCCGACGACGGGTACGCCGGCACCCTCCGGCTGGTCATCTACTCCGACGTCGACGTGATCGTGGACCCGGAACGCGCGCACGGCCGCCCGCTGATCGATGACGTCCCGGTGGACGACGTCATCGACGAAATCCGCGCAGGCACCCCCTACCGCGACATCACCGCCAAGTTCCACCTCGAGGACTTCGAACTGGAGGCCCTGATCCGCCCCCACCTCCGCCCAACGGCCGTCCGCAAACTCCACCACGCCGATCCACAGGCTGAAGCGCTGCTGTGACGTAAGAACGGGTAGTGGTCGACACCCCGGCTGCACCAGCGCGATCGGCGCCGCTCAGCCGGCCCGCGGCTGGCGGGTCGCCCGGCACCACCACCCGTTCTTCGGTACGGCTACCGGTCGTCTCGGATGCGTTTGGCTTTGCCGAGGGAGCGTTCGAGGGCGTGGGGGTTTACGACTTCGACTGTTGCGGTGACGCCTACCCGGTCCTTGATGCGGTGGGCGAGGGTGGTGGCGGCTGTTGAGCGGTCGGCCAGGTCGGGGGCGGCTTCGACCTGGACGGTGAGTTCGTCGAGGCGGTCGGGGCGGGTGAGGACGCAGAGGTAGTGCGGGGTGAGGCCGGGGACCAGCAGGATCTGTTCCTCGATCTGGGTGGGGAAGACGTTGACGCCGCGGACGATCATCATGTCGTCGGTGCGGCCGGTGATCTTCTCCATCCGGCGCATCCCGGGGCGGGCGGTGCCGGGGAGCAGGCGGGTCAGGTCGCGGGTGCGGTACCGCAGTACCGGGAAGGCTTCCTTGGTGAGGGTGGTGAAGACCAGTTCGCCCTCGGAACCGTCGGGCAGCACCTCGCCGGTCACCGGGTCGATGATCTCCGGGTAGAAGTGGTCCTCCCAGATGTGCAGGCCGTCCTTGGTCTCGACGCATTCCTGCGCGACGCCCGGCCCCATCACCTCGGACAGCCCGTAGATGTCGACGGCGTGGATCCCGGTGCGTTCCTCGACCTCGGTGCGCATCGCCTCGGTCCACGGCTCGGCACCGAAGATCCCGATCCGCAGCGAGGTGTCCCGTGGGTCCAGCCCGCGGCGCTCGAGCTCGTCGACGATCGACAGGAAGTACGACGGCGTGACCATGATGATCCGGGCGCCGAAGTCGCGGAGCAGGTCCACCTGCCGCTCGGTCATCCCGCCCGAGATCGGTACGACGGTGCACCCGAGCCGCTCGGCCCCGTAGTGCGCGCCCAGCCCGCCGGTGAACAGTCCGTACCCGTAGGCGACGTGGCACACGTCCCCCGCGCGCCCGCCCGCGGCCCGGATCGACCGCGCCATCAGATCGGCCCAGTTGTCCAGATCCCGCTTCGTGTACCCGACCACGGTCGGCCGCCCGGTGGTCCCGGACGAGGCATGCACCCGGGACACCTCGGTCCGGGGAACCGCGAACATCCCGAACGGGTAGTTGTCCCGCAGATCCTTCTTCGCGGTGAACGGCAACCGCGAAAGATCCGCGAACGACTGCAGATCACCAGGCTTGAACCCGACCGCGTCCAGCGCGGAACGATAGTGCGGCACGTTCTCGTACACCCGCCGTACCGTTGCCTGCAGCAACGACAACTGGCGGGACCGGAGTTCGTCGACGGACAGCTGTTCGCCGGCGTCCCGCAACTCTGGAGGACAAGCTTCGCCGAGCATCGAGAACCCCTTAAGGACGGGCGAGCAGGGTCGCGATGCCCTGTCCGACGCCGATACACATGGTGGCGAGCGCGTACCGGGCGTCGCGGTGCCGGAGCTCCAGCGCGGCGGTCAACGCCAACCGTGCCCCGGACATCCCGAGCGGATGCCCGAGCGCGATGGCGCCGCCGTTCGGGTTCACGTGCTCGGCGTCGTCGGGCAGGCCGAGTCCCCGCAGTACGGCGAGCGACTGGGACGCGAACGCCTCGTTCAGCTCGATCACCTCGATGCCGGACAACGCGACCCCG
>NZ_DASRVN010000096.1:0-12133 GCF_035655035.1 Kribbella sp. | reverse complement strand
ACCCGCCGAGAACGCGACCAGCAGATGCCGTTGCTTCTCGTCCAGCCGATCCCGGAACGACGCCAGCTCCGGCGCCGCCGCCTCCCGCACCCGATGGGGGAGCAGCGCGTCCTCGTGCACGCGCCCCGGATACAGATCCTCGGACAGACCCACGACGTACACGATGTCCGCCGCCAACCCGACACTCGCCGACAACGGCGCCACCAGCACGCCGGTCCCGAACGTCCCGACCCGCGGAAGCGACTGCTGCAGCTCCAGATCGAGGACGTCACGCAGTACGGCGAGACTCGCCGGCGTGCCGAGTTCGTCGAGCGTCGACAGGCCCTTCAACGATTCCTCGACCGCAGCGGCCGCGTACTTCTCCTCGGCGGGCAAGGACGAGTAGTCGCCGAGCAGATCGTGGAAGAGCTGCAGCACCCCCGCCGACAAGTCGAACCACGTGTCGAGCGAGGCCAGCTCGGTCAACCGCCGCCGCAACGTGGACGCGAACGCGTGCAGCCGCTCCGCGGTGGTCGCGTTGTACTGCGCGCGCCGCACCGCAGCAGGTCGTGGATCGTCGGCCGCCTCCTCCTGGTCGGCGGTCCGTCGCTCGGACTCGGCGTACCGCGCCAGTCGGGTGTCCCAGTCGTCGCCGCGCACCACCCCGGCCGCCCGCGACATCCGCTCCCACTGCGGCACCGGGATGCGGTCGCCGCCGAAGTCGCGCGTCGGCGCGTTCGCCAGCGCGCGGAACACGTCCGCCCGTGGCAGATCCTGATCGACAAGCGCCAGTACTTCGAGCAGCGTCCGGGCGATCGCGCGCTCGTGCACCGGACGCGTGCCAGGACCGTTGACCTCGATGTGCGCGGCGGACAGATGCTCGTGCAGGAGACGCGCGTACGGCGAGGCGGCGGCGTACAGGACCGCGATCCGATGCGCGGGCGTCTGCTCCAGCGCCGACACCACGTCGCGGACCACGCACCGCACCTCGTCGTCGGCGTCGGACGCGTTCAGGATCTCGGTGGCGACCGGGTAGTTCTTCGAGATCGAGGTCGGCAGGTCGATCCCGATCCGCTCGAGTGATCGGCGGACGGCACGGTCGGCACGGCGGACGTCGGTGAGTCCGACGATCACGGTCAGATCGGCCGCGGCGTCGCCGAGCGCCGCGACGAACGCGGCCTCGGACTGCGTCAGCTCCTGCGGGAGATACAGCACGAGGGCGCCGAGCTCGTGGACCGTCGACGACGTGACAGCGGACGCGGCCGCGCGCAGCAGGTCGGTCGCGTCATACCAGTCCGTGTCGAGCTCGGTAGTCACCTGACGGTGCAGGCGGATCAGGTCGGGGCCGAGCGCAGACGCCTCCGCGACCTTGTCGAGCGCCGGATCACTGAGGTCGCGAAGCTCGTTGTGTGCGGCAGCAAGCGCTTGAATCGTCGACGGGTGCTCCGCGACCTCGGCGAAGATGCCGGGCGCCTTCGCCAGCGCCGTACGCCAGGTCGCGGCGACGATCGGACGGGTCGCGGGCCGTCGTGGCGCGAGCAGCCCGGCGGCGATCTGCTCGGCCAGGCGCTCGAGCGTCGCCAGGTACAGGCCGCCGATCGGCTCGCGAGCGAGATGCCGGCGGGCGATCACGCCGGACAGGTTGTTCGGCAGCAGCAGGGTGACCGGCGTCATCGGGTCGTCCGCCTTCAGCCGCGCGACGACGGCCTGCAGGCGCTCCAGAGCCGCGGCGCCGTACGCCGTGCTCTCGATCCGCGTGCTGCTCATCAGCAAAACTCCCGCCGTTCGACTGTCATCGCAGACGGTAGCCCCTGCCACGGACAGAAAGATGAAGGGGCGCGAAACGCCAAGGTTTCTGCGGCACCGGCGGCGGCCCTCCCACAATGGAGAAATGACCGGCGCCGATAATGCTCCGATGGCTGCCGCGGTGCATCACGTCGAGATCTGGGTCCCGGACCTGTCCCGGGCCGTTGCGAGCTGGGGCTGGGTCCTCGGCCGGCTGGGATGGAAGGACGGTGACGGCTGGCCGGGCGGGATGACCTGGACCGCGCCGGACGGCAGCTACGTCGTGGTCGAGCAGAGCCCCGCGATGTCGGCGGCCGAGCACGACCGGATGCGGCCCGGGATGAACCACCTGGCGCTGAACGCGGCCAGCCGCGCGGAGGTGGACGGAATCGTGTCCGAGGCCGGCGGGCGCGGCTGGACGCTGATGTTCGCCGACCGGCATCCGTACGCCGGTGGGCCGCAGCATTACGCCGCCTTCCTGCACAACGACGACGGCTACGAACTGGAGATCGTCGCCCCTTGAGACGACTGATACCTGGAGTGACCACTGGGGCCAGTGGTGTGACACGATTACCCGACGCAAGACGTAGTCGCGGGGCCAGGTTGTGGAAGGACGATGCTCGTGACGGAGAAGCCTGACGGGGATCCGGTGGGACCGGAAATCCTGGAAGCGCGGATCCGGGGGTTGCAGCACGCGCTGGGGCAGTTGCTGGACAACGCACGCCGGTTGACGTACGGCGAGCACCAGCGTGCCGTGCAGCTGCATCGGCAGTTGCAGGAGCAGACCGCGGCGGCCCGTCGGGAGTCGCGGTCGCTGGTCGACGCGAAGACCGCCGAGGCGCTGTCGGAGGCGGAGCCGAAGGCGCGGCTGCTCGCCGACCGGCTGGCGCCCGGTCTGGCCGCGATCCCGCCGAACGACGCCCGCTGGCGTTCGCGGCAACTCGTCGGCGCCGGCGTCCCGGCGTACGTCCGCGTCGGCGAACTCGACGCCGGTACGCCGGTGGTCGCGCCGCTGCTGCGGACGAACGGCTGGAAGGTGACCGGCGACCGCAACGAGTCCGCGCGCCGGCTGCTGCAGAGCATCGCGCTCCGGCTGGTCGCTGCCGCGGAACCGTTCCGGCTGCGGGTGGACGCGTTCGACCCGAAGCTCACCGGGATGATGGGGCTGCTCGGCCATCTGACCACGAAGTACCCGCAATTGGTGCCCAGGGCAACGCATACCGCGGAGCAGCTGCACACGGTCCTGTCCGGTCTCGTCGACGTGTCCTCGCTGCGGGCCAGCCGGCAGGCGCAGCTCGGGCACGAGCGCTTCGAGGACCTGCTGAAGGAGACCGGCCAGGTCACCGATCCGTACCGGGTGGTGATCCTGTTCGACTACCCGTTCGGCATCGACACGCTCGCGCAGCGCGACCTGCTCCGGCTGGCCGCGACCGCGGGCAAGCGCGGCATCTGCTTCCTCGTGCACTACGACGCGTCGACGGCGGCCGACCTGGACGTCGACTCGAAACAGTTGCTCGATCTCCTCAATCCGGTTGCCATCGTCAACGATCGGGTCGAGGTCGCGCAGCTGCCGCCCGCCCGGCTGGATCCGCCCTTCGACGCGAACGTTGCCGCCGGCATCTGTGACGTGATCGCCGAGCAGGCCGAGATCGCCGTACTGCCGACCATCGACTTCGAGCGCACGCTGCCGGACCGGTCGACGTGGTGGCAACCGGTCAAGGACGAGATCGGCACGGTGATCGGGTACGACGACCGCACGCCCGCGCTGGTGCGGTTGCGCAGCGGCAACCCGGCGCTCCCGCACGTACTGGTCGGTGGCGCCGTCGGCCAGGGCAAGTCGAACCTGCTGCTCGTGATGATCCACGGTCTGGCCGCGCGCTACTCGCCGGCCGACCTGGAGATGTACCTGCTCGACTTCAAGCATGGTGTCGAGTTCTCCGCGCTCGGGCCGGGGCCCGATCGCCCGCACTGGCTGCCGCAGATCCGGGTCCTCGGCGTACACAGCGACCGCGCGTTCGGTCTCGCCGTACTGCGGCATCTGTCCGACGAGCTCGCCCGGCGCAGCGAGATCTTCAAGTCGCACGGGAACGTCGCCGACCTCGCGGAGCTCGCGCCCGGGCCGGAGCGTCCGCCGCGGATCCTCGTCGTACTGGACGAGTTCCAGGTGCTGCTCGAGGACGACGACGAGCTCGCCGACGAGGCCGCGAAGCTGCTGGAGCGGCTGGTGCGGCTCGGGCGCGCGTACGGCGTCCACGTGGTGCTCGCGACGCAGACGATCGAGGGCGTGAAACGGCTGTCGACACGGCGGGACTCGATCTTCGGGCAGGTGCCTTACCGGATCGCCTTGAAGACGACGCCCGCCGATTCGCAGGCGATCCTGCGCAGCGGGAACACCGCGGCCGCCGAGCTGCAGTTCCGCGGCGAGGCGGTGCTGAACGCGAACTTCGGGTCCCCCGACGACAACCAGCATGTGCTGGTCAGTTTCGCGGACAAAGCCGTGCTGGACTCGTTGCGCGCGGAGCTGTGGACGCGCGCCGGTTCATCGGTCCATCCGCCCCGGGTGTTCCATCTTGCCGAGCCGGCCCGGTTGACGGACACGGCGACGGCGGTGCAGCCCGAGGCCGGGCGGCCGTGGACCGGGTTGCCGATCGCGGTGACGGAGGAGCCGGTCGCCGTCGAAGTACGGCCCGAGCCCGGCGCGGGGGTGTTGGTCCTGGGGGATGGGCCTGCTGACGCTCTGGGCGTGCTGACCGGGCTGGCCGTGTCGACGGCGGCAGGTGCGGTGGAGCCGCCGCGGTTCGTGTTCGTCGACGGTACGAACTCGGCGTCGTCCGTTGCCGAGGGCAAGGACGCGTTGGTGCGGGTACTGCGGGAGCTCGGCTGCGAGGTCGAGACCGTGGACAAGCACGACGACATCGCGCCGCGGCTGTTCGCGCTCCGGGACGCGATGCGGAACGGGCAGGCGGGCGGTACGTACCTGCTCGGGTTCGGGTTCCACGGCGTCCCGCGGATGCAGGTACACGCCGAGGGGTACTTCGAGAGCCCGGCGAACGCGCTGCAGGAGATCGTGCGCGACGGGCCGGCGCAGGGGCTGATCACGTACGGCTGGTGGAACCGGCTGCACGTGTGCACCGAGCAGCTCGGGTACGGCCGCGGGAACGTCGCGACGCACCTGTTCCTCCGGCACCCACAGGACGGCGTACGCGCGGTCGCCGGGCCGCTGGTGCGCTGGGCGTCCGAGCCGCACCGGGCGTTGCTGTGGGACGGGCTGCATCCCGAGGCGCAGGTCGTCGTACCGTTCGCGGCGCTGCGCGCGGACGAGGTCGAGCGTGCGGTGGAGTTGGTACGGCGATGAAGAGTGACGAGCAGGTGTGGTCCGAGTACGTGCGGGCGTTGCGGACCGTCGCGATGGCGCGGACCGACGCGCAACAGGCGCAGGACCGGGTGACGGCGCACAAGTCGAAGGCGGAGGCGACCGCCGCGGCCGAAGCCGACGCGATGGCGGAGCGCGGGCGCAAGCTGCAGACCCGGCTGAACACGCTCGCCGAGAAGGCCGCCGAGAGCCTGCAACGCGCCGGGCTGCCGGCCGAGGGCAAGCGGGCCAACCACAGCCTCCCCGAGATCCGCGCGCTGAACGACATCGAGACCGTCGCCGCCCGGATCACCGAACAGCTCGCCGAGTCGGTCGACCAGCTGGAAGAGCTGCGCACCTCCGCCCGGCGGCTCCAGGAGCTCCGCCGGCGGCGTACCATCAGCGCGGTCCTGGCGCTGGTCGGGTTCGTCCTGGTGTGGGTGTTCAGCCGGTCGTTCCTGGACGGAGTCGAGGCCGCCGCGATCGCTGCCCTGACGATGCTGGCCGCGTCCCGGGTGCTCGGCCTGCCGCGGCTGCCCGCCGCGCGCTGGTGGGGCTGGGGCGGCGCCGTGCTGGTCTTCGTCGTGATGGCGGCCGGGCTGCCCTGGTGGCTCGGGATCCTGGTGCCGGTCGTGGTGGCAGGTACGGCGATCGTGCTGCCCAAGAAGCGCAACTAGTTTGGGAGTGGGTTGAGGTGTCCGACGTACTGCGGCTCAAGGAACAGCTGCACCAGGTCTCGATGGAGGCCAAGCAGGCGGCTGGGGGACTGGCCGGGTTCAAGCTCCGGTTCACCCAGCACAGCCAGCTGGTGGAGAGCCTGATCGCCGGCACCGCGACCGGTATCGACCGCGACATCACCGAGATCCTCGAGGCCGCGAGCAAGGCGGTGGAACAGGCCGCCGAGGCCCTCGAGATCGCCTCCGCCGGCTGCAAGAACTACGCCGACCAGATCTGATCCTCAGGTGCCATCCGAGCTGCAGCGGGTCGCCCGCGGCCTGGTCGACTGCTTCGACGAGATCCCTCGCGTCGTCGACCAGTTGTTGCGTACGGCGGCCCGCTGCCGCGAGAACGCCCAACTCGCCCTGCTGGCATCCCGCGGCCAGGCCACCGTCGCCGCCCAGCAACTCGACGCCGCCGCCCACGCCTGCGAAGCCGCCGCCCACTACCTCTCGATGGCCCCACCCAAGGCCCGCGGCTGGGCCGAAGGCCTCGTCGGCGACGGCGGCCCGTCCACGAACCGCCCGTCGTCCGACTCCGCCGACCGCAACAAGCCGACCAGCGGCACGGGTGTCCGGATCCGCACCACCCGCCTCACAGCGACGTACGAGAATCTGGAAGTTGCCGAAGACAACGAACCGCCGCTGGTGACTGTCGCCCGCAAAGCCTTCGAGAAGTTCCGTCCGGCAGAGAACGACGACGAGCAGGACCCCCTGGAACTCGACATCACCGTCACCGAAACCGGCGAACTGATCCTCGAAGAACGCAACGAAAAAGAAGAAGCCAAACGCGAGGAACGGCTGACCCGCGACTTCGAGTTCATCCCGGACCGCGACGACGAGGACGAGCCTCCCGAGTACGAGGAACGCGACGAAAAGGAAGAGGCGAAACGCGAGGAGCGCCTCACCGCCGACCACGAGATCGACGCCGACCTCACCGAGGCAGTCAAGGCCCTCCTCGCCTCAATGCCCCCTGACCACCAATGGCAACACGCCACCATCACCATCACCACCGACACAGCCGAAGCCACCTTCGACCACGCCGAGGCGCCTGAGTTCGCCCCGATCGTTGTCGACATCGGCGTACCAGCGGCTCCCAGCTTCGATCCGGCATTCGACGTCCGGCCTCTGGAGTCGGACTTCACCCCGGGCTTTCACGATCCCGCGAGTACGTTCGATCCACGGGAGCGCGTGATCGCGGAACGGCTGGCCGAGAACGGGTGGCGCGTCGACGCCCGCCTCGCGGATCACGACACACGCAACAAGAAGAACCCGGATGTGATGGTTCGCAAGTCGGGCTCGAGCCGCGGGGTCGTCGTCGGGTTCAAGACACCGGAGAGCCGAAGCAACAGTGCGCTGAAGCGGAACATGAACACCGGCAGCAAACAGGCGGGAAGCGATGGCGAAGTGGTGATCGACGGCCGTCCGATCGGCCTGTCGGAGGACGACGCGAGGCGCGCCTTTCGCCGAGCCTGCGGGCAGCCCGGGTCGAGGGTGGCGGCCCTGGTGCATGTGCTTCTCGGAGATGGGCGCATCGTGACATTTGAGAAGGAGACCTGATGGCTGACAGCGATGAGATCTTTCTGGCATTGTCGGGCCCGTTGGAGACGGCGGCAGAGCAGGTGGCGCGGGTTCTGGGGCTTGAGGCCAACGGGGATCTGCGAGCTGAGACGGGTGAGCTGCAGTACAAGGTCCGGGCGCGGACGTCCGACGGCGTGATGGGCATCTACATCGGTCCGAACACGTTCCAGCCGGAGCCCGGCGAGGCGCAGGCGATGGATGGGTACGGCGTTGTCGTCGACGTCCAGTACCGGACGCACAAGCCTCAGCAGGCCGAGGAGGCGCGGCTGATGTTCGAGGCGCTCGTCGAGGGGTTGCCCGACATACCAGCTTTGTTGTCGCACAACCTGGTGATGCTGGTGGCGGCGTACCTGCCGGAACGCGGCACGCACACGTTCGAGCCCGGCATCACGCTGGACGTCGAGGACATCGACGTGTGGCGGCCTTGGGTTGTTGCCGATGTCGACGACTGACTGCGTCTTCCTCGCGGTATGGCGTGGACCCCAGGAAGTGGGGGACCCCTGGGTACGCACCTGATGTCGAACACACGGACGCCTCGACGGGAGGAGTCCTGACGCTCCATGTCGGACAGGGATCTGCGAGCTGAGGCGGGTGAGCTGCAGTACAAGGTCCGGGCGCGGAATCTTTGCGGAGGAAATATTGCGCTCGGTGGCAGGAATGTTCCGGAAAGCGGGCGGGCCGGGTGCGACGCCGGTTGGGGGCCTCACGCGGTGTGAGATTTTTCTTGAGAAGTTGCGTCATGAACGGTTGGGCGGGCCGTCACTTCCTGTGAACCCATCCCCACAGGGAAGTGGAAGTGATTGACGTGAAGGGTTGTCTTGCGAGGTCGCTGATGGGATCCGGCTCGACTCGGTGCCGGGTGTATTGACATGGGCGAGGGTGATTGTCCGCGGCCGGTCGCGGTGCGGGTGGAGCGGCGGCGGGTGCGGGTCTGGTTCGGGGACCATGTGGTCGCCGACTACCGGGCCGAGGCCGAGTTGGCCGAGCGGTACGCCGACGCCATGTCGCGCAGGTTCGCCGGGTTGCGGGTGACCAGCGAGCCGCTGTCCGACGTCGATCCGGGGCCGGACCGGAAATTGCCGGGGGAGCGGCTGTGGGAGGTGGCGCCGACATGAGTTCGCGTCGCTTCCGGCTGATCCGGCATCAGGACGTCTCCGGTGTCAGCGGCACCGGGCCCGTCGCCGAGGGCGTGCAGTTCACCGACGGGGCGGTCGCGCTCCGCTGGTACGGCGATTATCCGACCACGACCGTCTGGGACGGCATCGACTCCGTCGTCGCGATCCACGGTCACGGCGGGGCCACCGTGGTCGAGTGGCTGGACCCCGAACCAGGGCCCGACCCCGACCTCAAGCTGCCGCCCCGCGAGTCCCTTCGACCCCGTCCCTGGCCGGACCTGCACTCGGCCGCCGAGCCGCAGGACCCGGACCCGTTGCACTCCGAGCGCGATCCCGGTTCGTTCGGCGCGGCACCGCCCTGGTCGTCGCGCCGCGTCTTCCGCTGAGGTATCCGATCCACCGGTGCCGGGCTTCATCCCCCTCCCCGGCACCGGTCACCACAGGTACGGCGTACGCCCGGGCGAGCCGGTGTACGCCGTACCTGTCAGCGGTAGTTCATCTCCGCCACCTGGTCGAGGTTGTAGAACGTGCCGGGGCCGTCGCAGAGCTCCATCATCCGCTCCGAGAACTCGGTGGTGTCGGGGCGCCGCGAGTTCTCCATCGCCTCCTCGTAGGAGTTGAACTCGATGATCGCGAAGTAGCGTCCTGCCTGGTCGCGGTCGGCACAGGTGAGCCCGCGCACCGGCGCCGGCCCCTCGTTCTCGGCTTCGCGCTTGGCACGGAACTCCTCCATCAGCGCCGTGATCTCGTCCGGTTTCGACGTCCGGTACTCGATGATCTGAACGAAACCTGCCATCTCTCCCCCTGGTTGTGAATCGACACTCACCCCTGGGTGTCTCCTGCTCCGACACTGCGCCCGGATCGCCTGTGTGGCAAGGGCTGACGGCTTACCGTGACCTGACGAGGGCGGCGGATCACACGCCGTTGTTCCTGCCCTTGTTTCTGCCCTCGGCAGAGGTGGCTGGGAATTGTCGGCGGCGCCTGATTTGCTTGCCCACATGGAGATTCTGATCCTCGGTGGTACGGCGTTCCTCGGTCGGGAGATCGCGGCGCAGGCGCTCGCGCGTGGGCATGCGGTGACGTGTGTGGCGCGTGGTGAGAGCGGCGCGGTCGCGGACGGCGCGACGCTGGTCGGCACCGATCGAAGCCGTCCGGATGCCTACGACGCGGTCCCGGCACGCGACTGGGACGCGGTGTTCGAGGTCTCGTGGCAGCCGGGTTTCGTGAAGGGCGCACTGGCCGCGTTCGGCCCGCGGGCGAAGCACTGGACGTACGTCTCGTCGGGGAACGTGTACGAGAAGTTCGACACCCCCGGCGCGGACGAGTCGGCGGTACTGCGGGAGCCGCTCGAGCAGGACGTCGCCGCCGCGGAGCAGTACGGCGAGGCGAAGGCGGCCTGTGAGCAGGCGTCGCTGGATGCGGTCGGGGACCGGCTGGTGATCGCCCGTGCGGGGCTGATCGGCGGCCCGGGGGACACGAGCGACCGGGCCGGTGCGTGGGTCGCGCGGGCGGCGCTGGCGCCGGAGGACCCGCTGCTGGTGCCCGACACGCCCGAGCTGCCGACGGCGGTCATCGACGTACGGGACCTGGCCGGCTGGCTGCTCGACAACGCGGAGCGGGGGCGGACCGGGACCTTCGACACGTACGGGCCGGTTGTGCCGTTCGGGGAGTGGATCGCAACGGCGCGCGAGGTCGGCGGTCATAGCGGGCCGGTGGTGCTGGCGCCGCGGGAGTGGCTGGAGGAGCAGAAGGTCGAGCAGTACATGGGTCCGGAGTCGCTGACGATGTGGATCACCGAGCCCGGGTACGAGGGCTGGTCGGAGCGCAGCGGTGCGGCCGCGGCGGCCGCGGGGCTGACGCACCGGTCGCGAAAGGAGTTCATGGTGGACACGCTCGCCTGGGAGCGCGGGCTCGGCCTGGACCGCGAGCGCCGCGCCGGCCTGAGCCTGACCAAGGAGAAGGAGTTGATCGAGGCACTGAAGGCGTAGAGAGTGAGGCGCATGCGCCTGGTGCTGATCTCGGACACTCATCTGCCGGTGCGGGCGAAGAAGTTGCCCGCGGCGGTGTGGGAGGCGGTCGAGGACGCCGACGTTGTCATTCATGCGGGTGATTGGGTGAGCGTCGGATTGCTGGACGAGTTGGAGTCCCGCGCGGCCCGGTTGATCGGGTGCTGGGGCAACAACGACGGGCCGGAGCTACGGGCTCGGCTGCCCGAGGTCGCCCGGGTGACACTCGACGGGTTGTCGGTGGCCGTCGTCCACGAGACGGGTTCGGCGAAGGGCCGCGAGGCGCGGTGCGAGGCCGAGTACCCGGGAGTCGACCTGCTCGTGTTCGGGCACAGCCACATCCCGTGGGACACCACGAGCGCGGGCGGACTGCGGCTGCTGAACCCGGGATCACCCACGGATCGTCGACGTCAGCCGTATTGCACGTACCAGACCGCGACCATCACCGATGGCCGGCTGGAAGAAGTTGCCTTACACAACCTTTAGACGCAGACGGCCGGGCACGTGTGGCCGGCGCCGTACCACCGAGTTACGGCGCGCCCACACGCGCCCGGCCGACGTTGGCCGGGTCAGGCGTTCGCTGCTTCCTTGACCCTGGTCTTGAGGCGATCGCGGACCTCTTCCGGCGTGTACGCCCGGCGCTTGCGCTCGCCCCGTGCGACCACAACGCCCGTGGCAGCCACGCCGACGAGCCCCGCAAGCCCTACCACCTTCCATACCTTCATGCGCACTAACCTAGCGACGTGAACAGCCGGATTTCCTTGGATGACGCTACGGAACTGACACGAACAGGTGACATTTGGCTGTTCCGTGGTGCGAGTGCGGCGGATCGCGCGATCCAGCTGACCACGAACAGCCCGGTCAACCACGTCGGAATGGCGATCGTCGTCGAGGACCTGCCTCCGCTGATGTGGCACGCGGAGCTGGGTCGTTCGCTGCCGGACATGTGGACCGGTACGCACCACCGCGGCGTACAGCTGCACGACCTGCGCGACGCGGTACTGGTGTGGGGCAACAAGTACGGTCAGCGCGCTTGGCTGCGGCAGCTCGACCACCCGGTGACTCGCGAGCTGGAGGACGCCGTACTGAAGACGGTCGCGCGGCTCGACGGTACGCCGTTCCCGTCGACGGCGCGGCTCGCGTCGCGATGGGTGCGTGGGCGGGTTCCAGCGGTACGCAAGGGTTCGCGGGAGCTGGAGCTCGAGTCGGCGTACTGCGCTGAGGTGGTGGCGTTGACGTACGAGGCGATGGGACTGCTGCAGGGTCGCCAGCCGAACTGGTACGACCCGGGACGGTTCTGGAGTGGGGACGGACTGCAGCTTGCCCACGGCGCCGAGCTGGGTGCTGAGATCGCCGTCGACCTCCCGGAATCCTGAGTCTTCAAAAACTGTCGGCAGCCTGTGATTGGGTTGTTCCAGTCGGTTATTTGACCGGAGGAGGCCCGGATGTACGCCGTCATCGACACTGAGACGACCGGCCTGCTGCCGAGCCATCGGCATCGGGTCATCGAGATCGCGGTCGTGCTGCTGGACGCGCGCGGACAGGTGGAGCGCGAGTGGGTCACGTGGCTGAATCCCCAACGGGACTTGGGTCCTCAGC
>NZ_DASRVN010000095.1:0-9849 GCF_035655035.1 Kribbella sp. | reverse complement strand
GAGGTCGCCGCTGAGGTCGGCCTGGAGTACCACCTGGACCAGGCGAAGGCCGTCAACACCGTAGACGCCCACCGTCTGCTCCACCTCGCTCGTGAGCTCGCTGAGTCCGGTGAGGTGCCCGCAGACACGCAGGGCCGCCTCAAGGAGCGCCTGCTCAAGGCGTACTTCACCGACGGTCTCCCGGTCGGTGACCACAGCACCCTGACCGAGCTGGCGACTGAGGTCGGCCTGCCCGCCGAGCGGGTACGTGAGGTGCTCGAGGGTACGACGTACACCGACGAGGTCGAGGCCGACCAGGCGCAGGCGCTGGCGTACGGCGCCAACGGCGTACCGTTCTTCGTCATCGACGACAAGTACGGCGTGAGCGGTGCGCAGCCCGTGGAGGTGTTCCAGGAGGCCCTGCGGCGCGCGAACGCCGACCGTAAGCCGGTGACGCTCATCACCGCGCCGGGCGCGGTCAACGGTGACGCGGAGTGCGGCCCGGACGGGTGTCCTATCTGAGTACTTACCGGGATCCTGGTGTATGAAGGAGATATGACTGTCGTGCGCGCACTGGCCAGGCCGTTGCTGTCCGTCATCTTCGTCGTGCAGGGCACGAACTCGATCCGCAACCCCGAGCCACTGGTACCGAAGGCACAGCCGGTGACCGACCGGCTGGTGCCGATGGTGAAGAAGGTCGCGCCGCCGCAGGTCAGCGAGCGCATCCCCGACACCACCGCGAACCTGGTCCGCCTGAACGGCGCGGCCCAGGTGCTCGGCGGTGTCGCGCTGGCGACCGGCAAGGGCCGCCGGCTCGGCGCGTCGCTGCTGGCCGCCTCGCTGGTACCGACGACGCTCGCCGGGCACGCGTTCTGGCAGGAGAAGGACAAGACGGTCCGCTACCAGCAGCGCATCCAGTTCATGAAGAACCTGGGGCTGATGGGCGGGCTGCTGCTGGCCGCGGTCGACACCGAGGGCAAGCCCGGGGTCGCGTGGCGCGCCACGCACGGCGCGAAGGCGGCGAAGCGCGAGACCAAGCGCAGCGCGAAGGCGGCCAAGCGCGAGGCGAAGACGCTGGCCCGGGAAGCCAAGCACGCGGCCCGACTCGCCAAGGCCGAGCTGAGCTGAAGTGAGCTGTACGCCGTTCTAGTCTGAACCAGTGCCTACGTACAGCGACGATGGCCAGTGGTGGTGGGACGGCCGCTCCTGGCAGCCGATTTCGACTCTCCCGCCCCAGCAAGCACCCCAGCAGCAGGCGCCCTACCCGCCTCCCCCACAGGCGCAGTACCCGCAACAGCAGCCGCAGTACCCGCAGCAGCAGGCGCCCTACCCGCAGCAGCCTCCGGGGCAGCGGGGCTACCCGAAGCCGCCGCGTAAGCGCCGCGGGGTGATCTGGGCGGTGGTCGCCGCGGTCCTGCTGGTGATCGCCGTACCGGCGGGGTACTTCGGCTGGCGTGCGGTGTCGAACCGCACGAGCGCAGGCGGCGCGCCGCACGGGAGGACCATCGAGCCCGGTCAGCCGGTCACCGCTCAGACGCTCGCCGAGGTCGACCCGGCGACGTTCTTCGAGGGCGTGGCCAAGCGGCAGATGACCCAGCCGATGGCACGGCTCAAGGTGTCGTTCTTCGAGAACACCCAGCAGTTCCTCGCCCGGAACCGCAACTGGACGATCGTCGACTCGGTCATCGACCACAAGACCAACAAGTTCTACTTCGCGCAGACGTTCCGGAACAACCCGAACGACAAAGAACCGACCAGCGCCATCTGCAAGGGCGGCAAGAGCTACAGCTGGAACCACTTCAACAACAAGTGGCAGGTCGTCCCGTTCGACAGCCCTGAGTGCTACAAGAAGCCCTACCTGGACGCAGGCGACGCCCTGTTCTCCAGTGGCCTCACACCGGACGAGGCCGACAAGGCCCTGAAGACCCTGCGCAGCTACGACGGGTACGTGAACCCTGCGAAGCCGACACTGCTCTCAGCCGGCGGCCACACCTACGTACGGCAGGTGGTCGACTTCAAGCCGGTCCTGCTCGGCGACCAGGGCTACGGCGGTACGGCGATCTCGATGTGGGCGTTCCGGGACACCGGGCAGGACCCGGTGAGCTGGCCCTGGTCGAACCCGTGGCCCCTCGGCGTCGGCGTACACGCGGTGTATTACCTGGACACCAAGACCCTGCTGCCGGTCGCATTGTTCGAGAAGGGCATCGGAGCGCCGGCACACGGCAGCGACAAGGCGATCCCGGCTCCTGAGGTGCAGGTGGTGAACTACACGTACCCGAAGACCCTGCCGGTACCGGTGCTGAACAACTCCCCGCAGTACCTGTCGCTGCAACTGCCGCAGGGCTGGAAGGTGCAGTAGCGATAGGCTCGGGCTCGAAGTGACGAGCCCAGGGAGTGATATGAGCGTGGATCAGGGTTGGCCGGCACCGCTGGCCGAGCGTGCTGTGGACGGCCAGGTCACTGTGCCCGGGTCGAAGTCGATCAGCAACCGGGCCCTCATTCTCGCCGCCCTCGCCGACGGCCCGTCGCACCTGACCGGCCTGCTCAAGGCCCGTGACACCTCCCTGATGCGGTCCGCCCTGGTCGCTCTCGGTGTAGGCATCACCGAGAGCGGTACGACGGTCACCGTGACGCCGGGCTCGCTCAAGGGCCCGGCGAGTGTCGACTGCGGCCTGGCCGGCACCGTGATGCGGTTCGTCCCGCCGGTCGCCGCGCTCGCGGACGGCGTGGTCGCGTTCGACGGCGACGAGTACTCGCGTGAGCGGCCGATGGACGTCATCCTGGGCGCGCTGCGGACGCTCGGCGTACGGATCGACGACGCCGGCACCGGGCGGATGCCGTACACCGTGTCCGGCACCGGGTCGGTCCGCGGCGGCAAGGTCACGCTGGACGCGTCCGGGTCGAGCCAGTTCGTGTCCGCGCTGCTGCTGGCCGGCGCGCGGTACGACGAGGGCGTCGACATCCGGCACGACGGCAAGCCGGTGCCGTCACAGCCGCACCTGGACATGTCGGTGGCGATGCTGCGCGAACGCGGCGTCCACGTCGACGACGCCGAACCGAACCGCTGGGTCGTTGCCCCAGGCACCGTTCGGGCGCTGGACACCGCGATCGAGCCGGACCTGTCGAACGCGGCACCGTTCCTGGCCGCAGCGGTCGTCACCGGCGGGTCGGTCACGGTCACCGGCTGGCCGGCCGAGACCACCCAGCCGGGCGGTCAGCTGCCGGAGATCTTCACCCGGTTCGGCGCCGAGGTGACGCATGCCGACGGCAACCTGACGGTCCGCGGTACCGGGCGGGTACAGGGTTGCGACCTCGACCTGAGCGAGGTGGGCGAGCTGTCGCCGGTGATCGCCGCGGTGGCCGCGTTCGCCGACGGACCGTCGTACCTGCGTGGGATCGCGCACCTGCGCAACCACGAGACCGACCGGCTGGCGGGGCTCGAGGCCGAGTTCAACGCGCTCGGCGGCGACGTCACGCAGCTCGAGGACGGGCTGGAGATCCGTCCGAAGCCCTTGCGCGGCGGGCTTTTCCACACCTACGACGACCACCGGATGGCGCACGCCGCCGCGGTCCTCGGCCTGCTCGTGCCCGATCTCCGCATCGAGAACATCGGTACCACCGCCAAAACCCTGCCCGAGTTCCCCACCCTGTGGTCGGGGCTCGTGGCCTGATGTCGCGGTACGACGAGGAGGCCCGGTACGACCGGCCCAAGCGCCGGACCCGGCCGCGGACCAAGGATCGCCCGTCGTACGACGACGCCGCCGTAGGCATCGTCATCACCCGCGACCGCGGGCGCTACACCTGCTGGGTCGGCGACCGCCAGGTGACCGCGATGAAGGCCCGGCAGCTCGGCCGGACCGGCGTGATCGTCGGCGACCGGGTGAAACTCGACGGCAACGCGACCGGCGACGAGGGCACCCTGGCCCGGATCGTCGAGGTCCTCCCCCGGACGACGCTGCTCCGGCGCTCGGCCGATGACGAGGACCCCGTCGAGCGCCCCCTGGTGGCGAACGCGGACCAGCTGGTGATCGTCGTCGCGGTCGCGAACCCCGAGCCCCGGACCGGTCTCATCGACCGCTTCCTGGTCGCGGCGTACGACGCGGGCATGCGGCCGCTGCTCTGCCTCACCAAGACCGACCTCGCCGACCCGGACCCACTGCTGTCGATCTACCGCCCGCTCGGCGTCGAGTCGGTGGCCACCCAGCAGGGCGGCAACCTGGACGAGCTCCGCGAGCAGCTGCACGACCGGACGAGCGTCCTGGTCGGCCATTCCGGCGTCGGCAAGTCCACGCTGGTGAACGGCATCATCCCGGGCGCGGGCCGGGCCACGGGCATCGTCAACGAGGTCACCGGCCGCGGGCGTCACACGTCGACGAACACCGTCGTACTGCGGCTGCCGGACGGCGGCTGGCTGATCGACACTCCAGGTATCCGCTCGTTCGGCCTCGCGCATGTGGACCCGGACAAGCTGATCCACGCGTTCCCGGACCTGGCGGACCTGACCGCGGACTGCCCGCGCGGCTGCACCCATACCGCAGACGCCCCCGACTGCGCCCTGGACGAAGCGGTCGCCGAGGGCCGTGCCGACCCTGCCCGGGTGGCGTCGTTCCGCCGGCTGCTGGCCTCCCGCGAGGGCCGAGCCGAACCTGCGCCACTGACCAACCCCGCCGACAGCGGCTCCGAACCGCCTCATCAGGCGTAAGGCCGCCCGGGCGGCCGCGCTTGGTCAGTGACGGACGTCCGCCCCACCTACTTGTTCGGCAGGATGCTGCCCCAGACGGCCTTGGCGCCGGCGTCGCCGGTGATGATCGTCTGGTAGATCACGACGACCGCCATCACCACGACGGCCGCGGTCACCAGGAGCTGGAGCGGGCGGCTGTTGAGCGCGACCACGCCCTTTCCGGTTGTCGGCAGCAACAGGAAGGCAGCGACGACCAGGATCGTGAAGGCCAGGACGAGCCAGAGCAGCAGGTTGCCGCGCGACCGGTGCACCGCGACCAACTGGCGGAGCTGCGGCAGCGCCGCCACGAACGCGTCTCCGCTCTTCTTCGCCACGAACGCGCAGATCAGCGCACCGACGCCGAGGACGAGCGCCGGCCAGCGCAACAGCCGCCGCCATTTCGGCACCGCCACGAACGCCATCGCGGTGAGCGCGCTCACCGGCAGCACCACCACTGCGAGGTGGATCACCAGCACGTGCAGCGGCAGGTTCCCGAAGCGCTCGAACATTGACGCCTCCCGGCATCTTGAGGTCGTGGTCGGACATCAATGGCACGTTCGGCGGACCGATTTGGTTCAATCCCGCCACAACTCGTCCCGGCCAGGCTGAGCGCTCGCGGACGGTTCAGGCTAGCCTTCCGGCATGCCTTCGCACACGGATGACCTGCGGCTCGCCCACATCCTGGCCGACGACGCGGACTCGACCACGATGGACCGCTACAAGGCGCTCGACCTGCACGTGGCCACCAAGCCCGATCTGACTCCGGTGAGCGAGTCGGACAAGAAGGTCGAGGACGTGATGCGCAAGACGCTCGCCCGGGCGCGCCCGCGGGACGCGTTCGTGGGCGAGGAGGACGGTACGTCGGGCTGGGGCGTGCGGCGCTGGGTGGTGGACCCGATCGACGGCACCAAGAACTACATCCGCGGCGTCCCGGTCTGGGCGACGCTGATCAGCCTGATGATCGAGGACCAGGTCGTCGTCGGCGTGGTGTCCGCGCCCGCGCTCGGGAAGCGCTGGTGGGCGTCGTACGGCGACGGCGCCTGGACCGGCCGCGCGCTGCACTCGTCGCAGCCGTGCCGGGTCAGCGACGTGAGCAAGATCGAGGACGCGTCGCTGTCGTACGCGTCGCTCAAGGGCTGGGAGAAGATCGGCAAGAAGAACCAGTGGGCCGAGCTGATGGACTCGGTCTGGCGGACCCGCGCGTACGGCGACTTCTGGTCGTACATGCTGGTCGCCGAGGGCGCCGTCGACGTGGCCGCCGAGCCGGAGCTGGAGCTGTACGACATGGCCGCGCTGGCGATCATCGTCGACGAGGCCGGCGGCAGGTTCACCTCGGTCGACGGTACGCCCGGCCCGAACGGCCCGAACGCCGTCGCAACCAACGGCCGCCTGCACGACGAAGTACTCAAACGCCTGGAGTGAGCGGGGTTTACCGACCACGTATGGTGGCCGGTATGCCCTTGGACTACCCCCTCGCGGAGCAGACGCTGGACAACGGCCTGCGGGTCGTCGTCAGCTCGGACCGCGCCGTCCCGATCGTCGCCGTCAACCTCTGGTACGACGTGGGTTCGCGCCACGAACCACCGGGCCTGACCGGGTTCGCGCACCTCTTCGAGCACCTGATGTTCCAGGGGTCGCGCAACGTCGCCTCCGGTCAGCACTTCAGCCTGCTGGAGACGGCCGGCGCGAGCCTCAACGCTTCGACGTTCTTCGACCGGACGAACTACTTCGAGTCGCTGCCCAGCGGCGGCCTGGACCTCGCGCTCTGGCTCGAGGCGGACCGGATGGGCTACCTGCTCGACGCGGTCAACCAGGAGAACCTGGACAACCAGCGCGACGTGGTCAAGGAGGAGAAGCGGCAGAGCTACGACAACCGCCCGTACGGCGACTCGTACGAGCGGCTCGTCCGGCTCGCGTTCCCCGAGGGCCATCCGTACGCGCACATGACGATCGGCTCGATGGCGGATCTGGACGCTGCCTCGCTGGAGGACGTGCACGCGTTCTTCCGTCAGTACTACGGTCCGAACAACGCGGTCCTGACGATCGTCGGCGACGTCTCCGAGGCGGACGCCTTCGACGCCGCCAAGCGGTACTTCGGCCACCTGCCGGCGATCCCCACGCCGCCGCCCGCACCGGACGGCACGATCGGCCCGATGACCGACGTACAGCGTGACGACGTGACCTCCGACGTACCGTCAGACCTGGTCACGATGATGTTCCGGCTGCCGGTGGACGGCACTCCGGAGCTGGACGCGGCCGGGCTGGCGCTCGACATCCTCGCCGCCGGGCAGAGCGGCCGGCTGAACCGCCGCCTGGTCCGCGACGAGCAGATCGCCCAGTCGGTGTCCGGTGGCGCGCTGCCGCTGATCGGCGGGGTGTCGTTCGGGACGCTGACCGGGATCGCGTCCGACGGCGTCGACCTGCAGCAGGTCGAGGACGCGCTGCTCGAGGAGATCGAGAAGCTGGCCACCGACGGCGTGACCGCGGAGGAGCTCGCGACCGTGCAGGCCCAGGCCGAGCGGGACTGGCTGGAGCAGCTCGCGACGTGCGCGGGACGGGCAGACGAGATCTCGCACTACGCGCTGCTGTTCGGCGACGCGAACCGGATCAACACCCGGATCGACCAGGTCCAGGCGGTCACCGTCGCGCAGGTCCAGGAGGCCGCGGCGCAGTGGATCCGCGCCGCGGGCCGGGTGCAGGTCACGTACCGCCGCAACGAGACGTCGGGAGAGCAGGAATGAGCCAGGTTCTGACCACCCCGCCGGCCGTCGGCGCACCGCGGCCGTGGAAGTTCCCGGAGGCGACGACGACCCGGATCGGCGTCGGTACGCCGGTGCACGTGTTCGACCGCCCGGGGCAGTACGTCGCCACCGTGCGCGTGACGATCGCGATGCCGCTGATCGCCGAGCCGCGGGAACTCGAAGGGGTCGCGACGATCATGTCGCGGACGCTCGACGAGGGCACCGAGCTGCACTCGGCCAACGAGTTCGCGGCCGCCCTGGAGCGGCACGGTGCGGCGTACGGCGTCGACGTCAGCTCGGACGCGCTGCACGTGGAGATCTCGGTGCCGGTGTCGCACCTGGCGCCGGCGGTCGAGCTGCTCGCGGAGGCGATCACCCGGCCCGCGTTCAACCAGGCCGACGTCGGCCGGCACGTGACGATCCGGCTCGGTGAGATCAACCAGGAGCGGGCGAACGCCGGGTACCGGGCACGCGAGGCGTTCGCGGCGCACCTGTTCGACGCGTCGACGCGGCGGTCCCGGCCGACCGCGGGGACGCCGGACACGATCCGGCCGCTGACCAACGTCGAGGTCGCCGAGTTCTACCGGAACAACATCGGTCCGGAGCGGGCGCAGATCCTGTTCGCCGGCGACGCCACCGGGGTGGATGTTGCCGGCATCATCGACTCGGCGTTCGGCAGCTGGACGTCGTCCGCCCGTACGGCGTTGGAGACGCCGGAGCCGATCTACCTGACCGGGAACCGGATCGTCCTGGTCGATCGGCCGGGGTCGGTGCAGAGCCAACTGCTGATCGGCTGCGCCGGACCGGACCGCCGGGACCCGGCGTGGGGCGCGGCCGCGGTCGCGAACCATGTCGTCGGCGGGACCATCACCTCCCGCGTGGACACCGTGCTGCGCGAGGAGAAGGGGTACACGTACGGCACCCGGACCAGCTTCTCGGCGCCGCGCAAGGGCGGCACGTTCAGCCTCGGCGGCGCCGTACGGACCGAGGTCACCGGCGCCGCGATCACCGACGCGCTGCGGATCCTCCGGGAGGCCCGCGACGGCCTGACCGAGCAGGAGGTGCAGGAGGCGAAGGACAGCCTGATCCGGACCGCCCCGCTGCGCTACGAGCAGGCCGACTCGGTGGCCCAGCAGGTCGGCAGCAACATCGCGAACGGCGTACCGATCGACTTCGCCGACACGTACCTGACCAACATCGCGGCCACCACCGCGGCGGAGGCGACCGAGGCCTACCGCCGGTACATCGGAGCCGACGGCCTGCTCGTGGTCGTCGTCGGGGAAGCCAAGGACGTCCGCCCGCAACTCGAGGGCCTCGACCTCGGCGACCTGATCGACCTGTAGCTCGATCGGCTGCCCCCGACCGGATCGGGGGCAGCGCCGGTCAGCTGGTGATGTAGTTGGAGAGTTGCTCCTTCTCGAACTCGAGCTCGCCGATCCGGGACTTCACCACGTCGCCGATGCTGACCAGGCCGGCCAGGTTGCCGTCGACAACGACCGGGACGTGCCGGATCCGGCGGTCGGTCATCATCCGCATCAGGTTGTCGATCAGGTCGTCGGGCGCGCAGGTGTGCACCTCGGACGTCATGATCGCGCTCACCCGGACGTCGCCCGCGTCCGGCGTACCGTTCCAGAGCCGCACGATGTCGCGCTCGGAGACGATCCCGGACACCGTCGAGCCGTCCGCGCTGACCACCACGGCGCCGATGTTGTGCTCGGCAAGCAGTGCGAGCAGCTCGGTGACGGTGGCTTCTGGGGAGATGGTGACGACCTGGTTGCCCTTGCCGCGCAGTACGTCGTTGATCTTCACGGGAGCCTCCTGCAGATCGAGGGACCAATACCCCAAGGTAGCGGGAATCCGGCGATCACCCCCAGTGACAACGACGGACAACCGCGTTCGCCGCGGGCGTTTAGGTGTTTGAACGCTCAAAGGTCTGGCTCCGCGGGGCATCGCTACTTAGGGTGACAAGCAGAGGTCGTGGGCGAGGGGGGATCGTGCACGGCACGCCGGACCGGTCGTGCGGGCGGTGAGGAGGGGGGACCTCCCGCACGACCGGTTCAGCACTCGCCCTTCAACACCGGTCCTTCAGCTTTCGTCCTTCAGCTCGTCCTTCAACACCCATTCTTCAGCGTTCGTTCTTCAGCACCCATCCTTCAGCTTTCGTCGCGCAGCAGGTCTATGGCGGACTGGCGGTCCTTCACCCGGAGTTTGCGCAGTACGGAGGAGATGTGCACCCGGATCGTGGTCGGCGACAGGAACAACCGCTTAGCGACCTCGTCGGTGCTCAGACCATCGGCCAGCAGCCCCATCACCTCCCACTCGCGAGACGTGAGCAGGGCCGCCTTCGACCGCCGGGCCGGGCGCCGACGGCCCGGCTCCCGGAACTCGTCCAGGATCCGCGCGACCAGC
>NZ_DASRVN010000094.1:0-17213 GCF_035655035.1 Kribbella sp. | reverse complement strand
GTCGCGGTGAGGAACAGGCGGTTGCGTTTGGGGCCGCCCCAGGTGAGGTTGCTGACGGTTTCGGGGACCAGGAGTTTGCCGAGCAGGGTGCCGTCGGAGTGGTAGATGTGGACGCCGTCGGCGGCCGAGGCCCAGATCCGGCCCTGGGTGTCGAGGCGGATGCCGTCGAAGATGCCGTTGCCGCACTCGGCGAACAGTTCGCCGCCGGAGAGCTTGTCTCCGTCGACGGTGAAGACGCGGATCGTCGCCTCTTCGGAATCGGTGATGTAGAGCAACGACTCGTCGAGCGAGAAGGCCAGCCCGTTCGGGCGGTTGAAGTCGTCGGCGACGCGGGTCAGGGCGCCGTCCGGCGCGACCCGGTAGACGTGGCAACCACCGGTCTCGATCTCGCCCTTGTACCCCTCGTAGTCGGAGTCGATCCCGTACGCCGGGTCCGTGAACCAGACGGATCCGTCGCGCTTCACGACCACGTCGTTCGGGCTGTTCAGCCGCTTGCCGTCGTACTCGTGGGCGAGCACCGTGATGCCGCCGTGGTGCTCGGTGCGGGTCACCCGGCGGTTGCCGTGCTCGCAGCTCACCAGCCGGCCCTCGGTGTCGCGGGTGTGGCCGTTGGTGTTGCCGGCCGGGTGCCGGAAGACCGAGACCTGGTACGACGTCTCGTCCCAGCGCAGGATGCGGTCGTTCGGGATGTCGCTCCAGAGCAGGTAGCGGCCGGCGGCGGAGTACACCGGGCCCTCGAGCCAGCGGCCGCCGGTCCACAACCGTTCCAGCCGGCTGTCGCCGCGGATGCCGGCGAACCGGTCGTCGAGCTTCTCCCAGACCGCCGGGACGGTTCCCGCCAACGGTTCCAGAATTCCGGTCATCAGGACTCCTCGTTGTTGGACCTCTGGGACGGAAGGATATGCGTGGCGCCGCATACGGGGGCTTGAGGTCCGGCGCCGCTCAAGTGACCGTCCTGTGGAGACATCCTCTTGAAGCTTGACACCGTACGTGAACAGAAGGCGATCGAGAACCTGACCAGCAGGCTCACCGCGACCTTCGCCGACATCCATACTCCCGAAGACATCGAAACCGCGATCCGCAGCGCCCGCGACTCCTTCGCCGGCGACCCGGTCCGCGACTATGTACCGATCCTGGTCGAACGCATCGTTCGCGAAGAACTGACCCCGAAGCCGGACACGCAGGCCGAACCGGACGAGCGCCTGGCCAAATGGACCAGACCAGCCGTCGCGCTGGAAGCCGGAGCAGATCAAGCCGCCGTGACACCCAGCGGGTTCGGCGCCTTCGGGCGGCGGTTCCCGATCGCGCTGCCGGCCGCGGTCGCCGGGGTGCTCGTCCTGGCGACGGTGGCGACCGTACTCGTGGTGCGCAACGGCAACAACGCGCAGGCCAGTCCCAGCCTGATCACGCTCACCGGCGTGATCGGCTCCGAGAAACGCGCGTACTTCGAGGACCCCGACGTCAAGGCCGCGCTCGCCAAGCACGGGTTCGAGGTCAAGGTCGACACGGCAGGGTCGCGCGAGATCGCCACCTCGGTCGACCTGAGCAAGTACGACTTCGCGTTCCCGTCCAGCAGCACCGCGGCGGAGCGGATCCTGAAGCCGCGGTCCGGCCGGCCGGCGGTGAACGGGATGGAGTACTCCGTGTTCTCGTCGCCGATGGCGATCGCGACGTTCCAGCCGATCGTCGACCTGCTGTCCGCGACCGGGATCGCCCGCAAGGTCGACGGCGCCTGGTACTTCGACGTCCGCAAGTACGTCGACCTCGCGAAGGCGAACTGGCGCTGGACGAACATCCGCGGCAACACGACGTACCCGGTGAACAAGCGGATCCTGATCACCACCACCGACCCGCGGACCTCGAACTCGGCGGCGATGTTCCTGTCGATCGTCACGTATGTTGCCAACCACAACACCGTGGTGCAGAGCGAGGCGGACGAGAAGAAGGTGCTGCCGCTGGTCGCGCCGCTGTTCGTGAACCAGGGGTACACCGACAACTCCAGTGAGGGCCCGTTCGACGACTACCTCTCGCTCGGCATGGGCAAGTCGCCGATGGTGAACATCTACGAGGCCCAGTTCGTCGAGGCCGCGGTCGAGCACCGGCTCAAGCCGGGCATGGTGCTGATGTACCCGTCGCCGACCGTGCAGTCCAAGCACACGCTGGTCTCCCTGAACGGAGGAGGCGAGAAGCTCGGCGAACTCCTCTCGACCGATCCCGAACTCCAGGAACTCGCGGCGCGGCACGGCTTCCGCACCACGGACGAGACCCAGTTCGCGAACATCGTCGGCCAGCGCAACCTCCCGGTCGCCAAGGACGTGCTCGACGTCGCCGACACCCCGACGTACGACACGCTCGAACGCCTCCTGGACGCCGTGTCGAAGTCCTACCGCTGAGTCCCTGCACGGGAGCGCCGTCCACCAAGTGGACGGCGCGACCAGCACTCAGACAGTGTGAGCAACGCCCTGTGCTCCTGGAGGGCCGGTTGACCCTAGACTCGGGCCAGCCGAAGGGAGTCAGCTGTGTCCGACAGCAAGCAGATCACCAAGGTGCTGGTCGCGAACCGGGGCGAGATCGCCGTGCGGGTCGTCCGGGCCGCCGCCGACGCGGGGATCCAGAGCGTCGCCATGTACGCCGACCAGGACCGGGACGCGCTGTTCGTCCGGCTCGCGGACGAGGCGTACGCGCTCGGCGGGTCGACGCCGGCCGACTCCTACCTGAACATCGCGAAGATCCTGGACGTCGCGGTCCGCTCCGGCGCGGACGCCGTCCACCCGGGGTACGGGTTCCTGGCGGAGAACGCCGCGTTCGCCGAGGCAGTGATCGACGCGGGCCTGATCTGGATCGGCCCGCCGCCGTCGGCGATCGACTCGCTCGGCGACAAGGTCAAGGCGCGGCACATCGCGGAGCGGGTCGGCGCGCCGCAGGTCCCCGGTACGCCGGACCCGGTCGCGGACGCGTCCGAGGTGGTCGCGTTCGCGCAGGAGTACGGGCTGCCGATCGCGATCAAGGCGGCGTACGGCGGCGGCGGCCGCGGGATGAAGGTCGCGCGCACGCTGGACGAGGTACCGGAGCTGTTCGAGTCCGCCGTCCGCGAGGCGACCAGTGCGTTCGGCCGCGGTGAATGCTTCGTGGAGCGGTACCTGGACAAGCCGCGGCACGTCGAGACCCAGTGCCTGGCCGATGCCCACGGCAACGTTGTCGTAGTGTCGACGCGGGACTGCTCGCTGCAGCGCCGTTACCAGAAGCTGGTCGAGGAGGCGCCCGCGCCGTTCCTGTCGGACGAGCAAATGGAAATCCTTTACGCGTCGTCCAAGAAGATCCTCCGCGAGGCCGGGTACGTCGGCGCCGGGACGTGCGAGTTCCTGGTCGGGCAGGACGGGCTGATCTCGTTCCTCGAGGTGAACACCCGGCTGCAGGTCGAGCACCCGGTGTCCGAGGAGGTCACCGGGCTGGACCTGGTCCGGGAGATGTTCCGGATCGCGCAGGGCGAGGAGCTGGGGTACGACGACCCGGTGGTGTCCGGGCATTCGATCGAGTTCCGGATCAACGCCGAGGACGGCGGGCGCGGCTTCCTCCCGGCGCCGGGGACGCTGCTGAAGTGGCACGCTCCGTCCGGGCCCGGCGTCCGGCTGGACGGCGGGTACGACCAGGGCGAGACCGTGCCGGGGGCGTTCGACTCGCTGGTCGCGAAGCTGATCGTCAGCGGCCGGGACCGGACCCAGGCGCTGGAGCGGTCGCGGCGGGCGCTGCGCGAGTTCGTCGTCGAGGGCATGCCGACGGTGATCCCGTTCCACCAGGCGGTGGTGTCCGACCCGGCGTTCGTCGGTACGGACGGGTTCACGGTGCACACCCGCTGGATCGAGACCGAGTACGACAACCAGCTCACGCCGTACGACGGGCCGACGGCCGAGGCTCCCGAGGACGCCGAGCGGGAGAAGGTCACGGTCGAGGTCGGCGGCAAGCGGATCGAGGTCGTGCTGCCCGGCGGCCTGGGCGGGATCGCCCCCGCGGCTGCGGCCGGTAAGAAGAAGCCGGCTCGGCGGGCCGGTGGCACCAAGAGCTCCGCGGCGTCCGGCGATTCGCTGACCTCGCCGATGCAGGGCACGATCGTGAAGATCGCCGTCGAGGAGGGCGCGACCGTCGCCGAGGGCGACCTGATCGTGGTCCTCGAGGCGATGAAGATGGAACAGCCCCTGAACGCCCACAAGGCCGGCACCGTCACCGGCCTGACCGCCGAAGTAGGAGCCACGGTCGCCGCCGGCGCCGCCATCTGCGACATCAAGGACTGACCTCACCAACCACCCCCTCGCTCCGCTCGGGGCGGGGGGTTGGGGTCGCCCTCGCTCCGAGCGGGGCGGGGGTTGGGGTCGCTCCGCTCCGAGCGGGGGCTGTTTGTTGGTCCTCTCGGGGTTGTTTCAGCCTGGGCGTGGCATAGTGCGCGAGTTGGGTTGGACGTGAGGAGCGGGGTATGTGGCGGGAGCGGGCCCGGTACTGGTTCGACAGCACGATGTCGCGGGGTACGCCGGCGTTGATTGCCTGGCTGGGGTTCGCCTCGGCCCTGATGGTGCTGGTGATGTCACTGCTGGTGATCGTGCTGGTGCCGAAGGACGTGGTCCAGCACGGGGGCTGGACGGAGATGTTCTGGATGGCGCTGTTGCGGGCCATCGACACCGGCACGATGGCCGGGGACCAGGGCAGCCACTTGTTCCTGTTCCTGATGCTGATGATCACGATCGGCGGGATCTTCGTGGTGAGCGCGTTCATCGGTGTCATCACGACCGGCCTGGACGCCAAGATCGAGGATCTGCGGAAGGGCCGCTCCCGGGTGGTCGAGCGCGGGCACACGGTCGTCCTCGGGTGGTCCGAGCAGGTGTTCACGGTGGTCGCCGAGCTGGTGCAGGCCAACCAGGACCAGCGCCGTACCTGTGTCGCGATCCTCGCCGACAAGGACAAGGTCGAGATGGAGGACGAGCTCCGGGCCCGGATCGGCGACCACGGGAAGACCGTGGTGGTCTGCCGGACCGGGAACCCGCTGCGGCCCGCCGACCTCGACCTGGTGAACCTGTCCGCGGCGAGTTCGGTGATGGTGCTGCCGCCGGCCACCGCGGACGCCGACATCCAGGTGATCAAGATCCTGCTCGCCCTCGGCGAACGGGCCCGCCAGGCCGACGGGCCGCAGGTGGTGGCGGCGCTGCGGGAGTCCGACAACCTGGCCGCGGCGCAGCTCGCCGGCGGGCCGCGGACGCAGCTGATCGGCGCCGACGACCTCGCCGTACGGCTGATCGTGCAGGCGCACCGGCAGTCCGGGCTGTCCGCGGTCTGCATGGAGCTGCTGTCGTTCGGCGGCAACGAGTTCTACCTGCGCGACGATCCGGCCGCGGCCGGGCAGCCGTTCGGTGAGGTCAGCCGGACGTACGACCGTGGTGTCGCGGTCGGCATCCGGTACGCCGACGGGCGCGTCGTCCTGAACCCGTCCGTCGACGCCGTCCTCGGCGCCGGCGACGAGCTGATCCTGCTCGCCGAGGACGAGGCGCTGATCCGCCGCTCCACGACCCCCGCGCAGATCGTCGAGGACGCGATCGCGGTGTGCGCCCAGCCCGAGCCGTGCCCCGCCCGGACGCTGATGATCGGCTGGAACAAGCGCGCCCCGAAGATCCTCGAGCTGCTCGACGACTTCGCGACCTGCGGCTCACACCTGCAGATCGCCGGCACCGACGAGCCGCGGCCCGGTACGTACCCGAACCTGACGATCGGTACGACGACCTGCGACCCGACGAACCGCGGCGCGCTCGAGGCGCTCGACGTGAGCAGCTACCAGCACGTCATCATCCTGGCCACGGACGAGCTCGACGAGCAGCAGGCGGACGCCCGGACGCTGCTCACACTGCTGCACATCCGCGACCTCGAGCAGCGGCTCAACGCGCCGTACTCGATCGTCAGCGAGATCAACGACGACGCGAACCGGGAGATCGCGCAGGTCACCGAGGCCGACGACTTCGTGGTCAGCGAGAAGCTGATCAGCCTGCTGCTCACCCAGCTCAGCCAGAACCTGCACCTGGCCGAGGTGTTCACCGAGCTGCTCGGGCCCGAGGGCGCGGAGATCTACCTGAAGCCGGCCGCCGACTACGTCGTACCGGAGAGTGCCGCGAACTTCGCGACCGTCGCGGAGGCGGCGCGCCGGCGGGGCGAGACGGCGATCGGGTACCGGGTCGCGAGCGCGTTCCACCGCCCGCCGGGGTACGGCGTCGTCCTGAACCCGGCGCGGGACGCCGCGCTGACGCTGACCGCGGACGATCGGGTGATCGTACTTGCCGACCTCGGATTGACAGACAGTTCTCAGGTTGACGCTGTAAGTTCCGTCCAGGCATCCGGTTGAGGAGGGTTACTGCATGTCCAAGAAGACCCACCAGCAGCAGCTGGCGGCGCGGAAGGCGAAGCGGCAGGCCGAGCGGGAAGCGGAGCACCGGCGACAGCGCCGGAACCTCGCGGTCACCGTGGCGGCGGTCGTGACGGTGGTCGTGGTCGTCGTCGGGGCGTTCTTGGTCTTCGGGGGCGGCGGCAGTGACACCCCGGCGGCGAGTACGTCGGCCAGTACGTCGGCGGCCGCGCCGGACAGCAAGCCGTCGAGCATCCCGACGGCGATGTTCCCGGCGCCGAAGCGCGCGAAGGCGCTGGCCGCCGAGGTGAACTGCACGTACAAGAAGAGCGCGGAGCCGGCGGCGAAGAAGGTGAACCTGCCGGGCAACGGGAAGACGAAGGCGTCCGGTACGTCGAAGGTCAGCCTGAACACGTCGATCGGCGATCTGCAGCTGACGCTGGACAGTGCGCTGGCGCCGTGTGCGGTGAAGAACTTCTTGAGCCTGGTCGGGCAGAAGTACTTCGACAACACGAAGTGCCACCGGTTGACGGTGGGTGAAGGGCTGCAGGTGCTGCAGTGCGGGGATCCGACCGGGACCGGGTCGGGTGGGCCGGGATACAGCTTCGCGGACGAGGTTTATCCGACGCTGAAGTACGGGCGGGGGATGCTGGCGATGGCCAACTCCGGGCCGAACACCAACGGCAGTCAGTTCTTCATCGTGTACGGCGATGCGTCGGGGTTGACGGCGCAGTACACGGCGTTCGGGACCATCGACGAGCCGAGCCTGAAGCTGATCGACAAGGTGGCGGAGGCGGGCGTCACGCCCCAGAACAGTCCGCAGGACGGGACTCCCGTTATCCCGGTCGACATCAAGACGGCGACGGCTGCAGCCTGAAAACCAAACCGCGCAGCCCGTCCCTTGCGGGGACGGGCTGCGCGGTGCTGTTTGTCAGGCCAGGAGGCCGTAGCGGGAGCGGGGCCACGCCAGGAGGGCGTGGATTTGGGTTATGCCGGATTGCTGGAGTAGTTCCACCGTGCCCTCGCGGAACTTGTAGAGGTTGGTGGCGGGGTCGCGGGTGGTGTTCCAGTTGTAGTCGGCGTAGGACTGCATCGCCTGGCGGTAGCGGGGGTCGGGGCTGACCGAGTCCAGGATCAGCAGGTTCTTGAACCAGATCGAGTTGAACGCGGCGCCTTGTTTCGCGAGCATCTCGGGGGTGTTGTAGAACGCCAGCGACGCGTTCGCGACCGCCTTCGCGTCCCGCAGGTAGCGCGCGTCACCGGTCGCCTTGAACAGCAACACGCCGGCGCCGAGCATCACGCCCTGGTTGTAGCTCCACTGCGTCTTCTCGACGTTCCCGGCGAGGTCGATGTGGTCCCAGTACAGACCGTTCGGCGCCAGCATGCAGGTCTGCGCCCACTGGTACATCTTCTTGGACCACGTCAGGTACGACTTGTCGCGGGTCAGCAGGTACAGGTGCGCACCGAGCTCCGCGCCCGGACCGTTCGAGATCGTGTTGCGGTCGTGGCTCCACGGCGCCTGGGTCCAGTACACGCCGCCCGCGCACGGGTGCGACGGGTCCGTGTCCCAGCCGTGCACGACGAGCGCGAAGATGTCCTTGGCCCGGGCCAGGGCGGCGGGGTCACCGGTCCGCTGGTACCGCTGGATCAGGTTCAGGCCGATCCACTCGTTGTCGTCGTAGAACTTGTCGCCGCCCTGCCCGTTCGGCGGCCGGACGTACGAGTCGTAACCGGTCGGCGTGGTCCCGGCGTTCCAGTAGAACTCGTACGCCGCGATCCGCCGGTCCGCCTCCGCCGACCCCGCGCGGCCCGCGCCGGGCACCCCGGCCAGGTCCTCGGCCGCGATCGCCGCCTGCGAGTACGGCCAGACGTACGAGTACGCGTTGGACTGGGTGTTCGGGTACTCCTCGAGCAGCAGGCCACCCTTGCCCGCGTCGAAGTACGTGTTGATGGCGTCGTACGACGCCCGCGCCCGGGCCGCCGCGACGGGGTCGGTCCCGCCGTCGGGGGCCGCATTCGCCGTGGCCAGGCTCAGCGATCCGAGGACCGTGACCGTCAGTACTCCGGCGGCGAGACGTGTTGATATACCAAGCTTTCTGCGCATCGACCTGCTCCTCCTGGGCGGTGGTTGACAGCGATGTCACGTTCTAACCGGCGCATGGACGGCACGTCAATGGTTCAGCCGCCAGGCTCTTCGGCAAGCCCAGTTGGTATATCAGGATCAGCGGGCCGGGAAGCTGATCCAGGCCGAGCGCAGATGCAGCCGGATCCGGACCTGGTCGGCGGTCAGCACCCGCGACCCGCGAGACCCGACGGCCTGTACGGTGACCGCCCGGCCGCCGCCCGGGCCGACTCCGGTCCGCTTCAGCACCCGGACGTACCGGATCGTCCCGACCTGGAACACCGCCTGCATCTCCGCGGCCGTCCGGGTCACCGTCCAGGTGACGTTCGGGTTCCCGTTCCGCGGGTACGCGTCCCAGCCGTCCACCTTGGTCAGCTGGTACGGCGCGTCGCCGGCCGCCGTCGCCCCGCCGTTCGACGACGAGAACTCCGCGATGATCGGCCTGCCCTGGTACAGCCGGATCTGCCCGGCGGTGGCCGCGATCGCGTTGTTCGTCGACGTCTCCTCGTCGTCGTACCCGCCGTACACCTGGCAGGACGTGGTGTCGCACAGGTCGTACGCCCTGTCCGTCGCCCGGTTCCGGTAGAAGACCGAATAGGTGCGCGCGGCAACGGCCTGAGCCTGCAGCGCGGCGGGCCGCCAGCTGGTCACGGCTTCCCGCGGTACGACGCCGCGCAGGTAGTACTCGAGCGGCAGCACGTTCACGGTGTCCAGATGCGCTCCGGACACGTCGATCGCCCGCAGCGTGCCGCGGTACCGGCGGACGTCGCCGCTCGGCAGCACCAGTCCGATCACGGACGCGCCCTCGTACTGCGCCATACCCGTGAACGTCTTGTAGAGCGTCCATTTCCGGGTCTTCGTGTTGTACCAGCTGAGCTTGGTGCCGTGCTCGCCGTTCGGGTCGATCGACCACTGGTTGATCGTCGATGCCTTGGGCAACGGATATACCTTGCCGGTGGCAAGCGACCGCACCGCGAGCCCGTTCACCGCGACGACCCGGACGCCGTCGGTGGTGTCGGCGCTGATCCGCACCCGGATGGTGCCGGACGCCTTCCCGGTGGTCGTCCCCGGGTAGTAGAAGTCCAGGATCTGCTTCACCGACTTCCCCGCCAGCGCGGCCCCCTGGGCGCCGTACTGCGACAGCCCGCGGCCGTGCCCGAACCCGCGACCGGTGATCGCGGTGTCCGGCCCTGTCACGGCAGGCGCGGCCGGCGTGATCTCGCGGGCGTGCGCGGTCGTACTGACCATTGCCGACGACAGCACCACCGCCGCGATCACACGTTTTCTCATAGTGCCCTCCCGTAGACGACCTTGACCTGCCGGGTGCGGCGGTCCCAGACCAGCCAGCCGCGCTGGAACTTCTGCCGGACCCCGCCGTGCACCTGGTACGCGTCGGTGATCGGCAACCCGAGCCGCGCACTGCCCGCGCCGAGCAGCCGGTACCGGCTCCGGAAAGCGCCGGCTGTGGAATGCGGGCCGGTGGCAACGGAGTAGAAGACGTCCCGGGTGGCGAAGTACGTCGCCCGGCCGGTCCGGGTCGGGTGTTCACCCCAGAACGGCTGACCGATGTTCCGGAAACCGAGTTTCCTTGCGTACCGGTAGATCGGGGTCGAGAAACTCCCGCCCATCAAGGTGTTCACCCGTTGCCGCAGCCAGCCGAGCTTCTTGTACAGCTCGGTCCCGGGACAGTCCGTGGCCTTCGTGTCGCGATGCCCGGAAACCGTGTGCAGAACTTTCCCGTCGAGCCGGATGGTTGCCGAGGGCGACCGGTAGTTGGCGTCCAGCTTCCAGGCGAGCACCCGGGCCGTCGACTCGAGCATCGCCGCCGGCGGCGCGACCTGGTCGAAGTTCCCGATCACCGCGACGCCGAACGAGTTCGCGTTGTACCCCGCCGTGTGCGCGCCGAGCACCGGCAACTGCGCGCCGCCGGCCCGGCCCTCGAAGATCCGGCCGAACCGGTCGACGAGGAAGTTGTACCCGAGGTCGCACCACCCGCGGCTCTTCACGTGGTACGCGTACATCGCCCGCACCATCGCCGCGACCTGCGTCCGGGTGTAGTCGTTGCGGTCCGCGGTGTGATGGACGAACGCCCCGAGCACCGTCGTCGTGTACCTCGGCCGCGCGCAGGATGCCCCGTTGTACGTCCGCAGCCGTTCGTCGGCGCCCCACCGGCGCCGGCTGACCATCAACGGCATCGGGTACGGCGACGCGCTCGAGGCGGCTTGGGAGGCGGGGCCGACGCCGGGTTCGTCGGCGTCCGTGCTCAGGACACCGGGCTGGATCAGCACGACCTTGGCCCCGGAAACCGGCGTACCGGTATCACTGACAGCACTCGCCTGGACGCCGGTGGCATTTCCGACCCATAACGGTTCGGTGCCCGCTCGCTGAATTCCTTCGGGCACCAATGGATCGGGTCCGTGATCGTCCTCGACAGATAACGATTGCCAATCGGTCCATTTCCCGTTCTGCCGTACCCGGACCTTCGCGGTGACGTTCCGCACACCTTCCGGCCAGGTGATCCCGACCATTCCGTACGGCGATGTCGCGGTCTGGACGGACGGTCCGTCCAGGGGAATCTCCTGGTAGGAGGGGTTGTCGGCGGGTTGCAGGGGGACCAGTGCGGTCGCGGTCAGCACGAGCGGGAGCAGTCGCGCGGTCTTGCCCATAGGCGGCCTTCCGGCGGGGTTCGGACAGACGCTGGGCGGCGCGCTCCTCGATTATGCGTCGCCGGTGACCGCTTTCCCGGGATTGCATCACCCTGCGTGGCGGCGGCCCGCCTTGCGGCATTCGATAGGGTTGCCGGAAAGGACCCCCGAGAGAGGCCCGTCATGGAATTCATCCTGATCATCGCGGTCGTGGTGATCGCGGTGCTGGCGTTCAGCTCCTACCGCCGGACCAAGCTGCAGAACCAGAAGCAGCACGAGATCACCGCCGCCGAGCTCGAAGCGGTCAAGCGGACCGCCGACGAGGACATCACCCGGTTCGGCGAGGAACTGCAGGCGCTCGACCTGGACATGGTCGGCAAGGACCTCGGGGACGGCGCCCGGCAGGACTACCAGCGCGCGCTGGACTCCTACGAGTCCGCCAAGCAGGCGGTCGGGCAGGTGACCCAGGCCGACCAGATCAAGCACGTGATCGAGATCCTCGAGGACGGCCGGTATGCCGCCGCCTGCGTGAAGGCGCGGGTGAACGGCGAGCCGCTGCCGCAGCGCCGTCCGGCCTGCTTCTTCAACCCGCAGCACGGCCCGTCCGTGGTCGACGTGATGTGGTCGCCGCCGGGCGGCGCGCCGCGTGAGGTGCCGGCCTGTGCGGCCGACGCCGAGCGGGTCCGCGCCGGTGCCGAGCCGGACGTCCGCAAGGTCATGGTCGGCCCGCAGCGCGTGCCGTACTGGGAGGCCGGCCCGGCGTACTCGCCGTACGCGCAGGGTCTGTTCGGCGGCGTCGGCGGCGTGCTGACCGGCATGTTCATCGGCACCGCGCTCGGCGGCATGTTCGCGGGCGGCGGCTACGGCGACTACGCGGACGGCTACCAGGACGGCATGGCCGACGGCGACTCCGGGGACAACGGCGGCGACAACGGCGACAACGGCGACTTCGGCGGGGACGGCGGCGGCGACGGCGGGGACGGCGGCGGTTTCGACTTCGGCGACTTCGGTGGCGGGGACTTCGGCGGCGACTTTTAGAAACACGACAAGGCCCCGGTGACCAGCTGGTCACCGGGGCCTTGTTGTGTTGTCACTCGCCGAACAGGTGCTCCGCGGTGTCCGACGCGCCGCGGACGTTGATCGCGTCCACGTGCTTGCCCGGCAGCTGGCCCAGCGGGCTGATCGCCGTCGCCGTACCGTTGGCGTGCCCAACGGCGTACAGGTCGGCCTTGCCGGTCTCCTTGTCGATCGCGGTCAGCAGCGTGCTCTGCGTCCCGCACTTCTCGGCGACCAGCGAGTCGTACGAGCCCCAGCCGCTGCTCCGCAGCTGCTTGACCACGGGCTTCAACGGGCTGGCCAGCGGCAACCGGATCGTGACCAGCCCACCGCTCTTGGTGGTGGCCAGGAACGTGTCGTACGTCCCGGTCTGGCTGATCAGCGCCAGCGCCTTGTACGACCCGAAGCCGGTCGCGGACCCGGCCGCGCGCCAGGTGTTGTTCGGTCCCGGCGTCCAACGGAGCAGCGTGCCATCGCCGCGCAGGCCGTACAGCGTGCTGCGGACGTCCGGCGACCCGACGTACGGCTGGTAGATCGACTCCTCCACCGCGGTGAAGGTGCCCCAGCCGCTGCCGACCCTGGTCAGCTTCTGGAACGGGTCGCCGGTGCTGTCCTCGTACCCGAACGACGCGTTGTACAGCGTGTCGTTCAGGATCACCGAACCGGTGTACGTCACGCCGGAGCCGGTGCCGAGCATCGAGAACCACGACGTACTCGCCTTGGCGATCCCGGCCGTGAACAAGTGCGTCCCGGCGCCTGGGTCGGACGCGGTCGGCGGCGTGCTCGCGGTGATCCGGGTGCCGGTCAGGTTTCCGCCGGCGGTGATCGAGTCGACCTCCATCACGCACGGGTTCGCGGCCGCCTGGGCCGGCGCCGAGACGGCCAGGCCGCCGGTCACGGCCGCCGCGATCGCGACCGCGGCGGTCATCCACTTGCTCGTCCTCATGTCATTCTCCGAACAGGGGCGGGGTGCCCTCAGGGGTGTTGAGGAAGTAGACCGGGTCCTTGTAGGTGCCGGGGAGCTTGCCGAGGCCGCGGATCACGGTCGCCGCACCGTTGGCGTGCCCAACGGCGTACAGGTAGGCCGAGCCGGTGTCCTTGTCGACCGCGGCGAGCAGCGTGCTCTGGGTGCCGCACTTCTCCGCGACCAGGTTGTCGAACGCCTGCCAGGTGGAGGTCCGGATCTTCTTCACGACCGGCGCCTGCTTGATGTTCGCCGGCACGTGGATCGTGTAGAGCGCACCCCCGTAGGTGTTGGCCAGGAAGGTGTCGTACGTCGCGGTCTCGCTGATCAGCGTCATCGTCTTGACCGCCGAGTAGCCGCTGTACCGCGAGGAGAGCTTGTGGTCGGCGTCGTACCGGTAGAGCACGCCGTCGCCGCGCAGCTTGTACATCGCGCCGCGGACCGTCTTGCCGCCGTAGAACGTGTCCTCGACCGCCTTGTACCCGTTGTAGCCGCCGCCGATGGCCTTCACCCCGGCGAACGGCTTGCCGGTGGAGTCGGTGCCGTAGCCGCCGGAGTACAGCGTCGAGTTCAGGATCGCGTAGCCGCTGCTCGAGGACTCGCCCGCAATACCGATGGACTCGGTCCAGGTGGACAGGACCTTCGCGGATCCGGCCGGGAACAGGTGCGGGCCGGCCGTGCGCTTCGCCGTGATCGGCGAGGACGCGGTGACCTCGGTGTTCGCCATATTGCCACCGGCGGTGACCGAGCCCAGCCAGAGCTGGCAGGCCGCGGTCGCGCCGCTGGTCGCCGTCGGGGCCGCGGCCGCCGGACCGGCGGTCGCCGCGGACGCGATGGCCACGCCACCGAGGAGGACGGCCGAGGCCGCCGCTGCGGATGCGCGCTTGAGTTTCATGGAATTTACTCTCCGTTTCTGTTCGGTGCGTCGTCCTGCACCCAGCGAGAGATCACTGGGTCGCGATAGGTGCCCGGCACCTTGCCGAGTCCTTTGATCACGGTGGCGGCGCCGTTCGCGTGACCGACGGCGTACAGGTACGCCGCACCGGTGTCCTTGTCGATTGCCATCAGCAACGTGCTCTGCGCGCCGCAGCGCTCGGCGACGAGAGTCTCGAAGCCCTGCCAAGTGGAGGTCCGGACCTTCTTCACGGTCGGCCGCAGGCGGGTGTCCGCCGGGATGTGGATCGTGTACAGCGCGCCGCCGCGGGTGGTCGCCAGGAACGTGTCGTACGTCCTGGTCTCGCTGATCAGCGTCATCGTCTTCACGGACGCGAACCCGGCGTACTGGTGGACGTTCTTCCAGCTCGTCCAGCGGAACAGCACGCCGTCGTTGCGCAGCCCGTACCGCGCGATCCGGACGGCCGGCGAGCCGTACGTCGCCTGCTCGAACATCGTGAACTTGTCCCACCCGCCGCCGACCGGGTTCGGGTAGACGTACAGCTCCCCGGTCATCTCGTCGTAGCCCCACGACACCTGGTAGAGCCAGGCGCCGAGCACGACGTACGCGTCGTTCGAAGGGGTCCAGCGCCAGGTGGAGCTGATCCGGGCGGCGCCGGGCGAGAACAGGTGCGGGCCGGCGACGGTCTTCGCGGTCGGTGGCGCCGCGGCGGTGACGGTCGTGTTCGGCGCATCCCCGCGGCTCGTCACAGACTCGAGCTGCAGCTTGCACGGGGCGGCAGACCCGGTGGCCGGGGCGGCGGTGGCTGTGGCGGCGGTGGCTGGGACGGTCGCGAGAGCACCCAGCAGTACGGCGGCCGCCGCGGCGGCGGAAGCTCGTCTCAGGCTCTTCACACTCTGCACGATGCGGTCACGGCCGGAAAGGTTTCGACAACTTTCCGGAGCCGGGTGGTATCGAGTTGACGAGAACCTTTTCCGGAGAGGACCTGCCCCCCCATGAGCCTGACCCGAACCTCCGCCGTCGCGGCGTCCGCCGCACTGCTCGGCGCCCTCACTGTCGCCGCCCCCTCTGCAACGGCCGCGACCACGGCGGCCTGCACGATGTCCGTCGGCTCCATCACCGCCGGCGGCGACATCGGCTACTCGAACATCACCGCGGGCTCGCCGGTCACCGCGAAGCAGGGCACCGGCGTCCACATGTTCACGCCCGGCATCACGAAGCTGAGCACGACCTGGGTCCAGGGCCCGAAGACGGCGTCCGGTCAGCTGACGTCAGGCGAGGTGATGCTGAACACGAGCCTGTACCAGGCGTGGTACGGGACGGACAAGAACGGCAAGGCGGTCACCGGCTTCAGCAACTCCGGCAAGAACTACCAGGGCTACACGTACGAGGAGACCAGCTCGTACCGCGCGGACGGACTGATCGCTGACACGTACCGACTACGTGGTGACGGCGCCCTGTACCGCTTCGAGTGGCACTGGACCGACTTCCCGTACACGACCAACACCCGCTTCAACGGCTTCTCCGCCGTCAAGACGATGACCCTGATCAGCGAGACCCCGACGTACGACACCTTCCTCGCGAACACCCGCGGCGGTGCCCTCTACACCATCCACATCCCCCGCGCCGCCGGCAAACAACCGATCGTGAAGAAGATCCGCACCTCCACCTGGCAAACCTTCGAGTCCCTGGTAGCCGAACGCTGCGGCACCCAGAGCACCCTCCTCACCGCCATCGACAAGAACACCGGCACCGCGTACCTCTACGCCGTAAGCCACGGCGCAACCGTCATCAAATCCCTGGGCAAAATCCCCGGCACCTACAAAGACCCCGTCTACTACCTCCACACCACCCACCAAGTCCCCCCGCTCTACGGCGAGTAGGTCCCCCGACCCGGCACACACCGCAGGAGCTTGTCGACGGTTCGTGCACCTGTACGTCGAGGAGAGGCACCGAGCCGATCTCCGTCGAGCGCCCCCGGGGGTGCTCGACGGTGAGCTCGCGATGTCCTACGTCCTGGACAGTGACGACGACAGGTTCGAGATCCAGCTGTACGACCCACATCGCGAGTTCCGGCCAGCGGAAGCCTCGCGGCTGCCTTGAGCACTGGAGCATCCGAGGCCAGGAACGCGTTCGACCTCGACTGCGAGATTCCATCGCGAAGTCGAGCAGCTGTGGAAGGAGTACCGCCGCGACCTGCGCAAGGTCAGCAGCACGTGCAGGAGCGCAGCGGACCCCTGTACGCCGGTACGGGGTCTGCTCCGCGCGTACGAGACGATCGTCTTACCGGGAATCCTGCAGACAACCGGCCATGTGCGCGCCGAACTGACCATCAACGCCGAGCTTCACGGCCTATCGCTGGACGAGGTCGAGAGCGCCGCCGAGGCCCGCCCCGCACGGCAACAGCTGCTGCCCCACGGCAACGGGACCCACGCGTACACGTTCGTCATCAAATCCAGCGTGCTCGGCAACAGACTCGGCGGTCACGCGATCCAGCCCCAGCCGTGGGCGCCGTCGCAGTCACGCGGTCACCCGGTCACGCAGTCACGCCGTCACGCAGTCACGCAGTCACGCGATCTAGCCCCAGCCGTGGGCGCCGTCGAGGTCACGCGGACACCCGGACACGCGGGAGCAACTGGACTTCCTGAGCGACGTCACCCGTCTGCCGAACGTTGCTCTCGGCATCATCCCACCCGGCCACCGGAGTGCGGGTGGCTCGTCCGATTGCACCGCTCAGGGTGGAGTCAGCGATCGCCGGTGCTGGCGTTCCAGCGGCGGTTGTTCGTTAGTAGGGCCGGTGGTTCCTGTGTCCGTGCCGGTGCCGGTTCCGCCCAAGTTGCGGTTCGTGGTTAGTACGGCGGTGGTTCGTGTGTCCGTGCCGGTGCCTGTGCCTGTGCCTGTGCCTGTGCCTGTGCCTGTGTTGGTGTTGGTGGTGTGGGTGTGATGGGGCCGCGTGCTGGTGGGACGGTGGTGTAGCGGTGGCCGGTGGGGGTGGTGAGGGTGACGGAGCCGTTGGGGTGGGGTGTGGTGGTCCAGCCCCAGGTGGGGGTGTCTTTGATGATGTGGTGGTATTCGCAGTAGGGGACGAGGCCGGTGAGGTTGGTGCGGCCGGTTTTCGCGTAGGGGGTTGCGTGGTCGCGGTCGCATTCGCGGGA
>NZ_DASRVN010000093.1:0-4600 GCF_035655035.1 Kribbella sp. | reverse complement strand
GGCGGGGGTGGTGTGGAAGGTGAGGATGGAGCGGCCTATGTGGATTCGGTCGCCGGGGGTTAGGGGGGTGGGGGTGGTTAGGCGGTGGCCGTTGAGGCCGGTGCCGTTGCGGGACTCGTCGTGGAGGGTCCAGGTGGTGGTGTCGCGGGTCAGGCGGGCGTGGATGCGGGAGATCTGGTCGTCGGCCTGGAGGCGGATGTCGGCGTTGGAGGCGCGGCCGATGGTGATCGTGGTGGCGCCGGGCGGCAGCGGCCAGCGCTGGTCGCCGAGGGACAGCACGAATTCGGTTTCCACTTACACCCCAGTGTCGTCCCGTCGCGCCGCGCGAGCCGTAGGTCCCGCGGGTACCGGCCCCCGGCGCGCCCCGCGGCCGTACCTCGCCGCAACACCCGTCCTGGACCGTGCCCCCGCGGACGCACCTCGCCGCAGCACACCCTGTCCCGGACCGTGCCCCAGCAGCCGCACCTCGCCGCGGTCAACCACCGCGGCGCGGCCGAGTGGCACCTGGCCCGTCTGCGCGATTCTGCCATTCACGTCTGCCCCAGAACACCAGCAGTTCGCTGACCGCGCAACTTGACGACTGTCCGCGTCGGAGCCCCGGCGCGCCGTGATGATTCTCAGCCTGGCGCCGCGCATGTCAGCGCTAAGTAGTCCTGACAACGCGGTCAGTTGTCATCGAGGTGCCAACGGCACGACAGCGCCTTGCCCGCCCCCACCCCCGGACATAGTGTCCCCCCGGCGCGATTCATCGGGGTTGGATGGAAAGGGGATTTTCCGCGGCAACTCCCGAAAAATCTGCCGGAGGTCCAGGCGAACTGGTGCACCGTCTGCAGTCCGGCCGTAGGCGCAACCCGCCCAGCACCATCTCGCGAAGGGACCACCATGTTCCAGCGTTCCCGCAAGCCTGCCGCCAAACTGGCGATAGCCGGTATCGGGGTCACCAGCCTCGCCGCGGCAGCACTCGCCGGACTCGGTACGTCGGCCGCAGGCGCCGCCCCGAGTGCGGCACCGCCGCCCCGCCCGTCAGCCGCCCAGTCGAAGGCGTTCGCCGCCGGCTCAGCGTCCTCGCTGGTGGCCGGCCGGCCGAGCGCCCTGCACGCCTCGAAGGACGACAAGTTCACCGCGAAACCGGTGATCTCGGACCGGTCCGGTCTGCAGTACGTCCCGTACGAGCGCTCGTACAAGGGGCTGCCCGTGGTCGGCGGCGACTTCGTCGTCGTCACCGACAGCAAGGGCGCCGTGAAGTCCACCTCGGTCGCCCAGACCACCGCCGTACCGGATCTGTCGACGACGGCGAAGGTGACGGCCGCCGCCGCGCAGAAGGCCGCGAACAAGCAGCTGAAGGTGGTCAAGTCCTCGACCACGCCGACGCTCGCGGTCTACGCCCTGAACGGCACCCCGAAGCTCGCCTGGCAGTCGCGGGTGAGCGGCAGCAACGGCACGGAGCCGTCGAGCCTGTCGGTGTACGTCGACGCGCAGAGCGGCAAGGTGCTCGGTACCAAGGAGCACGTGATGTTCGGCAACGGTACGTCGGCCTGGAACGGGCCGAACCCGGTGCACCTGGACACCACGCTCTCCGGCAGCACGTACTCGATGAAGGACCCGAACATCACCAACCTGTCCTGCCAGGACGCGGCGAACAACACCACGTTCACCGGCCCGGACGACAACTGGGGCAACGGGACCGCCACGGTCAAGGAGACCGGCTGCGTCGACGCGCTGTTCGCGGCGCAGACCGAGAAGAAGATGCTGACCGACTGGCTCGGCCGCAACGGCATGGACGGCAACGGCGGCGCGTGGCCGATCCGGGTCGGCCTGGCCGACGAGAACGCGTACTACGACGGCTCGCAGGTGCAGATCGGCCACAACTCCGCGAACCAGTGGATCGGCTCGATCGACGTGGTCGCGCACGAGATGGGTCACGGTATCGACGACCACACGCCGGGCGGCATCTCCGGCAACGGCACCCAGGAGTTCGTCGCGGACACGTTCGGCGCGTCCACCGAGTGGTACGCCAACGAGCCCGCGCCGTACGACACGCCGGACTTCCTGGTCGGCGAGCAGATCAACCTGGTCGGCAACGGCCCGATCCGGAACATGTACAACCCGTCGGCGCTCGGCGACCCGAACTGCTACTCGAGCTCGATCCCGACCACCGAGGTGCACGCCGCGGCCGGCCCCGGCAACCACTGGTTCTACCTGCTGTCCCAAGGCAGCAACGCCTCGCCGGCCAGCCCGACCTGCAACAACTCGACGGTGACCGGTCTCGGGATCCAGAAGGCCATCAAGATCATGTACAACGCGATGCTGATGAAGACCAGCAGCGCCTCGTACCTGAAGTACCGGACCTGGACCCTGACCGCGGCGAAGAACCTGTACCCGGGCAGCTGCACCGAGTTCAACACCGTCAAGGCGGCGTGGGACGCGGTGAGCGTACCGGCGCAGTCCGGTGACCCGACCTGCAGCGCCACCGGTGGCGTCACGGTCAGCAACCCGGGCAACAAGACCGGCACGGTCAACACGGCGCTGACGCCGTTCACGCTGACCGCGTCCGGCGGCACCTCGCCGTACACCTGGTCCGCGACCGGCCTGCCGGCCGGTGTCACGATCGGTTCGTCGACCGGCACGGTGTCCGGTACGCCGACCGCGAGCGGTACGTTCACCGTCACCGCGACGGCGACCGCGAGCGCGGGCGGTTCGGGTTCGGCGCAGTTCACGATCACCGTCGGCGGCGGTACCGGCAGCTGCTCCGGACAGAAGCTCGGCAACCCGGGCTTCGAGACCGGTACGGCGGCCCCGTGGACGGCGTCGACCGGCGTGGTCGACAACACCACCTCCCAGCCCGCGCACAGCGGCACCTGGAAGGCGTGGATGGACGGCTACGGCCAGACGCACACCGACACGCTCAGCCAGTCGGTGACGATCCCGGCCGGGTGCTCGGCGACGTTCTCCTTCTACCTGCACGTCGACACCGCGGAGACGACCACGTCGTCGCAGTACGACACGCTCACGGTGAAGGCGGGCTCGACGACGCTGGCGATGTACTCGAACCTGAACGCGGCGAGCGGCTACTCGCTCAAGTCGTTCAACCTGTCGTCGTTCGCCGGCCAGACAGTATCGATCAGCTTCACCGGCACCGAGGATTCCTCGCTGCAAACGTCGTTCGTCGTGGACGACACCGGGCTCAACCTGAGCTGAACTGAATCGGCCGCCGTACCCGCATCGGGTACGGCGGCCGACTCGTTTCTCAGCCGAGGGTCATCCGGGGTTCGCCGTTGACGAGGCCGGTTCCGGTGATGGTGCAGGTGCCGCCGCGGTTCTGGGTGTAGGTCTGGCGGACGCAGTTGCGGAGAGCGAGCTGGGCCCAGTAGTTCGGGTGCAAGGATTCCTGGATGTAGTAGTCCGAGCCGACGGTGGTGACGGTGCGGATCTGGTTGATCCATTCGGTTCTGTCGACGGCGGTCGGCTGGGTCCAGGAGGTCAGGCCGACCTCTTCGTACAGGCCGACGCCCTTCTCGCAGAGCCGGCGGCCGTTGAAGGCGGACTGGAGTTCGAGGAGGCGGGTGTTGCTCAGGCCGGACTGGCCGATCGCGTCCCGGACCGTGTTGTTGATCGTGACCAGCGCGGTGCTGTTCGCCCAGTCGGCGTCGGCGTTCCAGAAGCCGCAGCCGCCGGTGCTCTGCCGGGTGTAGCCGCTCTGGCTGTACCGGAATCCGCTGGCGGACGGGATCGGCGACGGATACGTCTGTACGACGAGGTTCCAGGCGTTGTCGCCGTACCCGGCGTTCCGCATCGCGGTGCGCAGGTTCTGGAAGGCGGTCACGATCTTGGCCCGGACGGCGGTGACGTTCGCGGTCGTGAAGTTCGCGACCACCGTCGAGTCGTCCTTGCAGTAGTCCGGGTTCCAGGACGGTGAGAGCAGGAAGTCCTGCACGCACTGGGTGACGATCGACGCGAAGTTGAAGTCGTTGCCGCCGATCGAGACGACGACCTGCTTCACGTTGTGGCTCGCCGCGAACTGCTGCAGCAGCTTCGCCTGCCCGAGGTGCCCGGCGCCGTCGTCGTAGAAGTCCAGGCCGGGCTTGAAGTATTCGCCGGTACCGGTCGTGGTGCGGGCGCCCGAACAGGCCAGGTTCAGCCCGCCGACGCCGCCGCCGATGTACGCCTCCGCGGACTGGCTGCGGTGGCACCGCGGGATCTGCTCGGCGGTATGACCCGCGTTGTCGTAGTAGGCGGTCGCACCGAGCGCGTCGGCCGGTGCCGCGGACTCGTTCGAGCTCCCGGCCCAGCGGCCGGCCTCGCCCGAGATGTAGGAGTCCCCAACGGTCACGACGTACGGCGTACCCGATCCGGGGCCGTCGGCGTGTGCCGGGGGAGCGACCAGGCCGAGCCCGGTCAGGGAGAGTAGGAGAACTGCTGCGGACACTCGTCGACGCCAGAGAAAATGGGCACAGCTCATGGAAGGCCTCTCACACCGGGAGTTCGGTGGACCGAGCGTACTGATGTGTGCGCATTCTGTCATCGCATCGATGCCCCCGACGCTGAGGCACGATGGTTGCGTGGCAGTTCAGGGACCGCAGTTGCCGGTGGGTACGCAGGT
>NZ_DASRVN010000092.1:0-22442 GCF_035655035.1 Kribbella sp. | reverse complement strand
GTCCAGTCCGGCTCGACGATGACCGACCCGAACCGGTTCAAGTTCGACGCGAACGAGTTCTACGTGAAGACCGCGGCCGAGATGCGCGAGGTCTGGAAGGACTTCCCGGAGGCGTGTGACAACACGCTGCTGATCGCCGAGCAGTGCAACGTGAGCTTCACCGAGGGCGAGGGCCGGTTCATGCCGCGCTTCCCCTGCCCGGAGGGGCACAACGAGGAGTCCTGGTTCGTCTCCGAGGTCGAGACCGGCCTGCTGCGGCGGTATCCGGCCGGGGTGCCGGACGACGTCCGCAAGCGCACCGACTACGAGATCGAGATCATCGTCTCCAAGGGCTACGCCGGGTACTTCCTGGTGGTCGCCGACTTCATCAACTGGGCCAAGGAGAACGGCATCCGGGTCGGCCCGGGCCGTGGTTCCGGTGCCGGCTCGATGTGCGCGTACGCGATGAAGATCACCGACCTCGACCCGCTGCTGCACGGTCTGTTCTTCGAGCGCTTCCTGAATCCGGAGCGGATGTCGATGCCGGACTTCGACATCGACTTCGACGACCGCCGCCGCCCCGAGGTGATCCGGTACGTCACCGAGAAGTACGGCGACGACCGGGTCGCGATGATCGTCACGTACGGCACGATCAAGGCGAAGCAGGCGATCAAGGACGCCGGCCGGGTGCTGGACTACCCGTTCGCGATGGGTGACCGGATCACCAAGGCGATGCCGCCCGCGGTGATGGGCAAGGACGTGCCGCTGTCCGGGATCTTCGACCCGCAGCACAAGCGGTACTCCGAGGCCGGCGAGTTCCGCCAGCTGTACGAGGCCGACCAGGACGTCCGCAAGATCGTCGACACCGCCCGCGGCCTGGAGAACCTGAAGCGCCAGTGGGGTGTGCACGCGGCCGGCGTGATCATGTCCAGCGAGCCGCTGATCGACCTGATCCCGATCATGCGCCGCGACCAGGACGGCCAGATCATCACGCAGTTCGACTACCCGAGCTGCGAGACGCTCGGCCTGGTCAAGATGGACTTCCTCGGCCTGCGGAACCTGACGATCATGGACGACGCGGTCAAGAACATCGAGGCCGCGCACGGGATCCAGATCGACCTGGACAAGCTCAGCAAGGACCTCGACGACAAGCCGACGTACGACCTGCTCGCCCGCGGTGACACGCTCGGCGTGTTCCAGTTCGACGGCGGCCCGATGCGGGCGCTGCTGCGGCTGATGAAGCCGGACAACTTCGAGGACATCTCCGCGAGTACGGCGCTGTACCGGCCGGGCCCGATGGGTGCGAACAGCCACACCAACTACGCCCTGCGCAAGAACGGGCAGCAGGAGGTCAGCTACCCGCACCCGGAGCTGGCGGAGGCGCTCGAGCCGGTGCTCGGTATCACCTACGGCCTGATCGTGTACCAGGAGCAGGTGATGGAGATCGCCCAGCGCCTGGCCGGCTACTCGCTCGGCAAGGCGGACCTGCTCCGTCGCGCGATGGGCAAGAAGAAGCGCGAGGTCCTGGACGCCGAGTACGTCGGCTTCTCCGAGGGCATGAAAGCGAACGGGTACTCCGAGGAGTCGATCAAGGCCCTCTGGGACATCCTGCTGCCGTTCTCCGACTACGCGTTCAACAAGGCGCACTCCGCGGCGTACGGGCTGGTCTCGTACTGGACCGCGTACATGAAGGCGAACTACCCGGCGGAGTACATGGCCGCGGTCCTGACGTCGGTGAAGGACGACAAGGACAAGATGGCCATCTACCTGAACGAGTGCCGCCGGATGGGTATCAAGGTGCTGCCCCCGGACGTCAACGAGTCCGACTCGAACTTCACCCCGGTCGGTACCGACATCCGCTTCGGGCTGTCCGCGATCCGCAACGTCGGCGTGAACGTGGTCGCCGAGATCGTCGCGGCCCGCGAGGAGAAGGGCCGGTTCACCGACTTCGTCGACTTCATCGACAAGGTGTCGCTGCCGGTCTGCAACAAGCGGGTGATCGAGTCGCTGTCCAAGGCCGGCTCGTTCGACTCGATGGGGCACGCGCGGCGCGCGGTCGTCGCGGTGCACGAGCAGGCCGTCGACGAGGCCATCGACCTGAAGCGGAACGAGGCGCACGGCCAGTTCGACCTGTTCTCGATGGGCGACGACGCGGACGAGGGCGAGGGCAACAGCCGGCTCACCGTGACCGTGCCGGAGATCGAGGAGTGGGACAAGGCCACCAAGCTGGCGCACGAGCGCGACATGCTCGGGCTGTACGTGTCCGACCATCCGCTGTTCGGCGTCGAGCACGTGCTCACCAACGGCTCGGACTGCACGATCGGTCAGCTGCTCGCCGACGAGGACCGCCCGGACGGCAGCCGGGTGACGATCGGCGGCCTGGTCACCGCGGTCCAGCGGAAGGTGAACAAGCGCGGCGACATCTACGCGATCGTCACCATCGAGGACCTCGAGGGTTCGATCGAGGTGATGATGTTCTCCTCGGCGTACCAGCTGCACGCGCACCTGCTCAGCAACGACGCGATCATCCTGATGAAGGGCCGCATCCGGCGCCGCGAGGACCGGGTCGAGCTGAGCGGCGACGAGGTCGTCGTACCGGACCTGACCGAAGGCCCGAGCGGCCCGGTCGTCCTCACCATGCCGGTGAACCGCTGCACCCCGCCGGTCGTCGACTCGCTCCGCGACATCCTGCAGTCCCACCCCGGCATGACCGAGGTCCACCTCCGCCTCCAGGCCCGCCAGAAAACCACCGTCATGCGCATCGGCGACCGCTTCCGCGTAACCCCCACCTCCTCCCTGATGGCCGACCTCAAAGCCCTCCTCGGCCCCTCCTGCCTCGCCAGTTGACACCTATGCGTCACACTGGCGTCGTGAGTCAACCGGAGTCGTCTCAGCCTTTGCCCTACGGGGTGTCGTCGTCGGTCGGTCCTTTGGGTGGGGCGGCGGTGGGGGAGTCGCGGATGCCTTGGGCCAAGGCTGTCGTGGTGACCGTGGTGGTGTTCCTGGTGGCCGGGGTGGTGGCCGGGTGGGCTTGGCAGCAGTTCTCGCCGTTGGCGCAGTACACGGTGGACCAGCGGGGTGGGGAGCTCGGCGAGGAGCAGATGACGCGGATCTTCGGGCCGGACGGGACGTTCACCGCCATCGGGTTCGTGGCCGCGGTGGTGCTCGGTGGGGCGTTGTTCTGGTGGCTGCGTAACCACGGTCCGTGGTCGGTGGCGATCGTCGCGCTCGGTGCCTGCCTCGGTGCGGGTGTGTCGTGGGGCGTGGGCATGCTGCTCGGACACGACCCGCTCGACCCGCGGTTGCGGGCGGCGAAGGTCGGTGACTTGGTGCCGGCGCCGCTGGAGCTGCACACCTGGACACCGTTGGTGTCCTGGCTGGTCGGTGCGGCGCTCGCCTGTGCGGTGATCGCGGCCGCGACCTGGCGTGCGGAGCCCGTTGCAACCACTTCGCAACCTGCTGCGTCAGAACCTGCGCCGCCGGTCCACTAACCTTTGCAGGTCCGGCGGTGAGGCCACCGGAGCCAGCGAGGGAGCATATGTCCGACCAGAACCAGCCACCGACGTACCCAGGTGCCGGCGGCCCACAACCGCAGTACGGTCCGCCCCAGGGTCAGAACTTTCCGCCGCAGCAGGGCCGTCCGGGTCCGCAGCAGCCGGGGCAGCACGGGTCGCATCCGCAGCAGGGCCAGCAGTACGGCGGCCCGCAGCAGGGTGGTCCGCAGCAGCGGCCGCAGTACGGCGGTCCTCAGCAGCCCGGCCCGCAGCACGGTGGTCCGCAGGGTGGCCAGCAGTACGGCGGGCCGCAGCACGGGGGCCAGCAGCCGGCTGGTTCGCAGTACGGCCGGCAGTACGCGCAGCAGGGTGGGCCGCAGTACGGGCAGCCGGCGCAGGGGTCGTACGAGCAGTTGCACATCGGCGGGCAGCCGCCGCAGGGGCCTGGGTACGGCGGACCCCAGCAGTGGCAGCCGGAGCCGAAGAAGAAGCGCGGCAAGCTGATCCCGATCATCGCGGCGCTCGCGATGGTGCTGGTGGTCGCGGGCGGCGGAATCTTTGCCTACGGCAAGCTCGGCGGCGGCGGTAAGCAGCCGGCCGACGTCCTCCCTGGCACCGCGGTCGGGTACGCCCGCATCGACCTGAACCCGTCGGCCGGCCAGAAGGTCAACGCGATCCGGTTCCTGATGAAGTTCCCGTCGGTGAAGGACAAGCTCGGCCTGAGCGGTGAGCAGGACGACCTGCGGCAGAAGCTGTTCGAGCAGATCAAGAAGTCGGCCGGCGGCGACCTCGCGGACGTCGACTACGACAAGGACATCAAGCCGTGGCTGGGGGACCGCGCCGGGTTCGCCGCGCTGCCACCGGCCGAGGGCAAGACCTCGCCCGTCCCGATGGTCGCCGTCCAGGTGAAGGACCAGGACGCCGCGAACAAGGGCATGGACAAGCTGCTCGCCCACGAGCACAGCAAGCCCGGCCGCGCGTTCACCGACGGCTACATGATCCTCGGCGAGGACCAGACGACCGTCGACGCCGCCGTGGCCACCGCGAAGGACAACCCGCTGAGCAAGAACGCCAAGTACAAGGCGGACATGGACAAGCTCGGCGAGCAGGGCTTCGTCTCCGGCTGGGCGGACGTGAAGGCGATCGCGTCGATGAGCGGCAAGGTCGAGTCGAGCCAGCTGGCCGGTCTCGGCGACGCGACCGCGGCGGTGGCGCTGCGGTTCGACCCGTCGTACGTCGAGCTCAAGGCCATCGGGCACGGCGACAAGAGCGGCAAGGTCGGGTCCGCCGACGCCGGTGACGTGATCAGCAACCTGCCGGACAGCACCGCGGGGGCGATCGCCGTCTCCGGTGGCGAGTCGCTGATCGACACTGCCTGGCAGCAGGTGCAGAAGGCCGGCGGGGAGAACCTGCAGCCGATGATCGACCAGCTGACCCAGCAGACCGGGCTGAAGCTGCCGGACGACCTGAAGACGCTGGCCGGCAAGAACCTCGCGGTCGCGATGGACAAGGACACCGCGAACGGCCCGAAGATCGCGGTCCGGATGCAGACCGACCCGGCGAAGGCCGAGCCCGTGGTGCAGAAGCTGACCACGCTGCTGCGCGAGCGTTCGTCGGCGAACATCCCGATCGAGACCGCGCAGAACAGCGACACGATGGTGGTGTCGACCAGCAAGGAGTACGCCGACCAGGTGCTGCAGGGTGGCAACCTCGGCGCGACGGACGGCTTCAAGCAGGCGCTGCCGGACATCAAGAACGCGGTGATGATCGGGTACGTCGACTTCGCCGCCGTCGGGGCGCTGAGCCCGCGGGTCTCGGACAACCAGGACCTCGCCGCGCTGAAGTCGGCCGGGTTCGTGTCCCGGTCGTCCGGCGACGGCGAGGCCGACTTCACACTCCGGGTCGTCGCCAAGTAGTCAGCAGTTCCCGAAACGCCCCGGACCACTTGAGTTTGAGTGGTCCGGGGTTTTCTGTGTGCACGATCTTGGTGCCACGATGTCGAAAAGCCCGGGATGGCTTCTACCTAGGGGTGACAACACCTCGCGAACCTAGGAGAACCACCATGAACCACATCACCGCGATCCGGACCGTCGGCGTACCCGTGAGCGACCAGGACCGCGCGCTGGCGTTCTACACCGAGACGTTGGGCTTCGAGCTGCAGCTGGACGTACCGCTGCCGCAGTTCGGTGGCCGCTGGATCGTCGTCGCGCCCGCCGGATCAGCCGCGAGCATCGCGCTGGTCCCCGCGAGCGAGGACAACCCGGCCGGCGTCGACACCGGCATCCGGATGGCCAGCCCGGACGCGAAGGCCGCCCACCAGCACTTCCTGGACGCGGGCATCGAGACCGGCGAACTCCTCGAGTGGCCCGGCACCCCGCCGATGTTCAGCCTCCGCGACCCGGACGGCAACCGGCTCTACATCTCCCAGTTCTGAACCAGTTCTGGACCCAGCTCCGAATCAGCTCGGCTTGACGCGGTAGCGGATGTGGGTCGCCCGCGGGGTGTCGATGACGCGGGCGACCTCCAGCTCGATCCGGTGGGGCAGTACGTCGAACAGCCGGAGACCGCTGCCGAACAGCACCGGCACCTGGCTCAGCTGCAGCTCGTCGAGGACCCCGGCCTGCAACGCGGTCCGCGCCGTGATCGCGCCGTGGACCAGCACGTCCTTCTCCCCGGCGGCCTCCTTCGCCTGCGCCATCGCGGTCTGGATTTCGCGGGCGAAATGCACCTGCTCGTACGGCACCGACGGCGGATCGTGGCTCACCACGAACAGCGGTACGCCGTGGTGCTCGCCGCCGTAGTAGTCGACCTGTTCCGCCGTACGGCGACCGACCACGACGGCGCCGGTGGCGTCCATCGCGTCCCAGATCGCCCCGGCCTCGCCCGCGGGGCGACCGACGGACCCGTCGGGCTGCAGGTACCACTCGTGCAGCCGCATGAAGTCGTCACCGCCGGGGTTGCCCGGCCGGTCGCCCGGTCCGGCGACGTACCCGTCGACCGATATCGACATCAACAGCACCGACGCTGACATGAGCATTCTCCTGACCGGGTGCGGCCCGTCCGCGCCCTCTGCCCAGGCGTCGAACACCCGGCGCCGGATTCGACATCAGTCCGCGGCGAGTGCCTCCAGGACGCCGTCGCCGTACTTGGCCAGCTTGTTCTCGCCGACGCCGCTGATCTTGCCCAGCTCGGCCAGCGACGACGGCCTGTCGGTCGCGATCTGCCGCAAGGTCGCGTCGTGGAAGATCACGTACGCCGGGACGCCCTGCTCCTTCGCCGTCGCGCCGCGCCACGCGCGCAACCGCTCGAACACCGGCGCCGCCTCCGGTGGCAGGTCGACCGCCGCCTTCTTCCCGCCGGACGACCTGGACGAGGACCGGGTCCGCTCGGGCTCGCGGCGCATCATCACCTCGCGCCGGCGGCCGAGCACCTCGGCGCTCTCCTCGGTCAGCACCAGCGTGCCGTAGTCGCCCTCGACCGCGAGCAGCCGGAGCGCGAGCAACTGCCGGACCACGCCCCGCCACTCGGTGTCCTTCAGCTCGGTGCCGATCCCGAACACGGTGAGCTGGTCGTGCCGGAACTGCTTGACCTTGTCGGTCTCCTTGCCGAGCAGGATGTCGATCAGCTGGCCGGCGCCGAACTTCTGCCCGCGCTCGCGCTGCAACCGGAACACCGTCGACAGCAGCTTCTGCGCGGCGATCGTGCCGTCCCACGACTCGGGCGGCGTCAGGCAGGTGTCGCAGTTCCCGCAGGCGTCGCCCTGCTGACCGAAGTACGCCAGGAGTTGCGAACGGCGGCACTCGACGGTCTCGCACAACGCGAGCATCGCGTCGAGGTGCGCGCCGAGCCGGCGCCGGTGCGCGAGGTCGCCCTCGGAGGTGTCGATCATCTTCCGCTGCTGCACGACGTCCTGCAGCCCGTACGCCAGCCAGGCCGTGGACGGCTGTCCGTCGCGGCCCGCGCGCCCGGTCTCCTGGTAGTACCCCTCGACGGACTTCGGCAGGTCGAGATGCGCGACGAACCGGACGTCCGGCTTGTCGATGCCCATCCCGAACGCGATCGTCGCCACCACGACCAGCCCGTCCTCGCGGAGGAACCGGGCCTGGTTCTGCGCGCGGGTCCGGCTGTCCAGGCCGGCGTGATACGGCACCGCTTCGATCCCGTTCTGGGTCAGGAACGCCGCGGTCTTCTCGACGCTGTTGCGGGACAGGCAGTACACGATGCCGGCGTCGCCCGCGTGCTCGGTGCGCAGCAGGTCCAGCAGTTGCCGCTGCGGGTTGTCCTTCGGGACGATCCGGTACTGGATGTTCGGCCGGTCGAAGCTCGCGACGAAGTGCTTCGCCTCGTCCAGCTTCAGCCGGGTCGCGATCTCCTGGTGGGTCGCCTCGGTCGCGGTCGCGGTGAGCGCGATCCGCGGTACGTCGGGCCACCGCTCGTGCAGCTCGGACAGCATCAGGTAGTCGGGCCGGAAGTCGTGCCCCCACTGCGACACACAGTGCGCCTCGTCGATCGCGAACAGCGCGATCTTGCCCTGGTCGAGCAGCCGCACGGTCGCCTCGACCCGGAGCCTTTCGGGCGCCAGGTACAACAGGTCGAGCTCGCCGGCCAGGAACGCCCGCTCGACCTCACGGCGCTGCTCGAAGTCCTGCGTGGAGTTCAGGAATCCCGCCCGTACGCCGAGTGCCGTGAGCGCGTCGACCTGGTCCTGCATCAGCGCGATCAGCGGCGAGATCACCACACCGACGCCGGACCGCACCAGCGACGGGATCTGGTAGCACAGCGACTTGCCGCCGCCGGTCGGCATCAGCACCAGCGCGTCGCCACCGGCCACCACGGTGTCGATGATGTCGGCCTGCTCGCCACGGAAGGACTCGTACCCGAACACCCGCCGGAGGACCTGAAGGGCTTCGGAGTCGGGGAGTTCGGTTGTCTCGCTCACCTGGGCGAGTTTAGTGAGATCCCGGCGACGATGCTGGCGCGATCGCCGCAGCCTGTGGATCAGTGGGCAAGTTGGGCAGTTCCTCCGCCATCCACTGCCGCGGCGGGCAGCCCGCGATGGCCCGGAACTCGCGGCTCAGGTGCGCCTGGTCGGCGTACCCCGCGGCTGCCGAGACGTCGGCGAGCCGGGCGCGCGGATCGCGGCGGAGGTGGGCGGTGACCCGCTCGAACCGCAGGACCCGGGCGGCGACCTTCGGTGGCAGGCCGAACTCGGCGGTGAACCGCTCGGTGAGATGCCGTCGGCTCCACCCGACCTCGGTCGCCAGCCGGTGTACGCCGAGGGCGCCGCCGGACTCGCACAACCGCAACCACGCCCACCCCAGCTCCGGACGCACCGCGGCCGGGCGGCGATCCCGAAGCCGCTGCAGCAGCAGGGCCTCCAGCAGGTCGAAGCGTGCCGCCCACGTCGGGGCCTCGCGCAGCTGCTCGGTCAGCTCGGCCGATCGCCGCCCGAGCAGCTCGTCGAGACCCAGCACCGTGGACCCGAGCTCACCGGGCGGCAGCCCGAGAAGCGTGCGCGCGGCCGCCGGAGTGAGTGAGAGCTGCACACCGGCCCGGCTCGGCGTCCGGCCGATCTGTACGGCGGTGGAGTGCAGCCCGCCGATCATCGCGTCGTACTTCTCCACCGGGCCGCCCGGCCAGGCCACGCCGAGCGGCTCGTCGAGCGTGACGACGAGGGTCAGGTACCGCGAGGGCAGCCCGCGGTGCAGCTCCGGGGGATCGGCGGCCGACGCGTACCCGATCACGTCGCCGACGTACGGCCGCAGGGCGGGGTGCGGCGCCCGCGTCGCGTATCCGGTCCCGTTTCCGGTCATGGGAACAGGCTAGAGCGGGCCGCCGACAGAATCAGGACCTCCAGAATCCGGGACCGCCGTACCGGCATGCGGACCCGCGTGGCAGTATCGAGAGATACGAATACGCGATTGGAGATGTCGTCGTGCCTGCTCTGAGGTCCCGTACTGTCACCCACGGCCGCAACATGGCGGGCGCCCGCGCGCTCATGCAGGCCTCGGGGGTAGCCCGGGAGGACTTCGGGAAGCCGATCATCGCGGTGGCGAACAGCTTCACCGAGTTCGTCCCCGGCCACACGCACCTGGCCCCGGTCGGCCGGATCGTGTCGGAGGCCATCCACGCGGCCGGCGGGATCGCGCGCGAGTTCAACACGATCGCCGTCGACGACGGGATCGCGATGGGCCACGGCGGCATGCTCTACAGCCTCCCGTCCCGGGACCTGATCGCGGACTCGGTCGAGTACATGGTCGAGGCGCACTGCGCGGACGCGCTGGTCTGCATCTCGAACTGCGACAAGATCACGCCCGGCATGCTGATGGCCGCGCTCCGGCTGAACATCCCGACCGTGTTCGTCTCCGGCGGCCCGATGGAGGCCGGCCGCGCGACGCTGGTCGACGGCACGGTCCGCAAGCTCGACCTGATCGACGCGATGTCCGAGGCCGTCAACGAGAACGTCTCCGACGCCGACATCCTGCGGATCGAGGAGAACGCCTGCCCGACCTGCGGTTCCTGTTCCGGCATGTTCACCGCGAACTCGATGAACTGCCTGACCGAGGCGATCGGCCTGTCGCTGCCCGGCAACGGTTCGGTGCTGGCCACGCACACCGCCCGCAAGGCGCTGTACGAGAGCGCCGGCGAGACCGTCGTCCGGATCACCAAGCGGTACTACGACAACGACGACGCCACCGTGCTTCCCCGCAACATCGCGTCCAAGGAGGCCTTCGGCAACGCGATGGCCCTGGACATCGCGATGGGCGGGTCGACGAACACGATCCTGCACCTGCTGGCCGCCGCGCAGGAGGCCGAGGTCGGATTCGACCTGGACGACATCAACGCGGTGTCCCGCCGGGTCCCCTGCCTGGCCAAGGTCGCGCCGAACGTCGCGCCGCAAGGCACGTACTACATGGAGGACGTGCACCGGGCCGGCGGCATCCCGGCGATCCTCGGCGAGCTGCACCGCGCCGGCCTGCTGAACGAGAACGTGCACACCGTGCACAGCGACTCGATCGACGACTGGCTGAAGACCTGGGACGTGCGCGGCGGTTCGCCGTCGCCGGAGGCCGTCGAGCTGTGGCACGCCGCGCCCGGCTGCAAGCGGTCGGCGACCGCCTTCTCGCAGTCGGAGCGGTGGGAGACCCTCGACACCGACGCAGCCGGCGGCTGCATCCGCGACCTGGCGCACGCTTACTCCAAGGACGGCGGGCTCGGCGTCCTGAAGGGCAACCTGGCCGTCGACGGCTGCGTCGTGAAGACGGCCGGCGTCGACGAGTCGATCTGGACCTTCGAAGGGCCCGCGGTCGTCTGCGAGTCGCAGGAGGAGGCCGTCGAGAAGATCCTCGCCAAGCAGGTCACGCCCGGCGACGTCGTGGTGATCCGCTACGAGGGTCCGAAGGGCGGTCCGGGCATGCAGGAGATGCTGTACCCGACGTCGTTCCTGAAGGGCCGCGGTCTCGGTAAGGTCTGCGCGCTGGTCACCGACGGCCGCTTCTCCGGCGGTACGTCGGGACTCTCGATCGGGCACGTGTCGCCCGAGGCGGCCTCCGGCGGGACGATCGCGCTGGTCCAGGACGGCGACCGGATCCGGATCGACATCCCGAACCGCACGATCGAGCTGCTGGTCCCCGACGAGGAGCTGGCCACCCGCGAGGCGGCCCTCGGCGGCGTGTACGCGCCGAAGAACCGCGAGCGCAAGGTGTCGAACGCGCTGAAGACCTACGCCGCGATGGCCACCAGCGCCGACAAGGGCGCCGTACGGGACATCAGCAAGCTCGGCTAGAACTCCAGATCGAAGGCAAGGCTGATCGCCTCGGCCAGGGCGGGTTCCTGGTCGGGGTGCAGGTAGCCGATCAGGCGGCCGAGCTGCGACTTCGGGATGGTCTGGATGTTGTCGCAGGAGATCGCGCTGGCGTGCTCCAGACCGTTGTCCGGGCCGACCAGGACCTCGGTGGACAGGCCGCGGATCGTGCTGGTGATCGGGGCGACCGTGACGTTGGTCAGCCGGGGACGGATGAGTTCGCGGGTCAGCACCACGACCGGCCGGGGTTTGTCGAGCCGGGCGATGTGCAGCGGGCGCATCAGTCGAGGTCGAGTGCTGTGCCGGCGGCCGCCGGGGCCAGGCCTTCGAGGTCGGGGTACCCGCCGTGCTTGCTCAGGATGGCGGCGTCGCGGACGGCCAACTCGCGGCGGCGTTCGCGTTCGACGGCCCGGGCGACCACGGACGCGCGGCTGGTGGCCTTGTCGGTGGCGACCAGCTCGTCCATGAAGTTGACCAGGTCATCCGGCAACCGGACGGTGATCTGTGTGCTCATACCACGACCATACCCGCGTGGGATTCATTTCGGTAGCGTCTGCCCGGTCAGTTGGGGGACAGGGTGGACCAGGTGATCAGGTCGGTGGCCGGCAGGGAGGGGAGGGCGGAGATGGCGGCCAGTTCGTTGTCGAGGAGACCTACCAGTTGGGCCAGGCGGGTGGTGGCGTCGGGGGCCTCGAGGAGTTTCTGGCGGTCGGGGGTCATCAGCTTCATCGCGGCGGACATCAGGTACGACAGCGTGCTCGGGTTGTCGGGCAGCTCGCCGAGGTGCAGGCCCGGGCGGCTGATCTCGCTGACCGCGTCGGCGTACCGGCGGAACCGCTCGAGCGCGATCGTTGCCGTCCCCAACGGGTCGTCGCCGAGGTCGTCGTCCAGCCACTCGACGTCCGCGACCAGGTAGTCGCCGCTGCCGTCCAGCTCGGACACCTTGAACCGCCGGTTTCCGGTCAGCGTGACCTCGACCGGCCCCTCGTCGTCCGCGTCCACCGCGACCTCGGAGATGGTTGCCGCGCACCCGGTCCCGTACAGCGACCGGAACACCCGCTCGCCGAGCTCGTACCCGTCCCGGACCGCGAGCGCCCCGCAGACCAGCTCGCCGCCGTTCTCGACCAGGTCCCGGACCACTGCCCGGCCCTGTACGTCGGTCACCGGAATCGCCACCACCAGCCCGGGAAAGATCACCGTGTCGACAGTGAGCAGCGGCAGGCGGGAGTCCATGCCGACGAGCCTAGTGGACACCACCCGACATCACTGCCGGGCACGGCACCGGCGATGCAGCGATTCCGGCCGCCTGGTTCGGCCGGGTTGTGGATACCGGTCGGGCCGGGAGGCGGCGTCCAACTAGACTGACGCCATGATTCGCCGCGTCGACCTGCGGGGCCGAGTGGCAGCTGGAGAGGTGCTGAACCTCCAAGCCCTGGTCCCCCGAGCCGTGTTCGACGTCGAGGCTGCCCTCGACGTCGTCCGACCGATCTGCCTGGACGTCCGCCATCGCGGGCTCGCGGCGATCAGGGAGTACGGCGAGAAGTTCGACCATGTGCGGGTCGAGGACGTCCGGGTGCCCGCCGCTGCGCTGAAGACCGCGCTGGAGGAGCTCGACCCGGAGGTGCGCGGCGCGTTCGAGGAGTCGATCCGCCGGGTGCGGGAGGTCAGCCAGGACGAGCTGACCGCGGACATCGCGTCGGAGCCGGCGCCGGGTGGGCGCGTCACGCAGCGGTTCGTGCCGGTGCAGCGGGTCGGGCTGTACGTCCCGGGCGGCCGGGCGCCGCTGGCGTCCAGCGTCGTGATGAACGTCGTCCCGGCGCAGGTGGCCGGCGTACCGTCGCTCGCCGTCGCATCTCCGCCGCAGAAGGATTTCGGCGGGCTGCCGCACCCGACGGTGCTGGCGGTGTGCGCGCTGCTCGGGATCGACGAGGTGTACGCGATGGGCGGCGCGCAGGCGATCGCCGGGTTCGCGTACGGGTTCGACGGTTGCCCGAAGGTCAACCTGATCACCGGACCGGGCAACATCTACGTGGTCGCGGCCAAGCGCTTCGTCCAGTCGGAGGTCGGGATCGACTCCGAGGCCGGTCCGACCGAGATCGCGATCCTCGCCGACGACACGGCGGACCCGAAGCACGTCGCAGCGGACCTGATCAGTCAGGCCGAGCACGACCCGATGGCCGCCAGCGTGCTGGTGACGCCTTCGGAAACACTGGCCGCGGCGGTTGAGGCCGAGCTGCCGCAGCAGGTCGCGAAGACCAAGCACGCCGAGCGTGTCACCGAAGCACTCTCAGGGCAGCAGTCTGCCGTCGTACTGGTGGACGACCTCGACCAGGGCACGGCCGTCGTGGATGCGTACGCCGCCGAGCACCTGGAGATCCAGACCGCCGACGCCGAGCAGCGCGCGGGGTTGATCACCAACGCGGGCGCGATCTTCGTCGGCAGCTGGTCGCCGGTGTCGCTCGGTGACTACTGCGCCGGCTCCAACCACGTCCTCCCGACGGCCGGCTGCGCGTGCCACTCCTCCGGCCTGTCCGTGCGCAGCTTCCTGAAGGCCGTGCACGTGATCAATTACTCCCGCGACGCCCTGCAGGAGGTCTCCGGTCACGTGCTCGCGCTCGCGCACGCCGAGGACCTGCCCGCGCACGGCGCCGCGGTGTCGGTGCGTTTCCCCGGGGAGCGGTGATGGGCCGCTTCCACGGGCTGCCGATCCGCGACGAGCTGAAGAGCTTCGAGCCGTACGGCGCCCCGCAGCTCGACGTACCCGTGCTGCTCAACGTCAACGAGAACCCGTACCCGCCGAGCGAGGAGACCGTCGCCGACGTGGCGGCCTCGGTGGCGGAGGCGGCGCGCGGCATGAACCGGTACCCGGACCGCGAGTTCCTCGGCCTCCGGGCGGACCTCGCGGCGTACCTGGCCCGCGAGTCCGGCGCTCAGCTCGAGCCGGAGCAGCTGTGGGCGGCGAACGGGTCCAACGAGGTGATGCTGCACATCCTGCAGGCCTTCGGCGGCCCCGGCCGGACGGCGCTGTCGTTCGCGCCGACGTACTCGATGTACCCGGAGTACGCCCGGGACACGAACACCGGCTGGGTCACCGGGCGCCGTGCCGAGGACTTCACGCTGGACCGGAGCAAGGCGATCGCCGCGATCTCCCGGCACCGCCCGTCGGTCGTGCTGCTCGCCTCGCCGAACAACCCGACCGGGACCGCGCTGCCGATCGACGTCACCGAGGCGATCGTCGCGCAGGCCGCCGGGATCGGTGCGGTCGTCGTGGTCGACGAGGCGTACGCCGAGTTCCGCCGGACCGGGACGCCGAGCGCGGTCTCGCTACTGCCGGCGTACCCGAACCTGGCCGTCTCCCGGACGATGTCGAAGGCGTTCGCGATGGCCGGCGGACGGGTCGGATACCTTGCCGCGAGCAAGCAGTTCGTGGACGCGCTGCGGATCGTCCGGCTTCCCTATCACCTGTCGGCGGTGACGCAGGCGGTCGCCCGGGCCGCGCTGCGGCACTCCGACGAACTGCTCGGCCGGGTCGAGCAGCTGCGGATCGAGCGCGACGAGACCGTGGAGTGGCTGAGACATTCGGGCCTGCGAGCGGTCGACTCGGACGCGAACTTCGTGCTGTTCGGCACGTTCGCGGACCGGCACGCGGTCTGGCAGGCGCTGCTCGACGACGGCGTACTGATCCGCGAGACCGGGCCGGACGGCTGGCTCCGGGTCTCGATCGGCACCGGCGAGGAGATGGCGGCGTTCCGCGCCTCGCTGGAGCGCATCCTCAAGACCGACACGGGAAGGCTGACATGACGCGCACCGCGCGGATCGACCGTGAGACCAGCGAATCGAAGGTTCTGGTCGAGCTGAACCTCGACGGCGAGGGCCGGGCCGACATCTCCACCGGTGTCGGCTTCTACGACCACATGCTGAACGCGCTGGCCAAGCACGCGCTGCTCGACCTGCACGTGAACACGGTCGGCGACCTGGAGATCGACGCGCACCACACCGTCGAGGACACCGCGATCGGGATCGGCCAGGCACTTCGCGAAGCGTTGGGGGACAAGCGCGGCATCCGCCGGTTCGGTGACGCGACCGTCCCGCTGGACGAGGCGCTCGTGCACTGCACGGTCGACCTCTCCGGCCGGCCGTACTGCGTGCACACCGGTGAGCCGGACGGCCAGGTGTACGCGATCATCGGCGGCGACTACGCCGGTTCGCTGACCCAGCACGTGTTCGAGACGCTGGCGTTCAACGCGGCGATCTGCGTGCACATCCGGGTGCTGTCCGGCCGCGACCCGCACCACATCGTCGAGGCGCAGTTCAAGGCGTTCGCGCGGGCGCTCCGGGCGGCTGCCGAGCACGACCCGCGGCAGCCGGGCATCCCGTCGACCAAGGGCGCCCTGTGAGGTCGGCACTGTGAGGTCGACACTGTGAGCAAGAAGGTTGTCCTGCTCGACTACGGCTCTGGCAACATCCGGTCGGGGGAGCGGGCCCTGCAACGCGTCGGCGCGGACGTCACGGTGACGGCCGACTTCGACCAGGCCTGCAACGCCGATGGCCTGCTGGTGCCGGGCGTCGGCGCGTTCGAGGCCTGCATGACCGGGTTGAAGGCGGTCCGGGGAGACGTCGTGGTCGACCGCCGGCTGACCGGTGGCCGTCCGGTGCTCGGGATCTGCGTCGGGATGCAGATCCTGTTCGCCCGCGGCATCGAGCACGGTGTCGAGACCGACGGCTGCGAGCAGTGGCCCGGCACGGTCGAGCGCCTGCGGCCCGAGGACGCCCAGCCGGTTCCGCACATGGGCTGGAACACGGTCGACGTACCGTCCGGGACCGTGCTGTTCGACGGCGTCCAGAAGGAGCGGTTCTACTTCGTGCACTCGTACGGCGTCCGCACCTGGGAGCTCGACGACGCCCGCGAGTCGGTCACCCCGCTGGTCACCTGGACGACGTACGGCGGGGACAAGTTCGTCGCCGCGGTCGAGAACGGGCCGTTGACCGCGACCCAGTTCCACCCGGAGAAGTCCGGCGACGCCGGCGCGACCCTGCTGGAGAACTGGGTCCGCTCGCTCTAGAGCGCGCCCGGGAACGCGACCGGCGCGCCACCCCAGACCAGCTGGTTGCCGGCCGCGGCCTGCAGTGCGTCGATCGCGAACTGCCGCACCGGACCCTGTTCGGCGGCCTCGACGAGGTCGCCGTACACGGCGGCGATCCGGCGTTCGATCAGCAGCACCAGGGCGGTCGCGGTCGCGGCGTTCGTGACGGCCTGGGGAAGGTCGTACGCCGGCTCGGCCGCGACCGGGGTCTGACCGGCCGCGACGATCATCGCGCTGAGCTGGTCGCGGCTGTTCCGGTGCGCCCCGAACAGGTCGGTCGCCTCCTGGTACCGCGCACCGGTCAGCTTCCCGCCGGCCACACCCACGCCGTACATCGCGGCATGCTCACCGGCGAGCGCTGCCTGCAGGGCGTCCAGCTGCTTCACGAGGCGTCCTTCGTCTTCGGGGCGAGGGCCCAGCCCAGCTGGGTCTCGGAGGCGGCGATCTCGGCGAGCAGCCGGGCGAGGCCCCCGGACAGCTTGGCGGCGGCGGCCACGTGTGCGGTGGCCGCGGCCTTCTCCTGCTTGGCGATCGCGGACAGCGCCGCGGCCTGCGAAGCCGCCGGTGCGGTGGCCTTGGCCGGCTGGGCCGTGACGCCGGTGGTCTCCTTGAGCTTCGCCAGGTGGGTCGCGTGGTACTTCGCGCCCGCCGCCAGCCGGGCCCGGAGCGCGGGGTACTTCCGGCTCGCGGTTGCGTAGAGCTGGGACAATTGAGTCACCTGGGTCGCCGCGGCGCTGAGCGCAGCGACGGCAGCCGGGTCGACCGTCGGCGTCTCCGCGGCCGGACCGGGTGACGTCGTACCGTTCACAGCTCCTTTGGTGCCCGGCGTACCGGACGCGGCCGGGTCGTCCCTGCAGCCGGCGAGCGCGGCCACGCCGGGAACAAGGGCGGCGGTAGCGACGACGGCGCGTCGGCTCAGCTGACGTTCAGGCACGCCGGAACGATACCTGGTGACACGCCCACAAACCCGTCCGGGACGGGCCGATGAGCAGGATCCGGCTACCGGACGGATAGGGTGGGCTACTGCTCTCGGCCGGACCGCCGGGAGCATGACGGGTGCACAACTGGAGAGAGGCAGGTCAACCTGTGAGCCGAAAGCCGGACCACAACGGTCACACGGACACCACGAGCCTCGAGAACTTCCTGCGGCCGATCGTCGAGCAGTTCGGCTGCGACCTGGAGGCCGCGGACATCGCTCCGGCCGGCCGCCGCCGTCTGCTGCGCGTGCTGGTCGACCGCGACGGCGGGATCAGCCTGGACGACGTCGCCGAGGTCACTCGCGCGATCTCCAAGGCGCTGGACGCCGACGACATCATGGGCGAGGGCGCGTACACGCTGGAGGTCTCCAGCCCCGGCGTGGACCGGCCGCTCACCCTGCCCCGGCACTGGCGGCGCAACCGCGACCGGCTGGTCACGGTCACCCTGACAGCCGGCGACAAGCTCACCGGCCGCATCAAGTCCGTCTCCGAGGAGGCGGCCGAGCTGGACGTCGACGGCACGCGGCGCAGCGTCGCGTACGCCGACGTGGCCAAGGCCAAGGTCCAGATCGAGTTCAACCGGGCTGCCGGCAACGACGAACCTGAAACACCTGCCGACGGCACGGTGGAGGAGAACTGACATGGACATCGACATGGCCGTGCTGCGGTCGCTGGAACGGGAGAAGGACATCTCCCTGGACGTGGTGGTGGAGGCGATCGAGCAGGCGCTGCTGGTCGCGTACCACCGCACTGAGGGCGCGCAGCAGCACGCCCGCGCCGAGCTGGACCGCAAGACCGGGCACGTGACCGTGTACGCGCGGGAGCTGGCCGAGGACGGCACCGTGGCCCGCGAGTACGACGACACCCCGGCGGACTTCGGCCGGATCGCGGCCACCACCGCCAAGCAGATCATCCTGCAGCGGCTCCGCGACGCCGAGGACGAGGTCCGGTACGGCGAGTTCTCCGGCAAGGAGGGCGACATCGTGTCCGGGGTCGTCCAGCAGGGCCGCGACCCGCGGTCGGTGATGGTCGACCTGGGCAAGATCGAGGCCGTGCTGCCGGCGCCGGAGCAGGTGCCGGGGGAGCAGTACGAGCACGGCTCCCGGCTGCGCGTGTACGTCGTCGGCGTCCGGAAGGGCTTCAAGGGCCCGCAGATCACGGTCAGCCGGACCCACCCGAACCTGGTGAAGAAGCTGTTCGCGCTGGAGGTCCCGGAGATCGCCGACGGCACGGTCGAGATCACCGCGATCGCGCGGGAGGCCGGTCACCGGACGAAGATCGCCGTCCGGACGCTCAACCCGGCCGTGAACGGCAAGGGCGCCTGCATCGGGCCGATGGGACAGCGGGTGCGGAACATCATGCACGAGCTGCACGGCGAGAAGATCGACATCATCGACCACAGCGACGACCCGGCCACGTTCGTCGGGAATGCGCTGTCGCCGGCGCAGGTTACCTCTGTCGAGGTGGTGGACGCCGCGGCCCGTGCGGCCCGCGTCGTCGTCCCCGACTACCAGCTCTCGCTCGCGATCGGCAAGGAAGGGCAGAACGCCCGCCTCGCGGCCCGCCTCACCGGCTGGCGGATCGACATCCGGCCGGATACCGATGTGACTCGGGAAGGCGAGAAGGTAGACTAGTTTCTCGGTCGGTCGACTGAGTCGCAACCACACCCTGAGGAATCAGTGACAAAGAGTGCGGACGCGCGCCCAGGCAAGCCTGCGGAGCGCACCTGCATCGGGTGCCGGAAGCGGTGCGGTCCGGCCGACCTGCTGCGGATGACGGCTTCCGGAGGACTCGTGCTTCCGGATCCCGATCGCCGGGCACCCGGCCGTGGGGCGCACCTGCATCCCACGATCGAGTGCTTCGACCTCGCCGTCCGGCGCAAGGCGTTCCCACGGGCCTTCAAGGTCCCGGGACCGCTCGACCTGACCGGGCTGCGGGAGTACGTCGCGCAGCGTGATAAGTAAGAAGCAGCAGAAAATGGCGGCCTCCCCGGCCGTCCGCGTCGATCCGGCCGGATCGAACGCGTCCGACATGAAGGCGGGTCATCGACTCATGACCACTCGATGAGTGTCTACCGATGAGTGCAAAGCGATGAGCACGTACGTCAACTAACGGTCCGCGCCCAGGCTCGGACCAGAGGGAGAGTAGTGGCAAAGGTCCGGGTCTACGAGCTCGCGAAGGAGCTCGGAGTTACCAGCAAGGTCGTTCTGACCAGACTGAACGACATGGGCGAGTTCGTCCGGTCGGCGTCCTCGACGATCGAGGCACCCGTCGTCCGGCGGTTGGCGGAGGAGTTCGAGAAGAACCCGCCGAAGAAGCGCACGGCCAAGAAGGCCGCTGCGAGCACGTCTGCCGCGCCGCAGGCGACCGCGCCGGTCGCCCCCGCGGCCCCGAAGCCGGCCGGCCCGAGGCCGCCGGCCGAGCGGCCCGCACCGGCGGCGGCGACCCCTGCCCCGGAGGCTCCGGCAGCGCAGGTTCAGGAGCAGGCACCGGCGGCCCAGGCCCCGGCGGCCCAGACTCAGGCTCCGGCGGCCCAGCCGGCCGCGCCGGCGACCAGCGCTCCGGCGCCGGGTGCCCGGCCCGGTCCGCGTCCGGGCCCGAAGCCGGGTCCGCGCCGCGAGAGCACACCTGAGGAGTCCGCGCCTGCCGCGCAGACCCCCAAGGTCGAGGCTCCGGCGGAAGCTCCGGCCGCACCGGCGGCACCTGCCTTCGAGGCACCTGCCGCGAAGGCGGCCGACAGTGCGGCTCCGGCCGCGCCGGAGGCACGTCGCGACAGCTCCCCGGCCCCGCGTCCGGCCGGCCCCCGTCCGGGTGGACAGGGTCCGCGTCCGGGTGCGACCCCGCGTCCGGGTGGCCAGGGCGGTCAGAGCGGTGGCCCGCGTCCGGGTGGTCCGGGTGCCGGTCCGCGTCCGGGTGCGCCCCGTCCGGGTGCCCCGCGTCCCGGTGCGCCCCGGCAGGGTGGCGGCCAGGGTGGTGGCGGCCCGCGTCCGGGTGCGCCGCGTCCGGGCAACAACCCGTTCAGCTCGACCCAGGGCATGCAGCGCGGTGGCGCGCGCCCCGGCCAGGGTGGTGGCGGCAACGACCGGCAGGGCGGCGCTCCGAGCCCGGCCGGCATGGCTCCGCGCCCGCCGCAGGGTCGCGGTGGCGACAACCGCGGCGGCGGTAGCGACCGTCCGCGTCCGTCCGGCGGCGTTCCGGGCGCTCCGCGTCCGAACCCGGCGATGATGCCGAAGTCCTCGGCCGGTACCTTCACCGGTCGCCCCGGCGGCGGCTCCGGCGGTCCTGGCGGCGGCCGTGGTGGCGGCGGTGGCGGTCGTCCGGGCGGTGGCCCGGGTGCCGGTCCGCGCGGTGGCGGCGGTGGTGGCGGCGGCTTCCGTCCCGGTGGCGGCGGCCCGAGCGGCCCGCCCGGTGGCGGCGGTGGCCGTCCGGGTCCGGGCAACCGGGGCCGTGGCGGGACGCAGGGTGCCTTCGGGCGTCCGGGTGGTCCGGCGCGCCGTGGCCGCAAGTCGAAGCGCGCCAAGCGCCAGGAATTCGACAACATGCAGGCCCCGGCGGTCGGCGGCGTCCGCGTCAAGCACGGTGACGGCGAGGTCGTGAAGTTGCCGCGCGGTGCGTCGCTGACGGACTTCGCCGAGAAGGTCGGAGTCGACCCGGCGTCGCTGGTCCAGGTGCTGTTCCACCTCGGTGAGATGGTGACCGCGACCCAGTCGGTGAACGAGGAGACGCTCGAGCTGCTCGGGACCGAGCTGAACTACGACGTCCAGATCGTCTCGCCGGAGGACGAGGACCGCGAGCTGCTGCAGTCGTTCGACATCGACTTCGGCAACGACGAGGGCGACGAGAGCGACCTGGCTCCGCGGCCGCCGGTGGTGACCGTGATGGGTCACGTCGACCACGGTAAGACGAAGCTGCTGGACGCGATCCGGATGGCGAACGTCCAGGCCAAGGAAGCCGGCGGTATCACCCAGCACATCGGTGCGTACCAGGTGACCACCGAGGTCGACGGCCAGGAGCGGGCGATCACCTTCGTCGACACCCCGGGTCACGAGGCGTTCACCGCCATGCGTGCCCGTGGTGCGCAGGCCACCGACATCGTCATCCTGGTGGTCGCGGCCGACGACGGCGTGATGCCGCAGACGATCGAGGCGCTGAACCACGCCCGCGCGGCGGGTGTCCCGATCGTGGTCGCGGTGAACAAGATCGACGTCCCGGCGGCGGACCCGGCCAAGGTACGCGGTCAGCTGACCGAGTACGGCCTGGTCCCCGAGGAGTACGGCGGCGACACGATGTTCGTCGACGTCTCGGCCAAGTCCCGGATCAACATCGACGGCCTGCTCGAGGGCGTCGTACTGACCGCGGACGCGGCGCTGGACCTGCGGGCGAACCCGAACATGCACGCCGAGGGCATCGCGATCGAGGCGAACCTCGACAAGGGCCGTGGTCCGGTGGCGACCGTGCTGGTGCAGCGCGGAACGCTCCGGGTCGGCGACTCGATGGTGGTCGGTCCGGCGTACGGCCGGGTCCGCGCCATGCTCGACGAGCACGGCGACCCGGTCGAGGAGGCGACGCCGTCGCGTCCGGTCCTGGTCCTCGGTCTGACCGCGGTTCCGGGTGCCGGTGACAAGTTCCTGGTCGTCGAGGACGACCGCCGCGCCCGGCAGATCGCCGAGAAGCGGGAGGCCCGCGCCCGGGCGGCGGCGAACGCCAAGCGTCGCGCCCGCCGTACCCTCGAGGACTTCATGGCCTCGATGGAGAAGGGCGAGAGCCAGGAGCTGCTGCTGATCCTCAAGGGCGACGTGTCCGGTTCGGTCGAGGCGCTGGAAGACGCCCTGGTCCGGATCGAGGTCGGCGACGAGGTCAACCTGCGGATCATCGACCGTGGTGTCGGTGCGATCAACGAGAACGACGTCAACCTGGCCATCGCGTCGAACGCCGTCATCATCGGCTTCAACGTGCGGCCGGCGGGCAAGGCCGGTGACCTGGCCGAGCGCGAGGGCGTGGATGTCCGGTACTACTCGGTCATCTACTCGGCGATCGACGACATCGAGGCGGCCCTGAAGGGCATGCTGAAGCCGATCTACGAGGAGGTCACCCTCGGCCAGGC
>NZ_DASRVN010000091.1:0-4197 GCF_035655035.1 Kribbella sp. | reverse complement strand
TACTCGCCGGCCCGGGCGCACGCCGGATCACCGACGGCGTCGCAGCCACCGACGTACGGCCACTACGACCCCTCCACATCCTCTCCGCCGACGACGGCTACCTCTTCCTCCGCCACGGCCGAGACCTGCGGCCAGCTCCCGCGGGGGAGGCGGGCGGGGATGTGCCTCCCGCTTCCGCGGAGGGCGTGGGGTAATGGGGGTTGTTGTTGCGGCGGTTTGTCCGCATCCGCCGATCATCGTGCCTGAGCTCGCCTCCGGCGCTGCGCCCGAGCTCGAGCCGCTGCGCGCCGCCTGCCGGACCGCGCTCGACGCGCTGTCCTCCGCGACCAGCATCCTCGTCGTCGGCTCCGGCCCGGTGCCGGTCACGTACGGCGCGGACGCGGGTGGATCCTTCGGCCCGTACGGCGCCCCCGACGTACTGATCGGATCCGGTCCGCGGGTGCTGCCGCTCTCCTTGACCGTCGGCGGCTGGCTGCTCGAACAGTCGAAAGCCGCCGGGCTGCCGCGAACGTATCTCGGGGTGCTCATGGACGAGACACCGGCGCGCTGCCTGGAGCTCGGTCAGGAGATTGCCGCGGGCAACGAACGGATCGGTCTGCTGGTGATGGGCGACGGCTCGGCGAGGCGCAGCGATCACGCGCCGGTGCACCTGCATCCGCGGGCCGAGATCTTCGACACGACGGTCGCGAAAGCCTTCCAGGACGTGGATCTCGACGTACTCGCGGCCCTCGACCCGGACCTCGCGACCGTACTCCAAGCAGCCGGCCGCGCTCCGTGGCAGGTCCTCGCCGGAGCACTCGCCGGTACGACGCTGAACGGCGACCTGCTGTACGACGCAGCGCCGTACGGCGTCGGCTACTTCGTGGCGTCCTTTACCTAGCCACATACTGACGGGGTGACGGAGGAACAGGCTGGAGAACGGGCCGGTTATCGGCGGTCGGCGAAGTCGGCGCGGGGTGAGGCGCGGCGGCGCGAGTTGCTCGGCAAGGTGGCGGACGACCTCGGCGCGAACGGCCTGGTCGACTTCTCGCTGCGGCGGGCGGCGCGGGCGGCCGGTACCACGCACAAGGTGCTGCTGTACCACTTCGAGGGCGCCGAGGACCTGCTGACGCAGGCGGTCCTGCAGTTGCGCGAACGCCGGATCACCCGCGCGGTGTCGGCCGCGGCCGAGCGCGGCGGGTCGCTGGCCGAGCGGGTGCGGTCGATGTGGCCGACGCTGATCGGCGAGGAGTCGTGGGTGCTGGACCAGGCGATCGGCCTGGCGATGTACGACGCCGCGCGGTACGCCGATCTGGCCCGGTCGGCGTCCCGGCAGTACCTGCCGACCTTGCTGGCGTTGTGCCCGGACGGCTGGGCGGAGTCGCGTCGTACGGAGGTGGCCGAGCTGATCCTCGGGACGTTGCGCGGGTTCCTGATCGAGTGGCGGACGAGTGGGGATGCGGCGGGGATCGAGGCCGGGTTCGCCGCGCTGACCCGGGCGTTGGAGCGGGAGGAACAGGCGTAGACAGATTTGCGAACCACGTGGTTCACTTCTGGTATGCGCGAGAAGGTGAGCTTCACGAGTGCCGGGGTTGCGTGCGCGGCCTGGCACTACCCGGGGACCAACGGCGGGTGCGTGGTGATGACCGGCGGCTTCGGGGTCACGAAGGAGCCGGGGACGGATCGGTTCGCGGAGCGGTTCGCCGCGGCCGGATTCAGTGTGCTGGCGTTCGACCACCGCAACCTCGGGGAGAGCGCCGGCGAGCCGCGGCAGGTGGCGCGGGTACGGGACCAGTTAGCGGACTGGCGGGCGGCGATCGCCTACGCGAAGACGCTGCCCGGCGTACGGCGGGTGGCGATCTGGGCGTTCTCGCTGCCCGGTGGGTACATCGTCCAGCTCGCCTCGGAAGACCTCGGCCTCGCAGCAGCGATCGCCCAGTCGGCCAACGTCGACGGGCCCACGGTCACCCGCCACGCCTCCCGCTACCAGTCGACGGGCGCTGCGCTCCGCCTCCTGGGTCGCTCGCTGTTGGACGTCGTGGGTAGCTGGTTCAACCGCTCACCCCGCCTGGTGGACCTAGCCGGCCCAAGAGGCACCGTGGCTCTCCTGAACACCCCGGACGCCCAACTGGGCAGCGAAATCCTCAACCCCGATAACCGCTACCCCGGCTGGCAACAGTCCATCGCCGCCCGATCGGTGCTGCCCGCAGCCCTCTACCGCCCAGCCAAGTACGCCCCAGCCGCCCGCTGCCCGATCCTGTACGTCGTCTGCGAAGACGACAAGTCGGCGCTAGCAGCCCCCACCCTGAAGGCAGCCGCCACCACACGCCTAGCCGAGGTACTCCAGGTCCCAGGCAACCACTACGCCCCCTTCACCAACGCCCACCAGCAGGTGGTGCAAGCAGAACTAACCTTTCTCCAAAACCACCTGCTCCAAGCCAGCACACCCGCCGCTGGTCTCACCAACTGAACGTCCGCCGTCAGGTGGTTTCGATTGGTACTGCTAGCCAGCGGTCGGCTGTGTTCGCTAGGTCCTGTCGGCCTGTGGTGGCTAGTTGGGTGGTTAGTTGGGCGCGGGCTGCTTCTACGGCGGCTACTGCTTCGGCTGAGGTTGGGTGGGGACCGGACCAGTTGCAGACTGCGTCTCCGGCGTACCAGGAGCCAGTGGGGGAGCGGCGTACGTGGGAGGTGGCCAGGCGGGCTGCTGGGAGGGGGACGCCGGCCAGTTGTACTACGGCGTCCACGGCGATCGCGTCTGCGGACAGGTCCAGGAGCGGTTGGAGTTCTACGGCGTCTGTGTGGATGAACTGGTAGCCGGTCGGGGCTCGTTCGGTCAGCCAGGTGAAGGCGTTGGTGGCTGCGGTTGCCAGTTCGGCGGACAGTTCCGGGTCCAGGGTTTGGACGCCGCAGACGCGTGGGTCGGTCGGGCGGAGAGCGGCCTGGCAGCGGCGGACGAGCATCTCCTCGGGGAGGGTCTGGCGGCGGCCGACGATCCGGGACAGGCCGACGATGTCGAAGTTCAGCTCGTCGGGGGTCCGCTTCCGGCCGGGTTCGAACGCGGCGCCGGCCGCCGTACCGCGGGTCGTCCACGGGCCCACGTGCCAGCGGGTGAGAGCCGTCATACGCCAGACCCTACCCGCGCGCGGGAAGAGTGGGGGCGGGTCAGGCTGGGCGGACAGGGGCTGGTACGGCGAAAGTCTTGGCGAGGTCGTCGAGGATTGACCAGGCGCCTTGGAGGCCGACCGCGGTCATCCAGGTGAGGTCGGGTACGTCGTGGACCTTCGGCGCGAGCGGTTTCCACAGCGGGTTCGCCTTGAACTGCGCCGCGGTCTTCGCGCTCAGCCCCTTCTCGTCGGCGTACGTCGTCACGAAGATCGCGTCCGCGTCGGCGTCCTTGATCCGTTCCGGGCTGATCTCCAGCGCGAACCCGTCGACGTCCTGCGACTTCGGGCGCTTCAGCCCGGCGTCCTTGAGCACGATCCCGGAGTAGCTCGCGTTCTGGTACAGCCGGGTCGGCCCGTCGACGAACCGGACCACCGAGATCGTCGGGTTGTGCGCCTTCGCGTTGATCGCGTCGCCGGTCGCCTTCGCGGCCTTCTCGTACGCCGAGATCTCCTTCTCCGCGAGGTCCTCCGCGCCGAGCGCCTTGGCCTCCAGCCGGATGTTGTCCTTCCAGGTCGCGCCGGTGGTCTCGGACATGATCGTCGGCGCGATCGCGGACAGCTGGTCGTACAGCTTCTCGTGCCGGACCTTCGCGGTGATGATCAGGTCCGGGTTCAGCGCGGCGATCTTCTCCAGGTTCGGCTCGGCGAGCGTGCCGACCGACTCGGCCTCGGAGCCGTACTTCGTCCGGTCGTCGCCGAGGTAGTCCGGGAGCTGGCCGTTGATGGTCCGGTAGTCGGTGTACCCGACGACCGGGGTGTCCAGGATCAGCGTCGCGTCCACGTAGCTGGTGTCGAGTGCGACCACCCGCTTGGGCTTGCTCTTGATCTCGGTCTTGCCCATCGCGTGTTCGACGGTCCGCGGGAAGCCTTCGCCGGCCGCGCCGGCGGCGGCCGGGTCGTCGGATCCGGACGAGCCGCAGGCGGTCAGCGCGAGGGCGGCGGCAGCGAGCAGGGCGGCGATGCGGGGCAGGCGCACGGGTGTCTCCAGGTCGGCACGAGTGGCGGGTTAAGGTAGCTCTCCACCTCAGAAGTAAGGCAAACCTAACCATATGTC
>NZ_DASRVN010000090.1:0-1744 GCF_035655035.1 Kribbella sp. | reverse complement strand
GGCTCGGGGTGGGCGGGAGGGATTTACTCTTCGGGGGCGGGTTCGATTTCGAAGCGGAGTTGTTTGCCGGAGCGGATGCGTTCGATGGCGGCGAGGCAGGCGGAGTCGCTGATGTGGACGCCGATTTCGCCGAGTTTGTGGCGCAGGATGCGGGCGGCGTCGTCGGCGGAGCGGGCGCTGGACTCGTTGATCGCCTCGATGGTGGTGGTGGTGAGGCGTTCGCGGATGTCCGGGTGGGTCTGGGCGATGTCATGGGTGATGCGGAACTCGGTCATTCGCGACTCGCTTTCTCGCGCGCTCGATGCGGGCCGGCAGGGGTCTCCAGGATAGTGCGCGGAGCTACCCGAGGACCCGCAGTACGAAGCTCTCGAGCCGTGTCGCGAGCCGTTCGGCGCGAACCTCGGGCGGGGCGGTCTCGCCCTGCGGTACGTCGACGTCCTTCAGCCCGCGGATGTACAGCGAGCACGCGAGGTCGGCGCACATGTACTGCCCGACGGTGTTGCCCTCACGCCCGGCCGTGCCCGCGCGCCGGGCGGCGAACAGTGCGACGTCGCTGACGTGGTGCGCGGTGTTGCACAGGTCGCACAGCCCCGCGAACCGCCGCGCGGCGCCGGACGCCTGCGTACTGAGCGCGATCCCGGTCACGCCACCGGCCCGGCGGACGACCAGGTACCCCCGGTTCGGCGCCTTGCCGTCGCGCCAGCCGAGGAAGTCCAGCGACTCCCAGGGCAGCTCGGTGAACCGCGGCGGCAGCGCCATCGCCTTCACCTGGCTCTTGGTCGAGTTGACGAACGAGCGCCTGATCTCGTCGGCGCTGAGCGGTTCCACGGTTGGTCCTCCGATCCTTCGAGGACCTATGAGACCTGCTGCCCGGCCCACCGTGCAACTCGTTAATCATGTTGCCGCAAGCAACTGTCAGGAGTCGGCGTAGTAGGTGCTCCGGCTCGCGTCGTGGTTACGGAGGTCGACGCCGAAGTCGACCGACGCCTTGAGTCGGAGCAGCAGCGAGACCAGTTCGGGTACGTCGTCCGGGTCGTCGGAGGTCAGCGCCAGGTCGGTGCCGCCCGCCGCGGCCGGCAGCAGCCGGAACGTCCAGGTGTTGCCGAAGTACCGCAGCTCGTACAGCTGGTCCTGGACGGCGTGCACGATCCGGCTCTCGTCGCGCCGGCCGTCGGCGAGCAGGAACGAGATCACCCCGTCGGCCTCCGGTGCCTCCTCGGCCCAGAATCGCTCCCGGCCGAGGACCGAGCTGACCGCCCGGTAGACGTCGCTCGCCGCCGACGCGCAGTACACCTTCTGCTCTGCCAACCCCCACACCCTCCTGCGGCACCCTGCTGAAACCGGATCAGTCCATTCTCCGGGCTGTGTGGGTTCACCACACGGACACGCCGGGTACGGGGTGGACTTCTGGCCGTGCAGGGTGAAATCTGTACTGTGAAAACTTCAATTAGTTAACTCTGGAGGAACCCGCGATGTCCGACGAGTACGCCGCCCTGAGCGGTGACTACACCCTCGATACCGCCCACACGAGGATCGGTTTCAGTGCCCGGCACGCGATGGTGACCAAGGTGCGCGGTGCGTTCGACGAGTTCGAAGGCTCCTTCCACATCGACGGCGAGAACCCGGAGAACTCTTCCGGCAAGGTGACGATCCAGGCGAAGAGCATCAACACCCGGAACAACCAGCGCGACGAGCACCTGCGCAGCAACGACTTCCTGGCGATGGACGAGCACCCGGAGATCAC
>NZ_DASRVN010000089.1:0-9053 GCF_035655035.1 Kribbella sp. | reverse complement strand
CTCGATATCGACCAGGCACCGCGCGCACTCCCCGACCAGGCGGCCACGGGCCGTTCCGGTGACGAGCACCCCTTCGACCACCGATTCCAGCCGTAGATCGAACTGGATCGGATCGCCTTCGGGGACGCCGATCACGTCGATGCCGAGATCCGCCGGCGCCGGGGCCGTGAAGGTGACTTCGCGCTGGGACCCGGCGCGGCGTGTCAGCTCGTGCGTGTCGATCACGAGTGGGGACCGCGGGTCCAGGACGCTCAGGACAAACCTCTCAGGCGTGGGCAAGGCAAGATCTCGGTCTCGTCGAGACCGGTTGTCAAGACTACCAACTCCCCGGCGTACCGCCCAATCCGGGGGATCCTAGAGGGTGTTCAGTAACCGTGCGTGAACGGCAGGGGTCACGAACGTGCTGACGTCGCCGCCGAGGCGGGCGATCTCCTTGACCCAACTGGAGGAGATGAACGCGTTCTCCGGCGCGGTCGGGAAGAACAGCGTGTCGACGCCGGTCATCCGCCGGTTCAGCTGCGCCATCTGCAGCTCGTAGTCGTAGTCGGCGGCCGAGCGGAGGCCCTTGACGATCACCCCGGCGCCCTCGGCCTTGCAGTAGTCGACCAGCAGCCCCTCGAAGGTGCCGACCCGGACGTTCGGGAACGGCGCGACCAGCTCGGTGAGCATCTCGATCCGCTCCTCCGGACCGAACAGCCGGTTCTTCGACTGGTTCACCCCGGTCGCGACGATCAGCTCGTCGAAGGCGGCCGCCGCCCGCGTGACGATGTCGAGATGCCCGACCGTGGGCGGGTCGAAGGTGCCGGGAAAGACAGCCTTAGCCATGGCGGTGACCGTACCAAAGCCGCGCCTCGCCGTACTTGCGGTCCCGCAGCGCGGCGAACCCCTCCGGCCACTCCCACGGCTCGCGCTTCCCGCGCTCCACCACGAGTACGGCGTCCTCCGCGAGCCACCCGTGGGCCGCCAGGCCGGTCAGCACGTCCTGCAGTTCGGCGGTCTCCAGCTTGTACGGCGGGTCCGCGAACACGAGGTCGAACACCGCCGGTACGTCACCCGCTGTGATCTTCTCCACCGGCCGGGTGAGCAGCGTCGCGCCGGGCAGCCCGACCGCCTTGATGTTCGCGGCGATCACCTCGGCGGCGCGCCGGTCCGACTCGACCAGGACGGCCCGCGCCGCGCCCCGGGACAGCGCCTCCAGCCCGATCGCGCCGGAACCGGCGTACAGGTCGAGCACCGCGAGTCCGTCGAAGCTGCCGAACTCGGACTCCAGCGACGAGAACAGCGCCTCCCGCACCCGATCCGCCGTCGGCCGCGTCCCACTCCCCGCCGGTACGTCGATCCGCCGGCCGCCCGCCGCTCCCCCGACGATCCTGGTCACGGGGCCTCCCGGTCCGGACTGAGGAGCGGAGCGACGAGGGAAGACCGGGAGCTCGAGCCCCGGGACCCGCCGCGCGGCAGCGCGGCATTCAACAGAGTCACGTCTTCTCCAGGTACTCGGTGGTCTCGGACTCCAGCGCGCTGCGTACGACGGCCCGCAGCGCCGGGTACTCGGCCAGCTCCGCGTCCACCGAGACGATCGAGTTCGCCACGTGACGAGCCGCCAGGATCACGTCCTCGTCGCGCAGCACGCTCAGCAGCTTCAGGCTTGACCGCCGCCCGGACTGCGCGACGCCCAGGACGTCGCCCTCGCGCCGCGTCTCCAGGTCGATCCGGGACAGCTCGAACCCGTCCGTCGTGGACGCGACCGCCTCCAGCCGCCCGTACGACCGCGACCCGGCCCACAGGTCCGTGACCAGCAGGCACAGCCCCGGCACCTTGCCCCGCCCGACCCGGCCGCGCAGCTGGTGCAGCTGCGAGATCCCGAACCGGTCGGCGTCCATGATCACCATCGTCGACGCGTTCGGTACGTCGACCCCGACCTCGATCACCGTGGTCGCGATCAGTACGTCGACGTCCCCGGCCGCGAACCGCGACATCACGGCATCCTTCTCGTCGGCCGGCAACCGTCCGTGCAGGATCTCGACGCGCAGGTCGTGGAGGATCTCCGCAAGCGCCTCGGACACCTGCATCACCGAGATCGGCGGGCGGGCCTGCTTCTTGCCGCCCTCGTCGGTCTCGAGCAGCTCGCCCTCCTCGTCCTTCGCGTTCTTGACGTCGTCCCCGATCCGCGGGCACACGACGTACACCTGATGTCCCTTGCCGACCTCCTCGCGGACCCGGGCCCAGGCGCGCTGCAGCCAGTCCGGCCGCTCCTTCGCCGGGACCACGGACGACTGGATCGGCGACCGCCCGGCCGGCAGCTGGGTGAGCGTCGAGACCGCGAGGTCGCCGAACACCGTCATCGCCACGGTCCGCGGGATCGGCGTCGCGGTCATCACCAGCACGTGCGGGGTGTTGTCGCCGGACTTCGCGCTCAGCGCGGCCCGCTGCTCGACCCCGAACCGGTGCTGCTCGTCGACCACCACCAGCCCGAGATCCGCGAACTGGAACTTGTCCTCCAGCAGCGCGTGGGTCCCGACCACGATCCCGGCGGCGCCGCTGGCCGCGTCGAGCATCGCCGTACGCCGGGCCGCCGCGTTCAGCGAACCGGTCAGCAGCCCGATCTTCGTGGCGTGCTCCGCGCCGCCGAGCATGCCCTGCTCGGCCAGCTCGCCGAGCATCTTCGTCAGCGTCTTGTGGTGCTGCACCGCGAGCACCTCGGTCGGCGCCAGCAGCGCGGCCTGGCCGCCGTTGTCCACCACGGACAGCATCGCCCGCAGCGCGACCACGGTCTTGCCGGAACCGACCTCGCCCTGCAGCAGCCGGTGCATCGGGTGCGGGCGGGCGAGATCCGCGAAGACCTCCTCCCCCACCTCGGCCTGTCCCTCGGTCAGCTCGAACGGCAGCCGCTTGTCGAAGTCGTCGAGCAGCCGGCCCTGGACGCGCGGCCGGGGTACGGCGTTCAGCGCGTCGGTGACCGCGCGGCGCTGGGCGAGAATCGTCTGCATCACCAGCGCTTCCTCGAACCGGAACCGCTGCTGCGCGTCCTGGATGTCCTTCTCGGTGTCGGGCAGATGCACCTTCTGCAAGGCGTCCCGGAGCCCGAGCAGCTTCTCGTTGCGCAGGATCAGGTCCGGCACCGGGTCGTCGACCCGGTCGTCGAGACTGTCCAGCACGATCTTCACCGACCGCTCGATCGTTGCGGTCGGCAACTTCGCGGTCGCCGGGTAGAGCGGCCGGAACGGGCGCGCCCGGCGCTCGATCTCGGCCTCGGTGAGATCGTCGGTGTCGAGCACCTCGGTGCCCGGGTTCTTCAGCTGCATGGTGGTGCGGAACATCGTCACCTCGCCCCAGAACAGGGCGGACGTGCCGGGCGTCAGCTTCGTCACCAGCCAGGGCTGGTTGAAGAACGCCGCCTCCAGGTCGTTGCGGCCGTCCGTGACCACGACCTTGGTGATGGTCCGCCGCTTGCGGAACTTGTGGGCGTCCTCGGGCTTGATCTCGAGCTTGGTGTCCAGCGCGCGGGCGGTGACCTTCTTGACCCGGCCGTTCACGGTCGCCTGGTCGCCGACCTCGAGCTCGTCGAACGGCGTCAGCTCGCCCTTCTTCAGGTACCGCCGCGGGTAGTGCCGCAGCAGCTCGCCGACGGTCTCGATCCCGAGCACCTCGGCGAACGACTTGGCCGTCTTCGCTCCGAGGAAGTCGCGAAGCTTCCGGTCCATGTCAGCCACATTGTTCGACACAGCTATTCGACCCCGATCAACAACGGGTACCTGTCCTGCCCACCGTCGTACACCATCACATCGACATCTTTGCGCGCTCGCCGGACATGCCGCTCGACGGCCGCCGCCAGCCCCGGGTCCGCGTCCCGCCCGGTGACGATCGTCAACAGCTCGCCGCCACCGCCGAGCAGCCGGTCGACGACGCCGTACGCCGCCTGCTCGAGATCGTCGGTGATCAACGCGAAGTCGCCGTCCACCACCCCGAGCGCGTCGCCGACCCGGCACCGGCCGGCCATCGTCCAGGCGTCCTTGACCGCGACCGTGACGGCGCCGTGCCGGGTCTGCCCGGCGGCGGCCGACAGGTGTACGACGTCGTCGTCGAAGCTGCGCTGGGGGTCGTGGACGGCGATCGCGGCCAGCCCCTGGACCTGGGCGCGGGTCGGGATCACCGCGACCCGGATCCCGTCCTGGCGGGCGGCGGTGGCGGCGGCCTCGGCGACCGCGAGCGAGTCCTGGTCGTTCGGCAGGATCACGATCTCCGGTGCCTTCGACTCCTCGATCGCCTGCAGCAGTTCGCCGGTCGAGCAGCGGCGTCCCGGTCCGCCGCGGATCACCCGGGCGCCGGCCTGGCTGAACAGTTCACCCAGCCCGTCGCCGGCCACCACCGCGATCACCGCGCGGCCGGGCACCGGCTCGTGGTGCTGCGCCTGGTCCGCGAAGTGCGTGACCCGGATCCGGTGCGGGCGGCCGACGCCGATCCCGGACTCGATCGCGGCGCCGACGTCGTCGGTGTGCACGTGGACGTTCCAGAGGCCGTCGCCGCCGACCACGACGACCGAGTCGCCCAGCCCGGCCAGCCGCTGCCGGAACCCGCCGACCCGGTCGTCCGGCGCGTCCAGCAGGTACATCACCTCGTACGCCGGGCCGTCCTGGCCGACCGCGTCCTCGCCCCGCGGCTCGACGCGCGCCGGTACGTCGACCCGGACGTACCGCCCGGTGAGGACCGACTCCATCGCGCCGAGGATCACCACCAGGCCGGCTCCCCCGGCGTCGACGACGCCCGCGCGCCGCAGCACGTCCAGCTGCTCGGTGGTCCTGGTCAGCGCCTGGCGGGCGGAGGCGACGGCGGCGAGGCACACGTCGGCGAGGGACTTGCCGTCGTGCGCGGCGGTCGTCGCACCGGCGGCGGCCGCCCGGGCGACGGTCAGCATGGTGCCCTCGACGGGTTCCGCGACCGCGCCGTACGCGGCGTCGGCGGCGTACGTTAGCGCGTCCGCGAAGGCGGTCGGCTCGCTCATCGGCGGATCGGCTTTCCGGCCGGCGCCGCCGTACCCCTGGAGGTTCTCGGTCAGCCGGATGCCGCAGGCGCGGATCAGCTGGGACGTGATCACGCCGGAGTTCCCGCGGGCGCCGAGCAGGGCGCCGCGGCCGAACGCCTGGATCGCCTCGGTGAAGGTCAGCTCGCCCTTCGGCAGCGCGTCGCAGGCGGCTTCCCAGGTCAGGTAGAGGTTCGTCCCGGTGTCACCGTCCGGCACCGGGTACACGTTCAGCTCGTCGATCCCGGTCCGCGCCCGCCCCAACTCGGCCAGCGCGGTCCGGGCCCACGCCCGCAGCACCTCCACCGTCAATTCCGCCACGCCCGGAAGGCTAACGCGTACCGAAGGACGGGTAGTGGTCCCGTCCGGGGCGAGTTCCGCCGGGGCGCCAGGCGGGCGGCGGCGTATACGTACCCGGCTACGTCCCGTCGTTCGGTACGGTTCCCGGGTGAGTGTGTTGTTCTCGGCCGCAGCCGACAGCTATCCGTTGGCGGTCCGGGAGCTCCGCGGGGAGTTCGGCCGGGACCTGCGGATCGAGCGGGTCGGGGCGGAGCTCGGGCGGGTGGACGGGGTCCCGGTGCGGGAGCTGGCCGCGGCGTGCGACGCCGGCCGGATCATGTTCGTCCGGCACCTGACGGTCGAGATCGCGAGCTTCGAGGAGCTGCCGCCGGACTACGAGCTGGCCGAGCTGGTGCTCGCCGAGCTGCCGGAATACCCGAAGGCGCTGGCGGTCCAGGCGTGGACAGACGGTCCGGGCGGCGGCTCGTACTACCACCGCCTGGAGGAGGCGCTGGCCGGCCGCGGGGTGGCGGTGACGCGGGCGGGGCAGGAGTACGTCGTCTCGTGCTTCGGCGGCCGGAAGGCGATCCTGCTCGGGGTGAACCGGCGCGCGGACAGCCTGTCGGACTGGCCGGGTGGGCGGATGCGGTTGGCGCGGGGGGAGGAGCGGGTTTCGCGGTCGGAGTTCAAACTGGAGGAGGCGATCGCGACGTTCGGGCTGGAGCTGCCGAAAGGTGGGAAGGCCGTGGATCTCGGGGCCTCGCCGGGTGGGTGGACGCGGATTCTGCGGCTGCACGGGCAGGAGGTGTGGTCGGTGGACCCCGGCTCGCTGGACCCGCGGCTGCGCGGTGACCGGCGGATCCATCACGAGGCGACCACGGCCGGGCGGTTCTTCGCGAACAACCGGGTCCGGTTCGACGTGGTGGTGAACGACATGCGGATGGACCAGGTGACCAGCGCCCGGATGATGCTCGACGCCGCCGACCACCTGCGCCGCGACGGCCTCGCGGTGGTCACCCTGAAGGGCGGCGGAAAGAACCCCCTCGACGGCGCCCGCCGCGGCCTCGAGGTGCTGCGCGAGCGGTACGACGTCCAGCACGCCCGCCAACTGCACCACAACCGCAACGAGATCACGGTCGTGGCCCGCAAACACGGATAGGCGCCCGGGGGAAAACCCGGGCGCCTGTCGCAAGGACCTACACGGAGAAAAGCTGAGTATCAGCCGACGACGCGCTGGACCTTTCCGGCCTTGATGCAGGAGGTGCACACCTTCATCTTGGTGGGCGTTCCCTTGATGATCGCGCGGACCGGCTGGATGTTCGGGTTGAAACGACGCGGCGTACGCGCCTTGACCCGCCGGATCATCGCACCCTTACCCAGGCGGGCAACGCTGTTGCCGAACGTCGGCTGCTTGCCGCAGACATCGCACTTCTTAGACATGATTCTCCGTGTTCAGGGTCGTGACTCCGACATGCCATGTTACATGGGTGCGAGCGACCCACCAATTCGGCCGCCGAGGCCCGACTAGGCCGTGAGGTAGGCCACTTCCTCGTCCGTCAGCCTCACCGACAGCCCCGGCGTCGAGGTCCGCGTCTCGCTCACGTGCCGCGGCCCGATCAGCGGGAACACCGGGTACGGCTGGTGCAGCAACCAGGCCAGCGCGATCGCCGTCGGCTCGACGCCCTTCGCCGCCGCGAGCTCCCGCGCGCGGTCCAGCCGGCGGAAGTTCTCGTCGGAGTAGAAGCAGCGCACCAGCTCCTGGTCCGACGTGTCCTCCGGCTTGGCCCGCCCGGTGAAGAACCCGCGCGCCTGGCTCGACCACGGGAACAGCGCGACCTGCCGCTCCCGCAACCAGGCCTGCGACTCGTCGTCGGCCACGTGCCGGCACCCGGCCCACGGTACGTCGTACGCCCGCGCGAGGCTGAGGTGGTTGCTGAGCACCGTCAACGGCTGCTTGCTGTTCGCCTCGGCGTACGCGTTGGCCTCGTCGAACCGCTTCAGCGACCAGTTCGACCCGCCGAACGCCTTGATCCGGCCGGCCTTGAAGTGCTCGTCCAGTACGTCGACGAACTCCGACACCGGGATGTCCTCGTTGTCCCGGTGCATGAAGTACAGGTCGACGTGGTCGGTCTGCAGCCGCTCGAGGCTCTCGTGCAACTGCCGGGTGATCGACTCCGGGTCGCAGTGCGGCGTGTGCGCGCCCTTGCCGATCACGACCAGGTCGTCCCGGTTGCCCCGCGACTTCATCCACTGCCCGAGCAGCTTCTCGCCGCGCCCGCCGCCGTAGATGTACGCCGTGTCGAACGTCGTACCGCCGCGCTCGACGAAGTCGTCGAAGACCACCGCGGCGTGCGGCAGCGTCTGCTGGTTGTCCACGCCCATCACGAGCCGGGACACCTGCTTGTCGACGCCCGGTACGTGCCCGTACGTCATCGGTGCGTCGGCGCGCTTGGTCAGCGGGCGCCCGGTCGCGGTCGGGATGATCGCGTCGTCCCGCTCGCTCGCGTACTGCTGCCCGATCGCGGCCCGCCACTGGTCCTGGACGGTGAGGTTGCCGAGCGTGTCCGCCCAGCTCATCTCCGGCGCCTCCTTCGCGCCGGCGGCGATCGCCGCCTGGACCGCCTCGGCCTCGGCCGTGTAGATCAGCGCCGGCTCCGCGGAGAGCTCCCGCGGCTCCTCCCCGGCCCGGTACAGCGTGACGTGGGTCGGCTTGCCGTCGCCGCCGAACCACGGGTCGTCGATCTGCAGGTAGCCCTTGCTCCCGTAGATCCGGACCTGGTTCCGGTCGGCCAGCCGGACGCCGGTGCTGATCTGGGCGGTGATGCCGCCGTCGAAGAACAGCGTCGCCACCGTCCACTCGTCGGCGCCGGTCTCGCCCACCTGGCCGACCGCGTTCACGGCGGCGGGTTCGGCGTACGGCCGGCCGGTCGCCGCGCCGGCGATCAGCCGGGCCATCGAGACCGGGTACCCGCCGACGTCGAGGATGCCGCCGCCGGCCAGCTCGTCGGCGAAGATCCGGCTCTCCGGCCGGAACGCCGCGTTGAACGCGAACGTGGCCTGGATCTGGTGCACGGTGCCGAGTTCGCCGTCGCGGACCAGCTGGGCGACCAGCTTGGTCTGCGGCAGGCACCGGTACATGTACGCCTCCATCAGGAAGACGTCGTTGCGCACCGCGGCCTCGATCATCGCCTCGGCCCACGCGCGGTTGATCGCCAGCGGCTTCTCGCACAGCACGTGCTTGCCGGCCTCGGCCGCCTTGATCGCCCACTCGACGTGCAGCGGGTGCGGGGTCGCGATGTACACCGCCTCGACGCTCTGGTCGGCGAGCAGGTCCTCGTACGACGCGTGCCGGTTGGCGATGTCCCACTTGTCGGCGAAGGCGTTCGCCGAGTCGATGGACCGGCTGCCGACGGCGACGACCTCGTTGGTCTTCGACGTCGGCACCTGGCTTGCGAACCGGGACGCGATGTTGCCGGTGCCGATGATGCCCCAGCGGAGCTTGTGGTCAGTCAAAGGGAATCCCGTGGTTGTAGGTGAAGGTCAGAACTTCATGGCGCCGGCTGCCAGGTCCGCGATGAACGAGCGGGCACCGATCAGGAAGACGCCGATCAGGGGGATGACACTCATCAACGCACCGGCCATCACCATCGAGTAGTCGGTGCCGTAGATGCCGTTCAGCTGGTCGAGGGCGACCTGCAGGGTGAGGCGGTTCGGGTCGGTCATCACGATCAGCGGCCAGAGGTAGTCGTTCCAGACG
>NZ_DASRVN010000088.1:0-14345 GCF_035655035.1 Kribbella sp. | reverse complement strand
TGAAGTACGGCGAGATCCACCCGCGGACGATGCTCGCGGGTCTCGGGAGCGAGCCGTACCGGCGGGAGCTCGCCTGGCGGGAGTTCTGCGCCGATCTGCTGGCCCGGTACCCGCAGGCCGCGTGGAAGCCGCTGCGCCCGGAGTTCGAGAAGATGCGGTACGACGAGCCGGGGCCGCTGTTCGACGCCTGGTGCGACGGGCGTACCGGATTTCCGTTCGTGGACGCGGGCATGCGGCAGCTGGCGGCGACGGGGTTCCTGCACAACCGGGTGCGGATGGTGGTCGCGTCGTTCCTGGTCAAGGACCTGCACGTGCACTGGAAGTTCGGGGCGCGCTGGTTCATGCGTTCGCTGACCGACGGTGATCTCGCCTCGAACGCGCTGAACTGGCAGTGGGTCGCCGGCTGCGGCGCGGATGCGGCGCCGTACTTCCGGATCTTCAACCCGGTCGGCCAGGGCCTGAAGTTCGATCCGGACGGTGCGTATGTACGGCGCTGGGTCCCGGAGCTGCGGCACCTCGACGGCAGGTCGGCGCACGAGCCGTGGAAGTACGGCGCCGGCGGCTACCCGGTCCCGGTCGTCGACCACGCCGAGGCGCGCCGTGAGGCCCTGCGCCGGTACCAGGCGATCCGCTCTTGACGGCCGGTTGAGCCATAGCTCTATAGTGCTAGTTACCTAGATGAATGAGGTAACTGATGATCGAGTTCCATCTGGACGGCCGGTCCGGGGTCTCGCCGTACCAGCAGATCGTCCAGCAGGTCCGGAACGCGCTGCGGCTCGGGCTGCTGCGTGAGGGTGACCAGCTGCCGACCGTGAAAGACGTCGTCGCGGCGCTCGCGATCAACCCGAACACCGTGCTCAAGGCGTACCGCGAGCTGGAACACGAAGGCCTGGTCCAGGCCCGCCCCGGCCGCGGCACCTTCGTCACCCGCACCCTCACCGACAACACCCTCGCCGCACACGGCCCGCTCCGGCAGGACCTGCGCCGCTGGCTGGCGAAGGCACGCAAAGCAGGCCTCGACGACGAGAGCATCGAGGCGTTGTTCCTGACAACCTTTCGGTCCGCCGCTCAGGAGGACATAGCGTGACGACTGTTCTGCAAGCTCATGGGCTGGGGAAGAAGTACGGGCGGCGGTGGGCGCTGGCTGATTGTGAGCTGGAGGTTCCGGCCGGGCACGTGGTCGGGCTGGTGGGGCCCAACGGGGCCGGTAAGAGCACGTTGCTGAACCTCGCCGTCGGCATGCTCAGGCCGAGTGCCGGGTCCGTCGAGGTGCTCGGGGCGGCGGCGGGGGCGCAGCTGGCGAAGGTCGGGTACGTCGCGCAGGACACGCCGACGTACGGGCGGCTGAGTGTTGCCGATCATCTGAAGCTCGGGGCCCGCCTCAACCCGGGGTGGGACGAATCCCTTGCCCAGCAGCGAATCCAGCACCTCACGCTCGACCCCAAGCAACGGGCCGGGCGGTTGTCCGGCGGTCAGCGCGCGCAGCTCGCGCTCACGCTCGGGCTGGCGAAACGGCCTGAGCTGCTGATCCTCGACGAGCCGGTGGCCGCGCTCGATCCGCTGGCCCGGCGCGAGTTCCTGCAGGACCTGATGGAGGCGGTCGCCGACCAGGAGCTGAGCGTCGTACTGTCCTCGCATCTCGTCTCCGACGTGGAACGGGCCTGCGACTACCTGATCGTGCTGGTCGACTCCCGGGTGCAGGTCAGCGGGGAGATCGACACGTTGCTCGCGACGCACTTCCGGATCACCGGCCCGCGGCGCGACCAGAAGGACCTGCCGCGGGACCAGCACGTGGTCACGGCGAGCCACACCGACCGGCAGTCGACGTACCTGATCCGCACCGACCGGCCGATCCACGACCCGGCCTGGACGGTCTCCCAACTCACCCTCGAAGACCTGGTCCTGGCGTACATGGGCCGCGACGTCCGGCCCGAGCGCCCGGCACTGGAGGTGCAGCGATGATCTGGCTGACCTGGCGGCAGTTCCGCGTCCAGTTCCTGGTGGTGGCGACGGTGGTTCTCGCGGCCGCCGTCGTCCTCGCGGCGACCGGCGGGGGTCTGCTCGACGACTACCACCGGCTGACCGACGGCTTCATCAAGAACCTCGCGTACCAGCCGCTGCACATGTGGCTGTACCGGATCGGTCTGGTCCTGCTGTACGCCGTACCGCCGGTGATCGGGGCGTTCTGGGGCGCGCCGCTGATCGCCCGCGAACTGGAGAGCGGCACGCACCGGCTGGTGTGGGGGCAGAGCATCTCCCGGTGGCGCTGGCTCGCCACGAAGGTCGGCGTCAGCGGGCTCGCCGCGATGGCGATCACCGGGCTGCTCAGCCTCGCGGTCACCTGGTGGTCGCGCCCGATCGACGACGCCATCGGCGCGGGCCAGAACTCGAACGAGTACCTGCCGCGGCTGTTCCCGACCACCTTCGCCGCGCGCGGGCTCGCGCCGGTCGGGTACGCCGCGTTCGCGTTCGCCTTCGGAGTGGCGATGGGGCTCGCGGTACGCCGTACCGTGGTCGCGCTCGCCGTCACGCTGACCGTGGTGATCCTCGTGCAGGTGTTCACGCCGGCGTTGATCCGCAAGCACCTGATGGCGCCGACGGACCGGTACGTCGTGATCACGTCGACGAACATCCGCGGCTTCGGCACCACCGGGCCGGGGCCCGACGCGGCGGTCACGCAGATCGAGGTCACGTCCGGGGACGACGCCGCGTGGAAGTTCTCCGACCGGACCGTGGACAAGTCGGGCAAGGTCGTGAGCACGCTGCCGAACTGGACGGTGCAGTGCGCGCCCCCGCCGCCGGCCGGGTCGACGGAACAGCCCGTGGGCCAGCCCGGCGAGGAGGCGTGCTTCAAGCGGCTCGCGGACGAGGGGTACCGGCAGCACATCCAGTACTTCGGTTCCGGCACGTTCTGGGCGTTGCAATGGCGGGAGTTCGGGTTCTTCCTGGTGCTGGCGTTGCTGCTGACCGGGTTCAGCTTCTGGCGGATCCGGCGCGACCTGTCGTGAACCGGCGTACCAGCAGGCCGGCTGCGAGGACGGCCGCGGCGACCACCGCGGACGTCCACGGCAACGAGACCGCCAGTACCACGCAGCCCGTCAGGCCGAGCACGTTGACGGCACGCGGCCAGCGGCGCTGCTCGGCCGGCTGCGTGAACGCGGAGGCGTTCGCGATCGCGTAGTACAGCAGCACACCGAACGAGGAGAAGCCGATCACGCCGCGGAGGTCCGTGGTGAGAACCAGGATCCCGACCACCACGGCGAGCGCGAACTCCGCGTGGTGCGGGACCTGGTAGCGGGGATGGACCGCGGCCAGCCAGCGCGGCAGGTCGCGGTTGCGGGCCATCGCGAGCGTGGTCCGGCCGATCCCCGCGATCAGCGCGAGCAGGGCCCCGAGACTGGCCAGCGCGGCACCGACCCGGACGACCGGTACCGCCCAGGCCGCACCGACCCCGTCGACCGCGGCCGCGAGGGGCGCCGCGGTCGACGCGGGATCGCCCGCCCGGAGCAGCGCGAAGGCGACCGCGAGATAGATGCCGATGGCAATCACCAGGGCGATGCCGATCGCGCGCGGGATGGTGCGGGCGGGTTCGCGCACCTCCTCCCCCATGGTGGCGATCCGCGCGTAGCCGGCGAACGCGAAGAACAACAGCCCGGCGGACTGGAGCACGCCGTACGGCGAGGTGCTCGTCGTCGGGTGGTGGATCGAGGGTCCGGAGTACAGCAGGACGAGCACCAGCGCGAGCACGATCAGCGTGCAGGTGACGAGGATCCTGGTGAGCCGCGCGGTCCTCGTCACGCCCCGGTAGTTGACGGCCGCCAGCGCGATCACCGCCGCCAGTGCGAGGAGTCGTTGCAGCCAATGGTTCGGTACGACGTACGTCGCGAACGTCAGCGCCATCGCGGCGCAGGAGGCGGTCTTGCCGATCACGAAACACCAGCCGGCGGCGAACCCCCACCACTCTCCGAGGCGTTCGCGTCCGTACACATACGTCCCGCCCGACACCGGGTAGACGGCAGCAAGCTGTGCCGACGACACCGCGTTGCAGTAGGCAACAACCGCCGCAATCACGAGCCCGATCAACAGCCCCGACCCGGCCGCCCGAGCAGCCGGCGCCCAAACAGCAAACACCCCCGCCCCAACCATCGACCCGAGCCCGATCAGCACCGCATCCTCCACCCCCAACCGCCGCGCCAAGCCGGCGGCGGCCGGTGACGGCGGCGCGCCTCGCTCCGCCGCTCCCGGTCCGGGCGGCTCAGCGCCTCGCTCCGTGGCTCCGGGGGCGGCGGGACCGGGCGGCTCAGGTGGTCGGTTGGGCGGTTGGGGTTTCATGTCAGTTGGTTTCCGCCATGGCCGCCGCGATCTTGGCTTCGGCATCGGCAACGGCCTCCTCGGGAGCTTCGGGCAGGACATCCGCCCACAGCGCCAGCATCTCCCGTTTCGCCTCGAGCATGCCGAGCGGGCGCGGGAAGAACCAGCTGTGGAAGTGCGCCGCGCCGTCGCCCCAGCGGTACACGTGGACCCGGGCGATGTCGCCCAGCCCGAGGATGGCCCGTTCGACGCGGGCGACCACCGGCCCGTAGCTCCGGGCGAGCCGGTCGGGGAGGTCCGCGAACGAGTCGTGATGAGCGCGGCTGGCCAGCCAGACGACCCCGGGGATGGTGACGCCGGTGGCGCGGCACAACGCCCAGTCGTCGTCGTACCAGAGCGGCGGCTCGTGTCCCGAACCATCGGGGTTCTCGAAGTCCACCAGCCAGGCGCACAGGTTGCACGGTCCGCCGCCGGGTTCACCCACCCGCGGCGGCTCGGGGATCACCCGCGGCTGCGGCTCGCGGCGGACCAGCGGTTCGGCGTACGGAAGAGTCATGACGATCTCCAGCCCAAGACGGTGATGGTGCCGTCAGTGAAACACAACCGTTGCAGGAAATGCAACAGTCATGTTTCATTCCTCGAGGACGCCGCGGAGGTTCAGGTCGAGCGTGAGCCGCCGTGCGCGCGCCCGCGACCAGTGATGCCGGCCCCGCATGTGCACGTACGTCAACGCCGCCGACACCATCAGCACCTCGGCGACGTCGCTGACCCGCCCGTGCGGATGCAGCGTCCCGTCCGCCTCGCCCTCGCGCAGGAACCGCTCGAACGGATCCAGGAACGACACCGGCCCGTTCCGCGCCTGCTCCTGGTGGAAGACCAGGTCCGACGACAACATCAACGACAGGTGCCTGTCGATCACGTCGAAGAGCGCCTCGAGCGTCCGGATCAGCCCTTCCCGTCCGGTCCCCGAGCCGGCCAGCACCGGCCACATCGTGTCCCGGTAGTCCTCGGACAGCGCGTCCAGCAACGAATTCAGCAACGCCTCGACGGTGAGGCCCTGCCGCCACAACGTCACCCGGGACCGCCCGACCTGCTCCGCGACCCGCTCCAGCGTCACGCCGGCCCAGCCGTGCTCGGCCAGTACGGCGATGGTCGCCGTACGCAGCGTCTCGTCCACCGGCACCGTCATCCGCGGCCCTTCACTCTTGTGCAACACGGTCGTTGCACTGCACCATGACTGTACCAACAGCGAGGAGGGCCGGCGTGGACGGCGGAGACGGTGAGGTCCGGGGACGAGGCGGCGCGGGCGCGGACCGGACCGAGGTCCGGGTGCGGTTCACCCCGGAGGAGCGTGCCGGACTGACGGCGCTCGCCGCCGGGTTGCGCGGCGTGGCCGAGTCCGAGCTCTCCGAGGAGGACGCCCTGGTCGCGGCGCTGGAACACGCCCTCACCCGGCTGATCGACGACTTCGAAGTACCGGACCCGACTGCTCGCGAGGAGGTCCAGCGCGCCCGCGACGACCTCCGGGCCCACTGGATCCGCGGCGCCGCGACCCTCTAGACAGCCTTCAGTACGCCGAGCAGGCGAGCGACCTCGGTGGCGACGGCGTCGCGGGCGGGGCCCAGGTACTTGCGGGTGTCCACCAGCTTCGGGTTGTCGGCGAGGACGTCGCGGACCACACCGGTGAAGACGTTGTTGAGGTGGGTGGCGATGTTGACCTTGGTCATGCCGGCCTCGACGGCACGGGTCAGGTCGGCGTCGGCCACGCCCGAGGAACCGTGCAGCACCAACGGGACCGGTACGGCGGCCTTCAGCTGGGTGATCAGGTCGAAGTCCAGTGTCGCGGTTCGTTCGGTCATGGCGTGGGACGAGCCGACCGCGACCGCGAGGGCGTCGACGCCGGTGGCTTCGGCGAACGCGAGCGCCTCGTCGGGGCGGGTGCGGGCGCCGGGGGCGTGTACGCCGTCCTTGCCGCCGACCTCGCCGATCTCGGCCTCGACGAAGACGCCGTGGTCGTGGCAGAACGCGACCACCTCGGTCGTCGCGGCGACGTTGTCGGCGTACTCGAGCTTCGACGCGTCGTACATCACCGAGGTGAACCCGAGCGTCACCGCCTCGGTCACCAGGTCGCGGTCCATCGCGTGGTCGAGGTGGACGACGACCGGCACCTTCGCGTCGGCCGCGGCGGCCAGGGTGGCGACACCGATCGGCTTGAGGGCGCCGTGGTACTTCACGGCGTTCTCGCTGATCTGCAGGATCACCGGCGCACCGGCCTGCTCGGCGCCCGCGATCAGCGCGGTCGCGTGCTCCAGCTGGATCACGTTGAACGCACCGACACCACGACCGGCCTTGGCCGCACTCAACACAACCTCGGCCCCAGAAACCAACGGCATGAAGAACTCCCTCGCTCAAACCCCCTGATATCCCCTTAAAGGAAAGATCAGGGGTGGTTGTGTCAGTTCACAATTACTTGGGGCTGCCAACGACGGTAGGCAGCCAGATCGATGTCTCCGGCAACCGGCGTCAGCACCGCGGCGGCGGACGCGGCGACAGCAGACTTGAGTACGACGGACCAGTCCGGCTCCGGCGCTTCCGCAACGGCGGCCGCGACCACCGCGGTACAGGTATCCCCCGCACCGGTGGGGTTTCCGCGGACGGTCTCGACCGGCAACGCCCGCCAGACCCCATGCTTGCTAGCAGCAACCATCCCGCGCGGCCCGTCGGTGATCACGGCCGCAGCAGCACCGAGCGCAACCAGCTCCGACGCACCGTCCTCGACCTCGACCTCACCGACGGCAGCACGCAGTTCAGCCGCATTCGCCCGCACCACAGCGCCCGCACCAGCCGCCGCCTTCAACGCGGCACCTCCGGTATCGATCACCGACAGTACGTCGTGATGCCGCGCCCGTACGGCGAGTTCGGCATAAGCGTCGGCCGGGATCCCCGGCGGCAGACTCCCCGAACACGCGAGCACTCCGAGCCGCCCCCACGGCATCCGGTCCCCGAACGCCCGCCACTCGTCCGCACTGACGGTCGGCCCGGCCTCGTTGAAGATCGTCGCGTCCCCGTCGACATCGTTGACGACGGCAACGGTACGGCGGGTCTCACCGGCGATCGGGGTGAGCAGCGCGGTCAGTCCTGCGTCGAACAGCTCCTCCGCGACCAGCTCGCCGGTCACACCGCCGACCAAGCCCAGCACGAGCGCCTGGTGCCCGAGCGTCGACGCGACCCGCGCGACGTTCACGCCCTTGCCGCCCGCGCGCCGCCGGATCCGGTCGACGCGATGACTTCCGCCGACCTGCAACGAGTCGACCTCGTACGTCACGTCCAGCGCGAGGTTCAGCGTGACGGTCCCGATCAGTCCAGCCACGAACCCGCCCGCATCACCTTCTGGACGGCGTACTCGGAGTCCAGGAGCACCAGGTCGGCCCGCTTGCCGGTCTCGATCGAGCCGACGTCGTACCAGCCGAACGTCTGCGCCGGAGTGGTCGACGCCATCCGCGACGCGTCCACCAGCGAGACACCGGCCTGGACCGCGTTCCGGAACGCGACGTCCATGGTCAGCGTGGAGCCGGCGATCGAGTGGCTGCCGTGGGCGAGCGTCGCGAGACCGTCCTTGACGTCGACCTCGAGGTTGCCGATCTTGTAGCGGCCGTTGCCCATCCCGGTCGCCTCCATCGCGTCGGTGATCAGCGCGATCCGGTTCACCCCGGCGGCCGCGAGCGCGACCCGGACCACCTGCGGGTCCAGGTGCATGCCGTCGTTGATCACCTCGAGCAGCAGGCGCTCGTCGTTCAGCGCGGCACCCACCGGGCCCGGGTCGCGGTGGTGGAACGGCCGCATCCCGTTGAACAGGTGCGTGGCGACGGTGGCGCCGGCGTCCGCACCGGCGACCATCTGCTCGTATGTCGCGTCCGTGTGCCCGAGCGCCGCGACCGCCCCCGCGTCGACCACCTGGCGGATCGCGTCCAGCCCGTTCTCCAGCTCCGGCGCGATCGTCACCATCTTGACCGCGTCGCTGAGCACCTTGGCGACGTCGTCCTTGAGCGGCGGCCGCAGCAGCGACGGCTCGTGCGCACCGCAGCGCGCCTTGGACAGGAACGGCCCTTCGAGATGGACGCCCGCGATCACGCCGTCCGCGATCAGCTCCGCGAGGCATGCGGTCTGCGCGACCAGGTCGTCCAGCGGCGCGGTCACCAGGCTCGCCATCGTGGTCGTGGTCCCGTGCCCGGCGTGGAAGGCCGCGACCTTGCGGGCCTCCTCCGGGTCGGTCGTCGAGTACGTCGACCCGCCGCCGCCGTGCGTGTGGATGTCCACGAAGCCCGGTACGACGGTCACGTCGCCGAGGTCCTCGGGCCGCTTGCCGTCGGCCGGCATCCCCTCGGAGCGCCGGCCGAACGACCGGATGTCCTCGCCGTCGATCTGGATCCAGGCGTTCTCCAGCACGTCGTCCGGCGTCACCACCCGGCCCACCCGGTACGTCGTCATACCGTCTCCTCCTCATGCGCGCGATCCCAGGCCATCTGCGCGGCGCCGAGCATGCCGGCTTCCTCGCCCAGCACCGCCGCAACGATCTCCGGCTCGCGCTGGAACGTCAGTCGCGCATGCACACCTTCGCGCAACGGCTGCAGCAGCGTTTCACCGGCACCGATCAGACCGCCGCCGATCGCGATCCGGGTCGGCGCGACCAGTGTCGTGTAGAGGACCAAGGCGTCGACCAGCGCGGTCAGTGCGTCCTGCCAGACCTGGGCCGCGTCCGGGTCGCCGGAGGCGAGCAGCTCCATCACCTCGCGGGCGCCGTCCACGGTCCGCCCGGTGCGTGCGGCGTACCGCCGGGCCAGCGCCGCCGCGGAGGCGACGGTCTCCAGGCAGCCCCACTGCCCGCAGGCGCAGAGCTCGGCGGCGTCGCCGTGGATGAACTTCGAGTGACCGAGCTCACCGGCGTACCCGTCGCCGCTGACCAGCGAGCCGTCGACGATCATCGCGGCCGCGATCCCGGTGCCGAGCGGGAGGAACATCGAGTTCGTGGTACCGGCCAGGGCGCCCTGGCGGAACTCGGCGTACCCGCCGGCCCGGACGTCGTGGGCCAGCACGACCGGGACGTCCTCGGTGATCGCGGCCTTCAGCTCGGCGAGCACCGGCGTACCGACCCATTCCAGGTTCTCGGCGCCGACGGTGCCGTGCTCGGCGTCGATCACGCCCGGTACGACGACGCCGATCGCGCGCACCCGATGGCCCTCGGCGGTGGCCTTCTGACCGAGCTCGACGACGGTCTCGAGCAGCGCGTCGAGCACGGCGCGGCCGCCGTCGCGGGCGTCGGCCCGGGGCGTCGGCCTGGTCTCGCGGTGCAGCACCGCACCGTCGGCGGCGACCAGGCCGCACTTCATCCGGGTTCCACCGAGGTCGACGGCAACCACGACTTCACAGGGGTCCACAGAGCGCCATTATGCAGCGTTCTTCCCTAGTTCGAACATCCGCGAGCAAATCATGGACAAACTGCCCCGGACCAATTACCGCGAACTGAGCCCCTGGTGGAAGGCCGCGACCAGGAACGCCACCAGCGCCTCGGCGAGATTGCCCGGATTCTCGGCGTCCGGTGACGGGGACAGCGCCTGGGACTGGTGCAGGGCGAGCAGGCCCTGCATGTTCAGGTACCCGAAGGCGACCGCGTCCGGCGTCGCGTCCGGCAGCGCCCGTCGCAGCGCGGCCAGGTACCTGCTCTCGACCGGGTCGGACTCGGCGGCGTACAGCTCCCGGATCCGGCGGCTCGGGTCGAACGCGATCCGCCCGATGAACCGGGCCACCACCGCGCCGCGCTCGCCACGCCGCAGTACCAGCTCCAGCCCGGGCTCGACGAAGGCCCGGACGAGTTGCTCCGCGGTCGGGTCGCCGGCCGCCTCCAACTGGTCCAGCCGGCGCCGCCGCTCGGCGTTGACCGGTGCCATCGCCCGCGCCACGGCCGCCCGCAGCAGCGCTTCCTTGGAACCGAAGTGGTAGTTCACCGCCGCGATGTTCGCGGCCGCCGCGACCGTGATGGCACGCAGCGACGTCCCTTCGTAGCCCCCCTCGCCGAACCGTTGCTCGGCGACGTTGAGCAACCTTTCCCTGGTCGATTCGACCGGTGTTTCCACAGACCTCTCCTTCCCCCCGGCTACCACACGCTCAGGCACCCCACCTGCTCACGCGCAGTAGCTTGCAGTCAGCATAGTTCAAACGGTCGTTTGAACAGGAGGGTCCAGCACGGTTATCTCCGAGAAATCCTCAGATTTCCCCGAACCCCATTCCTTCCCACCGTCCACTCCCTTCACACCTCCACCACACCCCGTGCCCACACGGGTGAAATCCGTTAGTGAGTTAGGGTCGTGGGCCATGAGTTTGGTGCGGGTCGAGCGGCGGTTCCAGGGGCCGGAGCGATCGGGGAACGGCGGCTACGTCGCCGGTCTGGTCGGGACGGCGGCGCAGCTGGACGGGTCGCGGGTACCGAAAGTGACGCTGCGGATGCCGCCGCCGCTGGAGACCGATCTCGAGCTGTCGGACGGCCGGCTCACCGACGGTGACGCCGTGGTCGCCGAGGCGGTGCCGGTCGACGGTGAGTTCCTTGCCGACGCGACGATCGACCCGGTCCTGCCGGAGGAGGCGCGCGCGGCCGAGGCGTCGTACCGCGGGCTGCACGACCACCCGTTCCCGACCTGCTTCGTCTGCGGACCCGCGAACCAGCGCGGCCTGCAGCTGAAGCCCGGCCCGATCGGCAGCGGCCGTACGGCGTGCACCTGGCGGCCGGCGGCGGACCTCGGGAGCGACGGCCTGGTCGACGAGGTGTTCCTGTGGGCCGCGCTGGACTGCCCCGGCGGCTGGACGATCGACCTCGAAGGACGCCCGTCCGTCCTCGGCCAGCTGACCGCCTGCGTCGACGCCCGCCCGCAGGTCGGCGAGGAATGCGTCGCGCTCGGCCGCTACCTCGGCGAGGACGGCCGCAAGACGTTCACGGCCAGCACGCTGTACGACGCCGACGGCCGGGTGCTCGCCCGCGCCAAGCACACCTGGATCACGGTCGACCCGGCCGCCTTCAACTAGCCGGCCCGGGCTCGTTCATCCCTGGGCGAAAAACGGTTGAAGGGCGAACCGGGCGGCAGTAAGTTCTCAGTACACGCGAAGGGAGGTGGTCCAACGCATGAATTGCTATCGGACTCGTGAGGTGGCGGCGGGCTAACCGCCAACCACAAGTTAGTGGGCATGTGGTCGGCCAATTCAACGCCGCCACCGGGCCCGCGGGCAGTCAGGTCAGTCCGCCTGACCCAGAGTTCGGCCACCCGGTCGTGCCTTTGGAAGCGCCCGCGGGCTTCTTCTTATTCTGGTGCGGGACAGTCCAGGCCCAGCGCCTGGCCGATCTCGAACAGCTGCGCCTCGAAGTAGGCCGCGGCGTCCGGCAGCACCCAGTGCAGCTGGCCGAAGACCTCCATGCAGATCAGGCCGTAGAGCCGGGTCCAGTAGTTCAGCGACAGGTAGATCGCGCCGGCCGGCATCCCGTGGAAGTGCTCCGACTCGGCGGTCAGCTGCTCGACCAGGACGGTCCCCAGCTCCTCGTCGGCCGGATGCGGGAACGGCTGCTGGTGCCAGATCTGCGCGACCAGTTCCTTGAACAGCCCCCCGAACCGCATCGCCGCCTGATGCCCGGGGGTCGCCTCGTGCTCGCCGTCCTCCGGGTCCGGTACGGCGGTACCGAACACCAGCCCGAACTCGGCCGGATGCGCGAGCGCCCAGTCCCGCAGGCCGTTCGCCAGCAGGTAGAGCCGTTCGCCGAGCTCGATGTCGCCGGCCTGCAGGCTCAGCAGCGCGGTCGTGAGCTCGTCGTACAGGTCGGCGATCAGTGCGCTGATCAGCGCGTCGTGGCTCGGGAAGTAGCGGTACAGCGCGGGCGGGGTGAGGCCGAGTTCGCGGGCGACCGCGCGCAGGCCGACCGCCGGCGTACCGCCGGAGACCAGCAGCCGGCGGGCGGCCGCCTTGATCTCGGCCAGCGTCGCCGCGCGCCGTCGGTCCCGGCTCACCACTCGAAAACACTCCTTGACATCGGCAGGGGTCGGACGCCTAGAGTGAACACCGTTAACAGTTAACACTGTTCACTCGACGCCTTTCGCTCAATCTACGCCCTTCGGGAGAGTTTCGTGTTCGAGACGCTCGGCCGTTTCACGTACCGGCGGCGCCGGCTGGTGCTCGCCCTGACCGGGGTCTTCGTCGTGCTCGGGCTCGCCTGGGGCACCGGGGTGTTCGGATCGCTGGCGAACGGCGGTTTCGACGCGCCGGACACCGAGGCCGCGAACGCGGTCAAGACCATCGAGCAGAACGTCGGCCGGACCGGCACCGACGTGATCGTGCTCTACCGCAGCCCGTCCGCGACGGTCGCTGACCCGGCGTTCCGGCAGGCGGTCGAGCAGCACCTGTCCGGGCTGCCGTCCGCCGACGTGCCCGGCCTCGCGACGTACTGGAGCACCAAGTCACCGGCCTTCGTGTCGAAGGACCAGCACAGCACGTACGCCGTCCTGACGCTGGCCGGCGCCACGCAGGAGGACCGGCTGACGACGTTCCACAAGGTGTCCGATCGGCTGCGGTCGCAGGCGCACGGGCTGGACACGAAGGTCGGCGGCGAGGTCGCGGTGTTCGACGAGGTGAACACGCAGACCGAGCACGACATCGTGAAGGCCGAGTCGATCTCGACGCCGATCGTGCTGGTGCTGCTGGTGCTGGTCTTCGGTGGTCTGGTCGCCGCGTCGCTGCCGCTGTTCGTCGGCGCGCTCGCGATCCTCGGCGCGTTCGTGCTGCTCCGCGGGCTGTCCGCGGTCACCGACGTGTCGATCTTCTCGATCAACATCGTCACGATGATCGGGCTCGGGCTGGCCATCGACTACGCGCTGTTCATCGTCACCCGGTTCCGCGAAGAGCTTGCGCACGGCAACGACGTGGAGACCGCGCTGACCGTGACGATGGCGACCGCCGGGCGGACCGTGGCGTTCTCCGGGATCACGGTCGGCGTCGCGATCAGCAGCCTGGTGCTGTTCCCGGTGATGTTCCTGAAGTCGATGGCGTACGGCGGCGCCGCGGCGGTCGCGATCGCGATGATCGCGGCGCTCACCGCGCTACCGGCGCTGCTCGCGGTACTTGGGCACCGGGTGAACAACCTGCGGATCTTCAAGGCCCGTAAGGCGTCCGCCGAGCATGGCGCCTGGTACCGGCTAGCGCACAACGTGATGCGGCGACCGGTCCGGTACGTCGTCGTACTCGTGCCGGTACTGCTCGTGCTGGGTATCCCGTTCCTGAGCGCGCAGCTCGGCGGTGTCGACCACAGGTCGTTGCCGGCCGGTGCGACCTCGCGGACCGTGACCGAGACGCTGCAGCGAGACTTCCCGGGCGCGGGCGGGTCGGACATCTACGCTGCGGTGCGGTTCGTGGAGGCGCCGGTGGATCCGTCGGCGGCGTTGGCGCCGTACATCGCCCGGTTGAAGCAGGTGCGGGACGTGGAGGAGGTGCGGCTCGGCGGGTACGCGCACGGCGTCGCGTCAGTCGTCGTACACACGCATTACACCGGTCAGGAGTTGCCTGCTCGGGATGTCGTCCGCGGGGTGCGTGCGGTGCCGGCGCCGAACGGTACGTCTGTGCAGGTGGGTGGTGAGACGGCGGCCGTGATCGATCTGCTGCACGTGTTGAAGGAGCGTGCGCCGTACATGGCCGGCTTCATCGTGATTGTCACGTTCATCCTGCTGTTCGTTGCCTTTGGCTCCTTTGTGTTGCCGTTGAAGGCCCTGGTGATGAACGTGCTGTCGCTGTCCGCGGCGTTCGGGGCGATGGTGTGGATCTTCCAGGAAGGACACCTGTCCGGGTTCCTGCACTTCACGCCGGCCGGGTTCCTGGACGCGACCAACCCGGTGCTGCTGTTCGCCGTACTGTTCGGGCTGTCGATGGACTACGAGGTCTTCCTGCTCAGCCGGATCCGGGAGGAGTACGACCGGACCGGCGACAACACCCAGGCGGTCGCGCTCGGG
>NZ_DASRVN010000087.1:0-8796 GCF_035655035.1 Kribbella sp. | reverse complement strand
GGATGGTTGTGGGGAGGGGGAAGTGGGCTTGGATTTGGGCGCCTGTTGGGGTTGGGGCGGCGGTGAGGGTGCCGCCTAGTTCGGCGGTGCGGTCGTGCATGGCTTGGAGGCCTACGCCGGGGTGCCAGGGGCCGGTCGGTTCGCCGTTGTCGGTGATGGTGATTTCCAGGTCGGATCCGCAGCGGAGGGAGACGGTGGCCGACGTTGCCGAGGCGTGACGGACGACGTTGGTCAGGGCTTCGGTGGCGATGCGGTACGCCGCAACCTCCAGGGCGGCGGGCAGTGGGGGTAGGTCGTCGGTGGTGACGGTGACTCGGATCGGGGTGCCGTCGGCGCGGATCGACATCTGGTCGGCGCGTTGCCGGAGCGCGGCGATCAGGCCGAGTTCGTCGAGCGCCGGTGGGCGCAGATCGTCGACGAGGCGGCGTACGTCGGTGATCGCCGAGCGGGTGTCGGAGCGCAGCCGGGCCAGCAGTTCGACGGCTCGCGAGGTGTCTGCGGAGAGGGTTTGCGAGGTGGTGATGAGGTTGGCGGCGGCGTCCGCGGTGAACGCTACGCCGGTGAGCGTCGGGCCCAGACCGTCGTGCAGGTCGCGGCGCAATCGCCGGCGCTCCTCCTCGCGGGCTGACACCAGTTTCTCCCGCGATGCCTGGAGTTCTGTCGACAATCTTGTCGCGTGTACGGCCGCCGCCAGCGGTACGGCGACCAACGCGAGCACGCTGTGGTCCGCCGAGGACAGCCCGGCCTCGCCCGAGCGTGGCGCGACCTCGAGCACCCCGAGTACTTCCCCGCCGTACGAGAGCGGTACGACGGAGACCTCCGCCCCGGCGCCCCGGGAGGAAGGGGTTCCGTCCGAGGCGATGATCGTGTCGTCTACCCGGAGCGCGGCGTACGGCAGGCGGAGTGCCGAGCGGACTGCGGCGACCACCCCGGGCAGTCCGGCGGAGAGTTGGGAACCGACCCGGGACGCGACCCGCGCCGGGTCGTGACGGTCGCCGTACAGGGCGCGGTCGACCAGCTGCTGCAGGCGGGGCAGCACCGGCGCGATGATCAGTGCGACGAATACCGTGACCGCCGCCGAGCGGCCGACCTGCGACGCGATCAGCGAGTCCAATACCGCCACCAGTGCCGCATAGATGCCGATAGCAACCAACGACAGCAGCGCCCAGGTCAGCGCGCGGGAGACCACCAGGCGGATGTCGAGGAGCTGGTACCGGACGATCGCGACCGCGACGCTGATCGGGATCAGTGGAATCGCCAGCAGAACCAGGACCGGCGTACCGGTGACGAAGGACCACGGGATGACGAACAGCAGCGCGATCACCGAGGCCAGCAGCAACCACAACAGTTGCCGACGGCCCGCTTCGTCCGCGCGCCGGTAGCGGATCGCCAGGCAGGAGAGCGCCAGCAGGAACGCGAGGATGTTCCGTACCTCGGCCGCGGTCCACAACGGCTGCAGCGCGTCGAATCGTGGGATTGTTAACAATCCTCTCGGTAGGCCAGGGGACACCGGTTGGCCACTGCCCGCCATCTCGAGGACGAACAGTGGGGAGGTCGCGATGATGCCGATTGCGGCCCAACGCCAGCGTGGTGACAACAGCCGGCCGTCCGGGAACAGCAGCAGCGCGAGCGGCAGGAACAGTCCGATCGACCACGGCCAGGCGGCCAGCGAGACGGTGACGAGTACCTGCTGCGCGACGTGCCCGGGGACCACGTGAGCCAGTGCGTCGGCGACCGGCGTGGTCGCGTGCCCGATGCCGTCCGCCAGGAACAGCCAGCCGATCGGGTTGGCCGGGCGGTGCCAGGCGATGACCGCGCCGCAGAGGCCGAAGGTGAGGCCCATCAAGCCGTTCGTCACGACGAAGTTGTCGACAAGGTCCTGCCAGCCCCAGCCGGCGGAGACGCCGTACGCGACGGCGAAGACCACCTCGACCACCACCAGCGCGGCGAGCGCGCCGGCCAGGCCGCGGCGGTTCCCTGAGGTTGTCATATCCGAAGTGTGCTCCGGGAACGTTCCCGGCGTCTCGGGATCGTGATCCCGGATCCGGCGGGGAAATGCCCGGGCCGGCGGGACCCGGTCCTCGGGTCGGCGCCGGTTCCACGGCCGCAGGGTGGTGCCGAATCACTACGCAAGGGGGTAAGAAGATGTACAGATTCGGTTTGGTGCTGCTGGGGTTGCTCGCGCTTGTCGACCTCGCGTCGCCGCTCACGACCGACGGGGAGCACCCGCCGATGAGCATCGCGATCGGGTCCGCGGTCGTCGGGCTGATCAGCTTGGCGCTGGTCGGTCTTGCCTGGCGCGGGAGGCGGTGGCCGCTCGCACCGCTGATCACGTTGCGCCTGGCGTCGGCGTTGCTCGCCGTACCGGCGTTCTTCGCCGACGGGGTTCCCGCGGTCGCTGTCGTCGCTGCCGGGATCGGGGTCGCGGCGACCGTCGTCGGGGTGATCGCGGTACTGCTGCCGAGGCGCGAGCTGGCAGGTGCGCGATGACCCAGGAAGCAACGCAGTCGATCGGCCGTACGTCGTCGCGCGCGGACATCCGGCCCGTGTCGCGGTGGCTGGCGGCGGTGATCCTGCCGATCGGGCCGGCGGCGGTGGCGCTGCTGCGGTTCCTGCTGCCGTACAACACGGCGGATGAGACGTCGACAATCGTCAATAGGATTGTCAACAATCTGGATCGCAGTTCGTTGGTGATCTGGTTCGCGTACGTGGCGTTCCTGACGTTGGTCCCGGGGGTGTACTTCGTCGGGCGGTTGACTCGGCGCAGTACGCCGTGGTTGACCGGGATTGCTTTGTTTCTGATGGTTCCGGGCTATCTGTCGTTGCCGTGGACGGCGAGCAGTGATGTGTACACGTGGGCGGCCGGGACGGCTGGGCTCGATCAGGCGTCGATCACGAAGGTTGCTGACGTTTCGCACGGCTCGATGAACCTGGCCGGGTTGGTGTTCGTGGTCGGGCATGTGCTCGGGACGGTGCTGCTCGGGATCGCGATGTGGCGGTCCGGGGTGGGCGGTAGGTGGGCGGCGGTGGCGGTCGGGATTTCGCAGCCGCTGCATCTGACCGCGGTCATCATCAGCAGTCATCCGCTGGATCTGATCGGTTGGGGGCTGCAGGCAGTCGGATTCGCCGCGGTGGGGTGGGCGATTGTCCGATTGTCGAATGACGACTGGCAGCCGGTGCGATGACGGGGACCTGGGCCTGCTCGGCGTTACGCTCGGTTGACTGAAGGGGGCGGTATGAGCGAGGTAACGGGTGGGCCCGGGTTCGCCACCGAGCGGGGGAGTTTCCGCGCGGCGCAGGTGGCGGATCAGAACGTCGAGCGGCAGGCGTTCGTACTCGATCAGATGGCTGGGCGTCCCGCTGTGCGGGCGTTGAAGGCGTGGGCGTTGGAGCAGTTGGCGCCGGCGGCGGGGGAGATGGCGGTCGACGTCGGGTCGGGTACGGGGGAGGACGTGGTCGCGTTCGCGACGTACGGCGCCCGGGCGATCGGCGTCGAGCCCAGCCCCGGCCTCCGCGCCGAAGCCGCCCGACGAGCCGAGGCCGGACGCGCCGAAGCTGCCGGACGCGCCGAGGCTGCCCGGCGGGCCGCGGCGGGGCAGGACGCCCGGGGCGATGTGGAGTTTGTTGACGGGCGGGCGGAGGTGTTGCCGTTCGGGGATGCGTCGGTGGATGTGGTGCGGTGTGAGCGGGTGTTGCAGCACGTCGACGTACCGGGGGACGCGGTGGGGGAGATGGCGCGGGTGTTGCGGCCGGGTGGGCGGGTGGTGTTGATCGACACGGACTGGGGTACGGCGATCCTGCACCCGGCGGATCCCGACGTACTGCGGCGGATGTTCGCGTACTTCCGTGGCGAGACGGCCAATCCGTACTCGGGCCGCAGGCTCCGCGAGCTGCTCGTCGACGCGGGGATGGAGATCACCGGCGAGACCGCCGCGACCTGGATCGAGCCGCAGGAAGGCGCCACAACCGGCTTCGTCGGCATGATGCACACAGCCGCGGCCCGGGCCGGCGTGATCACCGACGCCGAGGCGGCGGCGTTCGCGCAGACGCTACGAGACGCGGCTGAGCGCGGCAGCTTCCATATGTCCCTCACGATGTACGCCGTCAGCGCGCGCAAGCCGTGACCGGCGCGGCCACTGCACGACCAGCACTGCCGACAGCACCAGCGCACCGCCGAACCACTGCGGCGCGCTGAGCTTCTCGCCGAACACCGCGGCCGCGGCGACCACCGTCACGACCGGCTCGAAGATCGACAGGATCGACGCCACCGACGCGCCGACCCGCGCCATCCCCGCGAAGAACAACAGGATCGCCGCGACCGTACTAATCACCGCAACCGCCGCCAGCCACACCCAGCCGACCGGAGCGAACCCGAAGTCGACGCCACCACGCAGAAACGCCAGTAATACAAAGGTTCCGAAGGCCCCGGTGCACACCAGCGCGGTGAGTGCGAGCGGCGGTACGTCGACCGAATCGCCGACCAGGATGTACCCGGTGTAGACAATCGGCGCCCCGAGCGCGAGCAGTGCACCGGACCAGTCGAAGTGGCCGGACAGTGCGCCGCTGAGCACCAGGCCGATCCCGAGCAGCGCGATCACCAGCGCGGCCACCCGCCGGCGCGAGGCGCGCTCCCGGCGCAGCGCGATCGCCGTACCCATGACGAGCACCGGGTACAGGTACAGGATCAGCGCGACCAGCGACGCGTCGATCCGGGCCAGCGCGGAGAAGTAGAACGTCGACTGCGCGGCGTACCCGAAGGCGCCCATCGCGAGGCCGGTGAGTACGACCCGGCGCGGCAGATTCCGGAGCGCGCCACGGGCGAGCGCGATGCCGAGCAGCAGTACGGCGGCCAGCCCGAACCGGACCAGCAGCAGCGCGTCCACGGACACGCCCGCGTCGTACGCGAGCTTGCCGAACACGGCCATCACGCCGAAGGCGGCGGCGGAGAAGAGGCAGAAGAGGCGTCCCACGGCATCGATGGTCGGACCAGTGAACCGTTCACGTCCATCACGGCTTCTCGGACAGTATTGTGAAGCTAAACTGAACGGATGATGGATCTGCACCGGCTTCGGCTGCTGCGTGAGGTGCACGGCCGCGGCACGGTGCACGGAGCGGCCCGCGCGCTCGGCTATTCGCCCAGCGCGATCTCCCAGCAGCTGGCCGTGCTGGAGCGCGAAGCCGGTACGCCGTTGCTCGAACGGATCGGCCGCAACGTACGGCTGACCGCGGCGGGCGAGGTCCTGGTACGGCACGCGACCGCGCTCCTGGAAGGGGTCGAGGCGGCCGAGGCGGAGCTGGCGGCGGTCGCGGCCGGACGGGTCGCCGGGCTGGTGCGGATCGGGGCGTTCCAGTCCGCGTTCATCCGGGTCGTCGCGCCGGCGATCCGGAGCCTCGCGGCGACGCATCCCGATATCCGCGTGCAGGCGGCCGAGCTGGAGGTGGAACAGGCCGCGCCCGCCTTGCGGATGCAGCAGCTGGACGTGATGGTCGGCGACGAGTACGACGGCCAACCGCGCGCCGTCCACACCGACCTGCATCGCGAGCACCTGCTCCGTGAACGCATCAGCGTCGTCCTGCCGGAGGATCATCCGCTGGCCGCGTCGGATCGGGTCCCGCTCCGACAGCTGAGCGAGCTGCCGTGGGCTGCGTGCCAGCAGGGCACGGGGCACCGCGAGATGCATGTCCGCGTCTGCCGCGAGCTGGGTGGGTTCGAGCCCGACATCCGCTACAGCTCCGACGATTTCCGCATCCTGCTGGAGCTCGTGCGTACGACGGGCGCCGGTGCGCTCCTCACCGACCTCGCCCTCGGCACCGGCGCACCGGGTGTCGCCGTACGCCTCCCGGCCGAAGGTGATCCCGGCCGGGCGGTCTTCCTCTTGACCCGCCGTACCCGGACTCCCGCGGTCGCGGCGGTAGCGGACGCCTTGGCTGCGGCGGCCACTGGTCAGACCAGGTCGTGACGCAGCAGGACTGTCCGATTGTCGAATGTGCGATTGTCTACCATCCGGAGCGTGCGGCGTTCGGTGGGCTGGTAGACGGGCTTGCCGCCGCCGAGGATGACCGGGTGCACGATGACGTGGTACTCGTCGAGCAACCCGAGGTCGGTGAGTGCGCCCGCGACGCTCGCGCTCCCGGTCAGCAGGATGTCCTTGCCGGGCTCTGCCTTGATCGCCTCGAGCTCCCCGGCGGCGCGGATGATCCGCGTGTTCCAGTCGGCGGACTGCAGGGTTGTCGACAATACGATCTTCGACGTTCGGCGCCAGACCGGCGCGAACTCGATCGCGTGCTGGTCCGGGTTCATCGCCTCGGCGTTCGGCCAGTACGCCGACATCAGCTCCCAGACGTTCCGTCCGTACAGGAACAGGTCGGCGCGCTCGGTCAGCGCCATCGAGTACGCGCCGAGCTCCGGGCCGAGTTCGGCCCAGTCGAACTCCCCGTTCGGCCCGGCGATGTAGCCGTCGAGCGACTGGTGCACGTAATACATGATCTTCCGCATGATGTCCTCCGCATGATGGCTGCTTGTGCCACCTGGTCGGACCCGGTTGCCCAGGATTGACATGTTGCGCTGAGGGGATTGACGAAAGCGTCGCGGCTTGGGAGATTCGGAGGGAACGGGCGGGTCTGGGGGAGGGCCGGCCGCCCGTCGGGGGTTCAGTTGCTCTCTGGGGTGAAGTCTTCGCGCTGTGCTCGACGGTGACGCCGGTCTGCGCGGTGTACGCGTGCGCGTATGCCGAATTGCGACAGAACCTTGCACAGGGGAGCGAACGCATGATCGAGAACCTGCGGGAACGCACGCGGGGACAGGTCCTCATGGTGGGCGATGAGGGGTACGACGCGGCGCGCCGCGTCAACAATTGGATGATCGACAAACGACCGCAGGTGATCGTCCGGTGCGAGAACGCCGGCGACGTGATGGCGGCGATCGAGTACGCGCGGACGAACGAGCTGGAGATCGCGGTCCGCGGCGGCGGGCACAGCGTGCCCGGGTTCGGTACGGTCGACGACGGGCTGGTGATCGACCTGAGCCCGATGCGTAACGTCCGGGTGGATCCGGTGAACCGGACCGCGCGGGCCGGCGGCGGCGCGACCTGGGGCGACTTCAACGCGGCGACGCACGCGTTCGGGCTGGCGACGACCGGCGGGATCATCTCGACCACGGGTGTCGGCGGCCTGACCCTGGGCGGCGGGATCGGGTACCTCGCGCGCGGGCTCGGGCTGTCCTGCGACAACCTGGTGTCGGCCGACGTGGTGACCGCGGACGGGAAGTTCCTGATCGCCAGCGAGAAGGAGAACGAGGACCTGTTCTGGGCACTCCGCGGCGGGGGCGGCAACTTCGGGGTGGTGACCGCGCTGGAGTTCCGGCTCGTAGCATTGTCGACAATCTACGGCGGCCCGATGTTCTTCGAGCTGTCCGACGCGGCTGCCGTGCTGGGCGGGTTCCGGGACCTGATCAGGGACGCGCCCGAGCAGCTCGGCGGGTTCCCGGCGTTCCAGATCGCGCCGCCGCTGCCGTTCATCCCGGAGAACCGGCACGGCGAGCCGTTCGCGGCGATCGTCGGCTGCTGGGCGGGCGACCTCGACGAGGGCGAGGCGCAGATCTCGAAGTTCCGCGAGCTGGCACCGGTGATGGCCGAACACGTCGGCCCGATGCCGTACCCGGCGCTGAACAGTGCCTTCGACGCCCTGGTACCGCCCGGGCTGCAGCACTACTGGAAGGCGAACTTCGTCACCGAACTCACCGACGAGGCGATCCAGGCACACCTGCGGCACGCACCCGGCCTGCCGGCGGTGAACTCGACCGTGCACATCTACCCGATCAACGGCGCCTGCCACCGAGTCACCGCGGACGCGACCGCCTTCGCCTACCGGGACGCGAACTTCGCCACCGTGATCGCCGGCATGTGGCCGGACCCGGCCCAGAACGAGGCGTCGATCGACTGGGTCCGGTCGTACTACGACGACATCGCCCCACACTCCGAGGCCGGCGGCTACGTGAACTTCATGGCCGCCGACGACCAGGGACGGATCCGCGACAACTACCGCCAGAACTACGACCGCCTGGCGGAGGTGAAACGCAAGTACGACCCGGACAACATCTTCCACCTGAACCAGAACATCGCCCCCTGACCCACCGCCGGGGTGCGGCCCGTCCGCCGACCGCACCCCGCTCAACCGGTCCGCCGGCCGTACCCCGCTCAACCGGTCCGCCGGCCGTACCCCGCTCAACCGGTGCGCCGGCCGTACCCCGCTCAACCGGTGCGTCGGCCGTACCCCGTTCAGCTGACGCGGGCGCCGCCCCTGTCGGCCGTACCGCGCTGAGCCTGTGTGCCGGCCGCACCGCGCTCAGCCGGTGCGCCGACCGCACCTCGTTCAGCTGACGCGGGCGCCGCATCCCCTGTCGGCCGTACCCCGCTCCGGCTGGCCGTGGCCGTACCCGCCTCGGCCGGGTCGCGCCCGTACCGCCTTCAGGCGGGTCGCGCGCCGTGCCGGGGTCAGCCGGAGACGTGGGCGGTGTTGCTGAGCCAGTGGTGGGCGAGGGAGACGTCGCCGTCGACGCTGATGCCGGCGGCGTCGGTCAGTGGGATGCGGCGGGTGAGCGCCAGTAGCAACGATCCGGCCGGGCCGGTCACGGTCACATCGGCCGCGCGGGTCCCGGGCTGCCAGGTCGCCCCGTCCGGCCGCCGCTCGACGAACCACGCCCCAGCGTCGGTAGCCAACCATTGCAAAGTCTGCCCGGTACCGCGAACAGCGTGCGCGGATTCGGCCCGCTGCATCGCCCAGGTCGGGGACGTGAGC
>NZ_DASRVN010000086.1:0-3075 GCF_035655035.1 Kribbella sp. | reverse complement strand
GGCCGCCTGGACGACCGTCCGCGCGCGCTGCGTGTAGCGCTCGAACGCCGGCCGGCTCGTCCAGGAGTCGGCGAAGCGCTTGTGGGCGGCCTGTTTGGTGACGCCGAGGACGGCGCTGATCTCCACCCAGGACTTGCCGGCCCCGCGGGCCCGGTCCACAAAAAAGCCGAGGGCCTGGTCGCTGGTCGTGGTCAGTTCGCTGATCGTCGCCGCCGCGGTCGCGAGCTGGTCGAGCTCATCCTCGCTGCCGGCGTCGCTCTTGATCGTCGTGATGAGCTGCTGCAGATCCGGTCCAGGAGTCATACCGTCAACCCTAGGTTGACGACTATGGCGCGTCAACCCTGAGTTGACGCCCGGGATTGCGTACCGAAGAACGGGTAATGGTCGCCCGGACTCGCAGCGGCTGGGCGACCGCAGGCGGCAGCACCGGTCGGCACGGGCACCACTACCCGTTCTTCGGTACGCGTCTAGGGTGTGCCGGGTGGACGGCATTCCGGATGTGATCGCGCCCGGGTTGCGGGTGTTGTTCTGTGGGATCAACCCCGGGCTGATGTCCGCGGCGACCGGGCACCACTTCGCGCGGCCGGGGAACCGGTTCTGGCCGGCGTTGCACCTGAGTGGATTCACCCCTCGGCAGCTGCAGCCCGCGGAGCAGCAGGAGCTGTTGACCTACCGGCTCGGCATCACGAACGTCGTCGACCGGCCGTCCGCGAAGGCGGCCGAGCTGACCCGCGCGGAGTTCCTCGTCGGCGGGGAGAACCTGATCAAGAAGGTGCTCGACGTACAGCCGGAATGGCTGGCCGTGCTCGGCGTCACGGCGTACCGCGACGCCTTCGGCGACCGTACGGCCGCAGTGGGCAAGCAGGACCGGACTATCGGCGCGACCCGCGTCTGGGTACTGCCGAATCCGAGCGGCCTGAATGCCCACTACACGTTGCCGAAACTCACCGCGGCGTTCGCGGAGCTGGAGCAGCTCAGCTAAGAGCCTTCCGCAGCGTGGAGATCGCCAGCTCGATCGCGGCGTTCGCGGCGTAGGTGTCGCGGAGCGCGTCCAGCATCACGAAGTCGTGGATGATCGCCGCGAACCGCACCGCGGTCGTCGGCACCCCGGCCTCGAGCAGCTTGGCGGCGTACGCCTCGCCCTCGTCCCGCAGTACGTCGGCCGCACCCGTGACGACCAGCGCCGGCGGAAGCCCCTGCAGCTGCTCGGTGGTCGCGCGCAGCGGCGAGGCGGTGATCTGGTTCCGCTCGTTCTCGTCGGTCGTGTACTGGTCCCAGAACCACTTCATCCCGTCGAGCTGCAAGAAGTAGCCCTCGGCGAACTCCTTGTACGACGCCGTGTCGAACGACGCGTCGGTCACCGGGTAGAACAGCACCTGCTGCACGAACTTCACGTCGCCGCGCTCCTTCGCGAGCAGCGTGACCGCGGCGGTCATGTTCCCGCCGACCGAGTCACCGGCGATCGCCAGCCGCTCCGCGTCCAGACCGTGATCTTTGCCCGAGGCAATGATCCACCGGGCGACCGCGTAGTTCTGCTCGAGCGCGTGCGGGTACCGGACCTCCGGCGAGAGGTCGTACTCCGGGAACACCACCGCGGCGCCGGCACCGACGGCGAGCTCGCGAACCAGCCGGTCGTGGGTGTGCGCGTTGCCGAACACCCAGCCGGCGCCGTGGATGTAGAGGATCACCGGCAGGACACCGGTCGCGCCCTGCGGCTTCACGATCCGCGCCTTGGTGCCGTCGGCAGCGGTCACCCACTCCTCGTCGACGGGGAGCTTCGGGTAGTCGGTGGTCTGCACCTCGTCGACGGCCTTGCGGCCCTCTTCCGGGGACAGCTGGAACAGGAACGGCGGCTTTGCGGTCGCGTCGGCGAAGGCCTGCGCGGCGGGCTCCAGAACGGTCATGGTCTTCCTCCCTGATGGCGTGAGAACGGTCGTTCTCCGCTGGCGTTTGCTACTCTAGGAGAACGACGGTTCTCCGCGCAAGGTGGTGCGGAGCACACAGGAGGTCTTGGCGGATGGTGCTGGACACGGCGACGGCGCAGCGGCAGGTGCTGGACGCGGCCGACGCGCTGTTCTACGAGCGCGGCGTACAGGCGGTCGGGATGGACGCGATCCGGACCGCGTCCGGGGTCTCACTGAAGCGGCTGTACCAGCTGTTCCCGTCGAAGGAGGCGCTGATCGAGGCGTACCTGGACCGTCGGGACGCGCTCTGGAAGTCGATGCTCGCCGAGCACGTCGACGCGGCGACCGACCCGCGGTCCCGGCTGCTCGCGGTGTTCGACTTCCTGTACGACTGGTTCCAGCAGCGGGACTACCGGGGCTGCGCGTTCATCAACTCGTTCGGCGAGCTCGGCACGGTCTCGCCGCGGGTCGCCGAGCTGGCGATGGAGCACAAGGAAGGCTTCCGCCGGGCGTTGAGCGAGCTCGCCACCGCGGCCGGAGCCCGCGACCCCGAGCAGCTCGCCGACCACCTCATCCTGCTCAGCGAGGGCGCCATCACCCGCTCGGCGATCTCCGGCACGGCCGACCCCGCGGTGCGCGCCCGGGAGGCCGCGACGATGATCCTGGACGCGTCGCTCGGGAGCTGACGCTGGTCTCCCGGTCTGGACCGCGGAGTTGCGGGGAGCTCAAGCCCCGGGACCCGCCGCGGCGGAGTCGCGGCGGGTGGCACCGTCGTTCGGCAGGATTGGCCCATGCGTTTGCCGGAGCTGCTGCGATCGATCGACGGACTCGCCTACGGCCGGCGCGTACGGTTTCTCGCGGACCACGCGGCAGAACTGGCCGGGCTGCTCGGTGAGCTCGGCCGCGGCGCTGCGTTCGAGCGCGTCCTCGGTCTGCAGGTCGCTGAGTTCGTCCGGGACACGGCGTACGTCTCCCGGATGCTCCGGGACCGCGAACCGGCCGTGCAGGCGCGAGCGCTCGCCGCGGTCGGTCGCGGCGTACCGGTGACGGACGACGACCTGCGCATCCTGTACGACGACGCGCCGGCGTTCCTGCGGACGCGGCTGGTGGCCCTGGTACGGCGACAGCGGCGGGAGCATCTCGCAGTACGGCTGATCGACGAGCACCGGGC
>NZ_DASRVN010000085.1:0-2518 GCF_035655035.1 Kribbella sp. | reverse complement strand
CCAGCACGCCAACATCGTGGAGCAACGCCGGCTGAAGGCGACCGTCGTGTCGGACACGCTGCGCCGGATCGGCGGTATCGACCGGACGATCGTGATGGAGTCGCCCGGCGACGACGGCCTCGGCTGGCGGACGCGGATGCGGTACGCCGTCGTGGACGGGCGGCCTGGGATGTTCGCGCACCGCTCGCACGACCTGGTGCCGATCGACCGGTGCTTGATCGCGCATCCGGGGACTCCCGACGTACTGAGCACGCGGTGGCCGGGCGTGTCGTCCGTGCAGGCCGTCGTGTCGTCCGAGGGCAAGACCGCCGTACAGACGGAGCAGGAATCGGGGGAGCGGCTGGTCGAGGTCGTCCGGGACCGGCGGTTCCTGGTGGAGGCCGGTGGGTTCTGGCAGGTGCACCCGGCGGCGCCGGAGACGCTCGTTGACGCCGTACTGAGCGGACTGGAGCCCGTCGCGGGAGAGACCGCGCTCGACCTGTACTCGGGTGTCGGGCTGTTCGCGGCGTTCCTGGCCGAGGCCGGCTGCGCGGTGCTGGCGATCGAGGGTGACAAGGACGCGGTCCGGAACGCCCGGCGCAACCTGCACGACCTCGACGGGGTGACGCTGGAGAACGGCGACGTCGACCGGGTCCTGAACGCGGCCGCCGGGCAGGGCCTGGAGCGGGTGGACCTCGTGGTCCTGGATCCGCCGCGCACCGGGGCCGGGAAGGACGTCGTACGGCGGATCGCCGCGCTCGGGCCGCGCCGGGTGGCGTACGTGGCGTGCGATCCGGCGGCGCTGGCGCGGGACCTGAAGACGTTCGGGCGGCTCGGGTACGGGATCGCGTCGCTGCGCGCGTTCGACCTGTTCGGGATGACCCACCACATCGAGTGCGTCGCCGTACTCGAGCCTGTGGACAGTGAAGTGGTCAGTACGGGAGGCCTCGGGTAGCGTCTGAGCCTGGATTCCACCTGCGCTTGGAGACCCGATGCCGCTCGTTGACCTGGACGACCCGGAGGAGTTGCGCGCCCGCTGGACCGCACTCGCCGCGGTCGCCCATGCCACGGGCTTCGACCGCCGGTGGTACGCCGACGCCGACGGGTACCACCACCAGGACGAGACCGGTTCGGTGCTGCACATGGTCCGGCTCGGCGACGGGCGGGCCGTGCTGTTCGGGTTCCACACGCACCACAGCCAGACCGCCCGGACCGACCTGCTGGCCGGGTCGCCGGACTGGATCGCGCAGCCCGAGGTTCGGCGGCGGGCGACCGCGGGCGAGCTCGGCTTCGTGTACGGCGCGTTCAACGCGACCTGGGCGCGGGCGTCGTACCCGGGCGATCCGTGGCAACCGGTCGACGACGGGTTCGGGCAGATCGGGCAGTGGATCACCTCCGACGAGGCGACCGCCGACGAGATGATCGAGTGGGTCGCCGAGTGGTCCGACTACCTCGGCGGACTGGACGAGCTCCGGCCGTACGGGGTCGCGCTGATCGAGGCCGCGCGCGGCCCGGCGCTGCCCGCGGACGCGCTCGCGGCGTTCTTCGCGCCCTTCGGCATCGACCCCCGCTCGCCGGTGCAGCCGGACCTGCCCGCCGGGGTCGCGGCGGCGGCGGATTTCACCCAGAACTTTGCAGAACCGGCAAGTTTCCCTGAAGCCCCTGACGCGGCCGAGGTCTCGGTCGTTGAGCCCCACGTGACCGGAGACAACCAACTGCTGGACGACGAGGAGTCGTACGTCGTCCCACCCGGCATCAGCCCCTTCACCGGCCAACCGCTCCCCGCCGACGACGCAACCCAGAAAAAACAAGGCTGGCTCCGACGCCGCAAACAAGACCCACCCCCCACCGGGGAGCCCGCCGGACCGCCCGCCGAGCCGCTTCCTGCGCCGTCCACTGGACCGTCCGCTGCATCGCCCGCCGGACCGCCCGGCGCATCGATTCCTGGACAGTCCGCTGCACCGCCTGCGGGACCGCCCGCCGCGCCGCTTGCCGGACCGTTTGCTGCCGGTCCTCCGCAGTACGACCCGGCGGCTCCCGGTACGTACATCCCGAGTGACACCCCGAGCTCCGGCCTGCCGATCCGCCACACCCCTCCGGACGCCGGCTACACCCTCCCGTCCTCCGAACCGCCACGCGTAGGCGGCGGCCAGTACGAAGGCGACGACTTCTACAACAGCCTCTTCGCCGACGCACCCGCCGCCGCAACCCCCGCCCCCGACCAGGACTGGGAAACCACCGAACAACCCTCCTGGCCCGACCAGGACCCCACCAGCGCCTACACCCCCTTCACCGACGACACCCCCGCCCCCGAATGGAGCGGCCCCCGCTGGGTCAACGGCGAATGGCAAGGAAACCCACCCCACCAACCTCCCCAATCCAACGAGCCCCCGACCGGTTCCCCCTTCGCCCCGTCGGCGCTTCCGGCCGCCCAGGCCCCTGACACGCCACACGCCGGCGCCGCCCACGAGCCAACGACGACTTCCGCGGATGAGACGCCAACCGGCTCACCATTCGCGCCGTCGGCCTACGCAGGCAC
>NZ_DASRVN010000084.1:0-6841 GCF_035655035.1 Kribbella sp. | reverse complement strand
CCGAGGATGTGCGCGGCGTTCACCTTGAACGGCTCCGGGTACGCCCGCAGGGTCTGCGAGTCGGCGGAGACCCCGGGGAAGTCCTCGCGGCGCTCCATCACCTCGATCGCGACCTGCTCGCTGACGTCCTTCGCGACCGGGATCGGCTGGTACGGCGTACCGTTCCAGCAGGCGGGCGGTTTTGACGCGCCGGGCTCACCGCACAGCATCGTGCGTGCCTTCAGGTCCTTCGGGCGCTGGCCGAGCACCTTCGCGAGCCGGGCGATCACGACGTTCTGCTGGGTCTCCGCGAGCTTCGCGAGCACGGAGCGGTCGACGGTGATCATCAGCGAGACCCGGTTGCCGACCAGCGTCCGGCCCTTCGAGTCGACGATCGTGCCGCGCGGCGCCGGGATCAGGACCTGGCGGATGTGCTGCTGGTTCGCGGCCTGGGAGTAGTCGGCGCTCGACATCACCTGCATGTACCAGAGCCGGCCGAACAGCGTGCAGAGCAACGAGAAGACCAGCACCCCGATCACGAACAACCGCAACCGAGCCTTCAAAGGCGCTTCGAACCCGTCCCAACTCATGACAACGCTCCCGCCGCCGGGAAGAGGTGGTCAGCAGAGCGGGAGGTGATGCCGAGGAAGAAGGAGTGGGGAGCACTCATGACGTGACCCGGCGGCGCTCGCGGGCTGGTTTGACGCGGCCCATGATCCACATGACCAGCGGGATCACCACGATCGCGCCGACCACGTCGTACCCGGCGGCGATGCCGAGGCGGACGCCGAACTGGCCCCAGTCGACCGACGGGTCGTGCAGCAGCGAACCGGTCGCGCTGTACAGGAAGAACGAGATCGTCGTACCGAGGACGACCGTCAGCGCGACGCCCAGCGGACCGACCGGCCCGCTCGAGGTGCGCTCCCGGCGGATCAGGCCGGCCACGTACCCCGCGACCGCCAGCGACAGCGCCCAGCGGCCGGCCGTGTGGTCGGCGGGCGGTACGACGTCCATCAGCAGACCGCCGGAGAACCCGGCGACCGCACCCCACTCCGCACCGCGGGACAGCGCGAGCGCGATCACCACGATCAGTGTCAGGTCACACGTCACGCCCGCGACCGCGATGTTCGTCAGCACGGACGTCTGCAGGGTCACGGCGATCATCAGGAACAGGGCGGCCAACCCGATGCGCAGTGCGATCACGTCAGTTCCCCTTCCCGGTCAGCGGCTGGCGCGGCGGGCGGGCCGGTGGCCCGGTCACCACGCCGACGGTGTCGATCTTCGTCGGATCGACGTACGGCTTGATGGTCGCGGTGGATCCGAGGGCGCCCTCGTTCGGCGTCACCGAGGTGACGACGCCGATCGGGACACCCGGCACGTACGGCGCGTTGTCGCTGGAGCCCCAGGTGACGATCCGGTCGCCGACCTTCGGCCGCGCCTTCGGGTCGACGAGCTTGTAGTCGAGGGTGCCGGCCACGTCGCCGCGCCCGGAGACGAATCCGAGCGCGAGCGTCGAGTTCAGCCGGCCGCCGACGGTCGAGTTGCGGTCGCCGATCAGCAGCACGGTCGCGGTCCCTTGGGTGGCCCGCACCACCCGGCCGACCAGACCGGTGCCGTTCAGCACGGTCATGTCGGTCCGCACGCCGTCCGCCGTGCCGGCGTCGATCGTGACCGTGTGACTGAACGTCTGCGCACTGCCGATCCCGATCACCCTCGCGGGGGTCATCGTGTACGCCGGAGCGAGCTTGAGCAGGCTGTCCAGCTCCTGCGCCCGGCTGCGGGCGTAGTCGGAGGTGTCCAGCTGCCTGGTCAGATCCTCGTTGGCCTTCTTCAGTTTTTCGTTCTCGGCCTTCAACCTATCCATTTCCGCGAATCGGTCGCGGAGGTTGTCCACAGGCTTCCGGGCCGAGCTCGCGGTCGACTCCAGCGGGCCGAAGACGGCGGCCGCGGCCTCCCGGACGGGCTCGAGCGGCGAACCGGCCGAGCGTCGGGCATCCAGCACGATCAGCGTGAAACAGGCCAGGATCACCAGCGCCAGCACGGACCGGCGGCGGCGCACCTCACGCGGCGTACCGGCCGAGCGCAGCGGCGTCTCGCCCGCCGACCGGAACGCGCTCCGGGTCGAGGTACTGCTCCGGGCCGACGTACTGCGGGACGGGCTGCCGAGGTCTTTGAGCATGCGGTGGATACCTCAGCGCCGGTTGTCGGTGACCAGGATGCGGTTGAGGGTCTCGATGTTGTCCACACACTTGCCGGCGCCGAGCACGACGGCGTCCAGCGGGTTCTCCGCGACGTGGATCGGGATCCCGGTCTCGTGCCGCAGCCGCTCGTCCATGCCCTTCAGCAGCGCGCCGCCGCCGGTCAGCACGATGCCCCGGTCGACGATGTCGCCGGCCAGCTCCGGCGGGGTCTTGTCCAGGGTCGCCTTGACCGCGTCCACGATCGCGGTGATCGGCTCCTCGATCGCCTGCCGCATGTCCGCCGAGGACACCTTCACGGTCCGCGGCAGGCCGGAGACCATGTCCCGGCCGCGGATCTCGCTGTCCGGTCCGTCGGTGGTCGGGAACGCGGAACCGATCGTCATCTTGATCTGCTCCGAGGTGGCCTCGCCGAGCAGCAGCGAGAACTCCTTCTTGCAGTAGTTCACGATCGCCTTGTCGATGGCGTCGCCGGCCACCCGGATCGACTGGCTGGTGACGATGCCGCCGAACGAGATGACCGCGACCTCCGTGGTCCCGCCGCCGATGTCGACCACCATGTTGCCGGTGGCGTCGCGGACCTCGAGGTTCGAGCCGAGCGCGGCGGCCATCGGCTCCTCGATGATGTACACCTTGCGGGCGCCGGCCATGTACCCGGCGTCGCGGACTGCGCGCTGCTCCACCGCGGTGATCCCGGACGGCACGCAGACCACGATCCGCGGCTTCGCGAAGTACCGCCGGCGGTGCACCCGCTGGATGAAGTACCTCAGCATCTGCTCGGCGGCGTCGAAGTCGGCGATCACGCCGTCCTTCAACGGGCGGATCGCGGTGATGTTGCCGGGTGTCCGGCCGATCATCTTCTTCGCCTCGTGCCCGAACGCGACCGCCTCCTGCGGCTCGTCCGTCCGGGTCGCGACCACGGACGGCTCGTTCAGCACGACGCCCCGGCCGCGCACGTACACCAGGGTGTTCGCCGTTCCGAGATCGACCGCCATGTCGCGGCCGAGCATGCTGTTAGCCACCGCGGCACCTCCCACTCGGTCCCCGACCAGGCTAAACGCTGACCAGCGCCGCCCGTGGACCGACACGACCCGTCCGCCCAGGCACGTATCGTATCTGTTCGGGCACCTGCAGTCGGCAACGCCCTGCGGCTACGGCAGGTCTCGAACGCGGTCGGGTCGGGCAGGACCACCGGGTCACGGCAGGTCGGGGAACCAGAGCTTGATCTCGCGGGACGCCGACTCCTCGGAGTCGGAGCCGTGCACGAGGTTCTCGCGGTTCGAGAGCGAGAGGTCGCCGCGGATCGTGCCCGGGGCGGCCTTGCGGCCGTCGGTGGCGCCGTTCAGGGCCCGGACGACCTCGATCGCCTCGTCGCCCTCGAGGACCAGCGCGACCAGCGGGCCGCTGGTGACGAAGTCCCGCAGCGGCGGGTAGAAGGCCTTGTCGACGTGCTCGGCGTAGTGCTGGTCGGCCAGCTCAGCGTCGATCGTGCGCAGGTCCATCGCGACGATCGTGAGGCCCTTGGCCTCGAACCGGCCCAGCACCTCGCCGACCAGGCCGCGGCGGACCGTGTCGGGCTTCAGCAGGACCAGGGTGCGCTGCGACATCTGTCAACTCTCTCTCGAAGTAATCGGGGCGGCTGAGCCTAACTGCTCACGCGCTCTCTTGGCTTCCTCGATCCGGCGGCCGAGGACGATGGCCGCCACCCAGAACGCGGCGAACGCGACGCCGAGGACGAACATCACCGGTACGACGAAGCCGAGGCCGACGGCGCCGACCTGAACGAGCGAGCCCAGCACGTACCCCGCCTGGAACCGGAGCAGCCCGGCCGCGAGCAACGCCAGTACGAACAGACCGAGGCAGGTCGGCACCGCCACCGCGGGACGGACGCCCGCGATCGAGATCATCACCGGCGTGACGAGCGCCAGTACGACGGACTCGAATGCGAGCACGATCGAGGCGAGCGACCTCACTTCTCGTCCTTCTGTTTGCGGACCAGCAGCGAGCGCGCCTCGCCGGCGGTGATGACCGATCCGGTGATCAGGACGCCGCCGCTGCCGAGCGCGACCGCGCCCTCCTCGGCGAGCCGGATCGCGTCGTCGATCGCGTCGATCAGGTGCGGGCGGACCAGCACCCGCTCCTCGCCGAACACCTCGGCGGCCAGCTCCCCCAGCTCTTCGGCGGGCATCGAGCGCTCGACGAAGCTGTTCCGGGTGCAGACGACCGTTTCCATGATCGGCTCGTACGCCTCCAGGACGCCGTACACGTCCTTGTCCTTCATACAGCCGAGGACGCCGATCAGCGGCTGGAACTGGAACGCCTCCGACACCGCGGTCGCGGTCGCCTCGGCGCCGTGCGGGTTGTGCGCGGCGTCCACGACGATGGTCGGGCTCTGCCGGACGACCTCCAGCCGGCCAGGGCTGGTGACCTGCTCGAAACCGGCCTGCAGCAGCTCCGTGGTGACCCGGCCCTCGGTCTCCGGGCTGGCGCCGAGCAGCGCCTCGACGGCCGCGACCGCGACCGCGGCGTTGTGCGCCTGGTACTCACTGTGCAGCGGGACGAACAGCTCGTCGTACTCCGCTCCGAGGCCCTTGATCGACACCACCTGGCCGCCGACCGCCAGGGTCCGGCTGACGATCCCGAACTCGATACCCTCGCGGGCGACCTGGGCACCGACCTCGGCGGCCTTGCGGAGCAGTACTTCGAAGACGTCGAGGCTCTGCTGGGCCATCACCGCCGTACCGCCGGGCTTGATGATGCCGGACTTCTCGCCGGCGATCGTGACCGGATCCGCGCCCAGCAGGTGCGCGTGGTCGACCGCGACCGGGGTGATCACCGAGACCGTGCCGTCCGCGACGTTGGTGGCGTCCCAGGCGCCACCGAGGCCGACCTCGATCACCGCCACGTCGACCGGGGCGTCGGCGAAAATCGCGAACGCCATCCCGACGATCGCCTCGAAGAACGTCAGCGGGTGCTCATGCTCGGCGTCCACGACGTCCAGGTACGGCGCGATCTCCTCGTACGCCTCGACGAAACGCTGCTCGCTGACCGGCTCGCCGTCCAGCGTGATCCGCTCCCGCACCGACTCCAGGTGCGGGCTGGTGAACCGGCCGGTGCGCAGGCCGGACTCGCGCAGCAGGGTGTCGATCATCCGCGCCGTCGACGTCTTGCCGTTGGTACCGGTCAGATGCACCACCGGGTACGCCTTCTGCGGGTCGCCGAGCAGCTCGACGAGCCGCCGGACGCGCTCCAGGGTGGGCTCGATCTTGTGCTCCGGCCAGCGCGCCTGGAGCCGTGCCGACACTTCGGCGAAGGAGAGGTCACTCATCAGATGGCCAAGTCTAGGAGGGCCTGTGGATAAGCGTTCGGAGCACCCCTTGACAACCACTAACATTGTGCGCATGAGCCAGACGTCCCGCGTTCCAGACAAGCCCAGCCTCGACGGCCTCGAGGAGAAGTGGGCTGCCGTATGGAAGGAGCAGCAGACCTACGCCTTCGACCGCACCGCCGAGCGTGCCGATGTGTTCTCCATCGACACGCCGCCGCCGACGGTCTCCGGGTCGCTGCACGTCGGGCACATCTTCAGCTACACCCACACCGACCTGGTCGCGCGGTACCAGCGGATGCGCGGCAAGCAGGTCTTCTACCCGATCGGCTGGGACGACAACGGCCTGCCGACCGAGCGCCGGGTGCAGAACTACTACGGCGTCAAGTGCGACCCCTCGCTGCCGTACGACCCGGACTTCACCCCGCCGGCCAAGCCGGACCCGAAGAAGCAGCTCCCGATCTCCCGGCAGAACTTCGTCGACCTGTGCGGCGAGCTCACGCACATCGACGAGCAGGCGTTCGAGGCGATGTGGCGCCGGGTCGGCCTGAGCGTCGACTGGTCGTACCTCTACACCACGATCTCGGAGGACTCCCGGCGTACGTCGCAGCGCGCCTTCCTGCGCAACTTCGCCCGCGGCGAGGCGTATCTGGCCGAGGCGCCGACGGTCTGGGACGTCACGTTCCAGACCGCGGTCGCGCAGGCCGAGATGGAGGCCCGGAAGTATCCGGGGGCCTACCACCGGATCTCGTTCCACGGCGCCGACGGGCCGATCTACATCGAGACCACGCGACCCGAGCTGCTGCCGGCCTGCGTCGCGCTGATCGCGCACCCGGACGACGAGCGCTACAAGCACCTCTTCGGTACGACGGTCCGCACGCCGCTGTTCGGCGTCGAGGTCCCGGTCCTGGCGCACGAGGCCGCCGAGATGGACAAGGGCGCGGGCATCGCGATGTGCTGCACGTTCGGCGACCAGACCGACATCCAGTGGTGGCGCGAGCTGCAACTGCCGGTCCGGACCGTCATCGGCCGCGACGGCCGGCTGCTGCGCGAGACCCCGGCGTGGCTGGAGGGCTCGGAGCTCTACGGCGAGCTCGCAGGCAAGACCGTCTTCAGCGCACGCGAGCTGATGGTCCAGAAGCTCCGCGAGAGCGGGGACCTGGACGGCGAGCCGAAGAAGACCGAGCGGATGGCGAATTTCTACGAGAACGGCGACAAGCCGCTCGAGATCGTCTCCACCCGCCAGTGGTACATCACCAACGGCGGCCGGGACGCGGGCCTCAAGCAGGAGTTCCTCGAGCGCGGCAACGAGCTCGCCTGGGTCCCCGAGCACATGCGG
>NZ_DASRVN010000083.1:0-5789 GCF_035655035.1 Kribbella sp. | reverse complement strand
TCGGTGCCGATCTCGTCGACGTAGTCGTGATCGACGTCGAACGCGAGGTAGCCGGTGCCGGCCGCCCGGTTCGTCTGCCAGTAGGTGCGGCCCTGCGTCGTACCGGTGCGGAGCCCGGCCGGGTCGTCACCGGCCGTGGGTTTCACACCGAGCGTGGTGGGCGTCGGGCCGAGGTCGGCTCCGACGCCGCTGGGATACATGGTCGCGGCGTGCGCCGTCGGTACGGCGAGCAGGCCGGTCAGAAGGAGCGTGGGGAGAACCCGCGCGAGCAGGCGTCTGGACATGCTGAAACCTCCCAGATGGCGGACCGGAAGTGCAGCTGCGCGGATAAGTTAAACCAAGCGTGTTACTAATTCAAGACGCTGTGCTCCGACCTATCGACTGCAGTTGGATCTTGCGTGGGCTTGGACTTGGCCAGCCACAGGCCGGTGAAGACTGCGGTGGCCAAGGTGACGGCGCCCGCCGCGAGGAAGGCACTGTTGAGGCCGGCCTCGAACGAGGCGCCGCCGGATTGCCGGGTGCGCACGATGGCTCCGAGTACTGCCACGCCGAGGACCGCGCCGATCTGCCGGGCGGTGCTGCTGATGCCCGAGGCAAGACCGCCTTCCTGCGGGCTGACCGCTTGGATGGCGGCTCCCGTCAGTGGGGACATGGTTAGCGCGAAGCCGACGCCGACAAGTGCCAGCCGCCACCACACGTTCCCGTAGCCGGTGTCGGCGTGCACCATGCCGAGCGCCAGCAGGCCTAGGCCCGCCACAGCCAGGCCGATGGCGACCACGACGCGGAAACCGTGCCGAGCGGCGAGCCTGCCCGCGTACGGGCTGACGATCACCATGGCGAGAGATGTCGGCAGGGTCTGGAGGCCGGCGCGCAGGATCGAGCTTCCCTGGACGTAGACGAAGAACTGGGAGAAGAAGAACGACGAACCCATGAGCGCGAACCCGACCACGACCATGGCCGTGTTGGACACGCTGAACAGTCGCTGCCGGAACAGCCGCAGCGGAAGTACCGGCGCGGAACGACGCGCTTCGACGGCGACGAAGGCCGCGAGCAGGACGACGGCTCCAGCGAAGCTGCCGAGGATCAGCGGTGACGACCAACCGCGGGCGCCACCCTCGATCAGCCCGTAGGTCAACACTCCGACTCCCAGAACGGACAGCATGGTCCCCGGGACGTCGATCGCGGGCGCGTTCGGGTTGCGCGTCTCTTCCAGGCTGCGGAGCCCGACCAGCAGCAGCACCACGCCGATCGGCAGGTTGACCAGGAAGATGGCCGACCAGCCGAAGGCTTCAGCGAGTACGCCACCGGCCACAGGGCCTGCGGCCAGACCGATTCCGCTGAATCCGGCCCACAGTCCGATCGCCTTGATCCGTTCCTGTGGCACGGGATAGGCGACGGCGAGCAGGGCCAGCGAGGCAGGGCTGAGCGCCGCGGCTCCGATGCCCTGCAGCACCCGGCCGGCGACCAGCCAGCCGACCGACGGCGCGAGGCTACACACCAGTGACGCGGCGGTGAACACGGCGACGCCCGTGAGGTAGACCCGCTTGCGGCCGAACCGGTCGGCGAAGACACCGCCGGACAGCAGCAGCATGGCGACCAGCAGTACGTACGCGTCGACGATCCATTGCAGACCTGTCAGCTGGGTGTGCAGCCGGTGCTGCATGTCGGGCAGTGCCGCTCCGACGATCGTGTTGTCGAGCAGGACCATGAATTGGCCCAGGCAGGTCACCGCGAGCAGTGTGGCCCGGTCCCGTCGCCCCATAGGGATTCCCCTCCATCTCGTTAACGCAGTCAACGACTGCGTTAACGACTGTAAGAAGGTCAGGCTGTTAACGCAAGTCAGGCCTGCGTTAAGCTGGGCGCATGAGTGAGCGACAGCCGGCCCGCCGCCCCGGCGGACGCAGCGCCCGCGTCGGCGCGGAGGTGCACCAGGCCGTCACCGATCTGATCAGCGAGCGCGGCTACGGGAACTTCACCGTCGGCGACGTCGCTGCCCGTGCGGGCGTGGCCGACAGCAGCATCTATCGCCGGTGGGGGAGCCTGGAAACCCTGCTCGCCGACGTCGCGATCACCCGCCTGAACGCGCAGTCGCCGATGCCTGACACGGGGAGTCTGACCGGCGACCTGCGCACGTACGCGGCCCAGGTGGCCCGCGAGATCACCGGACCCGACGGCCTGGCGTTGCTGCGCCTGGCCATCGCCTTGTCCGACACCGGCGACCAAGGGCTGCGGGCGCGTGGCGACGTCCTCGCCGAACGCGGCCGGCAACTGCAGTCCATGCTCGATCGTGCGGCCGAACGTGGTGAGCCCGCGCCCGATGCGTTGGGCGTTCTGGACCACGTCATGGCCCCGATGTACATCCGCGTCCTGTTCGGCCTTGGCCCGTTGACCCCGGACTACACCGACGGGCTGGTCGACCGATTGCTCAAGGTGTAACTGGACCGACGTGTTCCCGCCGCTGGTCAGCCTTGGTCGGGGGACTTGAGGTGGTGCGGTACGGCCGTCATGACGCGGCCGAGGTCGTCGGTGAGGGCGGCGACGCGTTCGGCGCGGCCGTCGTCGTCGATGTAGACCATCACCGTGCGCACGTCCGCGTGACCCGACAGCTCCTGGAGGTCCTCGGCGCTGTGCCCGCGGCGCTTCTGGTCGGTGATCGCGGTGGCGCGCAACGAGTGCGGGCCGACCGTCTCCGGGCGGGGGATCCCGGCCGCCTTCGCCAGTCGGCGGAGCATTCGGGTGACGTCGTGGCGGTCGAGCCTGTCGCCGGCGGCATCCGCCAGGAGCGGCGCCGGGCCCACGCCGGTCCATGCCGGGCGTATTGCGCGGTACGCGTCGAGAAGCTCGGCCACGGTGGTCTCGAGCGGCACCCGAACCGCCTTTCCACCCTTCCGGGTGACGACGAGCCAGGTACGCCGGCCTTCGTCGTGGCGGTCGGTGTCGTCGGCGCCGCAGAGCTCGGAGACCCGGAGCGCGCCGGTGTACAGCAGGCCGACGACCAGGGCGTCGCGGACGTCAGCCGCTGCCGCGAGCAGTGCCGCGACCTGGTCGGCGTCCAGCACCCGTGCTGAGGTCGCGCGCCTGCCTCGGTGGAACTTGGGCCGGTGGTCGTCGTCGGAGATCGGCGACAGGACGGGGAGCCCCCAGCCGGCGGCGTAGCGGTACAGGCTGGACAGGGCTGACAGCCGGCGGGAGATGGAAGAGGACGCGGCCCCGGCGTCCTGCTGGTTGGTGAGCCACATCGTGACCTCGGCACGCTGCAGGTCGAGACCGAAGCGCTCCCGGCCGAGCTCACGACGCGCCCAGTCGGCCCACAGCAGCAGGTCGTCGGCGTACCCGATCCGGGTGTCCCGGCTCGCGCGCCGCGTCCCACCCAGCCAGAGCACGGCCAGGGCGGTTGTTTCCGGGGTGAGCGCATCGATCAGGAGGTCGAGCCTGTCGACCGGGGCCGCAGTCGGGTCGTGCAGTGGGCGGCGGCGGCCCAGGGAGCGGCGTACGGCGGCCTCCGTTGCCAGATCGGGCCTCGGCACAGTCTCGGCCGGCAGATTTTCCACGGGAAAGACGCTAGCGCATAACGGGGATTATGCGCTACTTCGGTTCCGTTTCGTTCAGTCAAAAGTAGTTGATGGAAACCGAACTTAAAGGGGAACTATATGGACTTAATCCCTTAGGATGGCAACATGACGACGACGGAGCCGGTCGCGCTGGCCCGGCAGGGGCTGTGTGAGTTTCCTGGCGTGACCTGCATGAACCCGAAACAGGCCGATCCCGGGACGCCCGGCCGGCCGCCGAAGTACTGCGGCCGCGAGGGAGCGGGCGTCGACGGGAAGCCGGTCGTACACAACAAGGCGAACGCCTGGGCCGCGAAGAACCGGCTGGCCAGACAGCCGGTACGCCGGGATGGCGCCGTACCGGGCTCTGACTCGGCGAGTGGAACTGCCGCCGGACCGGTGACGGCGGCCCGGATGACGCTCGAGCAGCTGATGAAGGGCAACCTGCCGCGGCTGATGGCTGAGCTGGAGGGGTACCTCGCGCAGATCGCGGAGGCGGTCCGTACGTACGGCGACGCGGAGGCGGTCGCGGCCGAGGTGGAGCAGTTGCAGGCGGCGTCGCGGGCTGAGCTGGCCGACGCCGAGCGGCAACGAGGTCAGGAAGAGCACCGTCGCCGCAAGGCAGAGCAGCAAGCCGCCGAAGCCGAGGATGCTCGGGACGAGGCGGACGAAGCGGCTCGGGAAGCCGTTGCCGCGCTCGACGAGGCGCGGGTCGATGTCGCGGTCGCCGAGGAAGCCGCAGAGCAGGCCCGGCGAGACGCCGCAGCGGTCACCGAAAAGGCGGCAGCGGAGCTGGCGCAGGCCCAGCAGGAGCTGGCCGCGACCCGTGAGGCCGCGTCAGCCGAGGTGGAGCGTGTGAGGGCTGAGGCAGAGGAACGGATTCGCGAGACCCAGTCCGCAGCCGACGAACAGCGCCGCCGGGCGCGAAGCGAAGCCGAGTCCGCGCGAATCGCTCAGGCCACGGCCGAGCGCGAACGCCAGACCGCACAACAAACGGCAGACCAGCTACGAGCCGAGCTGAACGCGGAACGCGAACGGCACCGCACCGAACTAGACGCCCTCCGCACCGAACACCGCACCGACCGCGACCAACTCCGAGCCGACCACCAATCCCAACTAGCCGACCTAAAAAAGTCCGCCGAAGACCGAGTAGCCGCCCTAACCGCAGCCCAACGCGCCGCCGAACAAACAACCGAAACCCTCCGACACCAACTACAAACCCTCACCACCCCACCCCCTCATAACCACCCGCAGGAAGCAGCGGAGACGGACGACTCCTGACACCTGACCCGCTACGGACAGCCGGACGCGTCGTACCAACCCCAGGCGCCCGCGACCAGCCGGACGGAGCAGGGGAGGAGGCGTGACAACTCCGCTTGGTTCGGTTGGGGAACCTGCGAGCTGTTGGTGCTGTGTTTGGTTGGTTAGCGGAAGGCGTGGAGGTTTCGGGTGAGCCAGTCGGTGAAGGTGTGGGGTGGGCGGCCGAGTACCTTCTCGACGTCGGGGCTTACTGCCTGCTCGGCGGGGAGTGGGGTGCCGAGGATGTCGAGGGTGGACTCGACGACTGGTTCCGGCATGAAGGTGAGCATGGTTGCGCGGGCCTGGGCGCGGCTCAGTTCGGTGAACTGGATCGGCGTACCGAGGGCGTCCTGGATCACCTGCGCCTGCTGGCGCGGGGAGATCGCGGCCGGCCCGGTCAGGGTGTAGATCGCATTGGCGTGAGCGGGATCGCGGAGAGTGGCCGCCGCGACTTCGGCGATGTCCTGGGGGTCGACGGCGGGGAGGGCTACATCCGCGAACGGTGCGGCCATTGCGCGCTGGGTGCGGATAGATTCGGCCCAGCCGAACGCGTTGCTGGCGAAGTTGCCCGGGCGGAGGATCGTCCAGTCGAGCCCGGATCCGGTGACGGCGTCCTCGTGGATCGACGGGTGCCGCTGGGTGCCGACGCCTTGCGAGGAGAGCAGGACGACCCGCGGTACGCCGGATTCCCGCAGTACGCCGATCACCTCCTGGAGGTTGCCTCGGGCAAGGAAGTCGGGGGAGGTGAGCAGGAAGACGGCCTTGGCGCCGTCGAGTACGGGTCGCAGGGTTTCGGGTTGGGTGAGGTCGGCCTGGTGGCCGGCGCCGCTGCGGGAGACGGGGACGACGTCCTCGCCGAGCGCGGTCAGGGTCTGGACGAGGGGACGGCCTACGTTGCCGGTTGCTCCGGTGATCACGATCATGGCCATCACGCTAGTGGCG
>NZ_DASRVN010000082.1:0-8745 GCF_035655035.1 Kribbella sp. | reverse complement strand
CGCATCCGCGTCCGCCAGCCGAGGCCGTCGTCGCCGGGCGACTCCATCACGATCGTCCGGTCGATACCGCCGATCCGGCGCAGCGTGTCCGACACGACGGTCGCCTTCAGCCGGCGTTGCTCCACGATGTTGGCGTGCTGGAAGTCACAGCCCCCGCACAGGCCGGGACCCGCGTACGGGCACGGCGGCTCGATCCGCTGCGGCGACGGCGTCAGCACCGACACCGCGTCCGCCCGCAGGTACTTCGCGGTCTGCTCCGTGATCCGGGCGTGCACCAGCTCGCCCGGCAGTGCGTGCCGGACGAACACCACCTGCCCCTCGTGCCGGGCGACGCAGTGTCCCCCGTGCGCGACTGGACCTACCTCCAGCTCGACTACCGCCCCAACCAGACTGTTTTCGTCTGTCACCGATCTCCTGACGCCTTGCGGTCACCGCGCCGTACCTGGCCGGCTACCCGTTCCACCCGGTCCTGCCGCTCCTCGGCCCCCTGCGACGAGAGCAGCTGGTAAGGAACGGACGTAACCATCACACCAGGTGTGAACAAGAGCCGCCCCTTCAGACGCAGTGCGCTCTGGTTGTGCAGCAGGTGCTCCCACCAGTGGCCGACCACGTATTCGGGGATGTAGACCATCACCACGTCCCGCGGCGACTGCCGCCGGATGTCGCGCACGTACTGCAGGATCGGCCGGGTGATCTCGCGGTACGGCGAGGCCAGCCGTTTCAGCGGGATCGGGATGCCGCGGGCGTCCCACTCGGCCTGCAACGCGTCTGCCTCGTCCCGGTCGACGTCGACGGTGACGGCCTCCAGCGTGGACGGCCGGGCCGCCTTGGCGAAGGCCAGCGCCCGCAGCGTCGGCCGGTGCAGCTTGGAGACCAGGATGATCGAGTGCACCCGCGACGGCAGCATCAGCGGCTCGTCGTCCTCGGCGGACATCTGCCGGCGGACCGTCTCGTAGTGCCGGTGGATGCCCTTCATCAGCACGAACAGGCAGGCCATCGCGATGATCGCAATGTACGCGCCGTGGGTGAACTTGGTCAGCAGCACGATCACCAGCACCACGGCGGTCATCGTCAGGCCGATCGTGTTGATGACCCGGGAGCGGTACATGTGCCGCCGCTTGGCCGGCTCGGTCTCGGTCTTCAGGTGCCGGGTCCAGTGCCGGATCATCCCGAACTGGCTGAGCGTGAAGCTGACGAACACGCCGACGATGTACAGCTGGATCAGCTTGGTCACCTGGGCGTCGAACGCGATGATCAGCGCCATCGCGCAGAGCGCCAGCAGCACGATGCCGTTGCTGTACGCGAGCCGGTCGCCACGGGTGTGCAGCTGGCGCGGCAGGTACCCGTCGCGGGCCAGGATCGAGCCGAGCACCGGGAACCCGTTGAACGCGGTGTTCGCGGCCAGGACCAGGATCAGCATGGTCGCGCCGATCACCACGTAGAAGGCCGGCTGGAAGTTCGAGAACACCGAGTCGCCGATCTGGCCGATCACGGTCTTCTGGGTGTAGCCGTCGCCGACCGGCTGCCCGTTGCGGTACAGCTGGGTGGCGGGGTTCTCGGCGTACCGCAGACCGATCTTGCTGGCCAGGAACAGGATGCTCATCAGCATCGTGACCGCGATCGTGCCGAGCAGCAGCAGCGTGGTCGCGGCGTTCCGGCTCTTCGGCTTGCGAAACGCCGGTACGCCGTTGCTGATCGCCTCGACACCGGTCAGCGCCGCGCACCCGGAGGAGAACGCGCGAGCCAGCAGGAACACCGCGGCCAGCCCGGTGAAGACCCCCTGGCCGCCCTCGGCGTGCACCTCGAAGCCGGCACTCTCCGCCATCGGCAGGTTGCCGGCCGCGAGCCGGACCAGCCCCCAGATCGCCATTCCGATGATCGAGAACATGAAGATGTACGTCGGTACCGCGAACACCGCGCCGGACTCCCGGACGCCGCGCAGGTTCATCGCGGTCAGCAACAGCACCAGGCCGACCGCGAGCGGTACTTCGTGACCCTCGAGGAACGGCAGCGCCGACTTGGCGTTCTGGACGCCGGACGAGATCGACACCGCGACCGTCAGGACGTAGTCGACCATCAGCGCGCTGGCGACCGTCAGCCCGGCGGACGGGCCGATGTTGACCGTCGCGACCTCGTAGTCACCGCCGCCCGACGGATAAGCGTGCACGTTCTGCCGGTACGACGCCACCACGATGAGCATCACGAACGCGACCAGCAGGCCGATCTTCCAGGAGTAGCCGTACGCCGCGAGGCCCGCGATCGACAGCGTCAGGAAGACCTCGTCGGGGGCGTACGCGACCGACGACAGCGCGTCGCTGGCGAAGACCGGGAGGGCGATGCGCTTCGGCAGCAGGGTCTCACCCAGCTGGGTGCTGCGCAGTTTGCGCCCGAGCAGCAGCCGTTTACCGATATCGCCTAGAGCGGGAGTCACACCGGTGATGTTAGATGGCAGTCAGGAGCGTGTAGCGTCTACCTCTGCCGAAACCGACCCAGCGGCCCCATCGGGCAGGGAGTGATCACGGAGTGCACGTCGTCATCATGGGCTGCGGCCGCGTCGGGTCGATGCTCGCCCGCGGCCTGGAGAAACGCGGTCATACGGTAGCCATCATCGACCAGTCGGCGGACGCGTTCCGGCGCCTCAGCCCGGCCTTCACCGGCCGCACGATCGTCGGCATGGGCTTCGACCGGGAGATCCTGATCGAGGCCGGGATCGAGGACGCCGAGGCGTTCGCGGCGGTCTCGAACGGCGACAACTCGAACATCCTGGCCGCCCGGGTGGCGCGCGAGACGTTCGGGATCGGGAACGTGGTCGCCCGGATCTACGACCCGGGCCGCGCCGAGGTGTACCAGCGGCTCGGCATCCCCACCGTCGGCACCGTCCGCTGGACCGTCGACCAGATGATGCGCCGGCTGCTCCCCGAGGGCTCCGAGCCCGAATGGCGCGACCCGTCCGGTACCGTCCGGCTGGCCGAGGTGCACGTGCACGCGGACTGGATCGGCCGCGTCGCGCTCGACATCGAGAAGGCCACCGGCGCCCGGGTCGCGTTCCTGACCCGGCTCGGCGAGGGCATCCTGCCCAAGGCCGACACCGTCATCCAGGAAGGTGACCTGGTCCACGTCGTGATGCTGGAACGGGACGCGGCGACGATCGAGTCCCAACTCGGCACCAAACCTGAAGAAGCCTGAGGAGCTGTGATGCGGGTCGCCATCGCCGGAGCCGGGAACGTCGGTCGTTCGATCGCCGGCGAACTCCTGGAGAACGGCCACGAGGTGCTGCTGATCGACAAGGACCCGCGCGCCATCAAGGCCGAGTCCGTACCCCGCGCCGAGTGGCTGCTGGCCGACGCCTGCGAGCTGTCGTCGCTGGAGGAGGCCGCCCTGCAGCGCTGCCAGGTGGCGATCGCCAGCACCGGCGACGACAAGGTCAACCTGGTCGTCTCGCTGCTCGCGAAGACCGAGTTCGGCGTACCGCGGACCGTTGCCCGGGTCAACCATCCGCGCAACGAGTGGATGTTCAACGAGGCCTGGGGCGTGGACGTCTCGGTGTCCACGCCGCGGATCATGTCCGCCCTGGTCGAGGAGGCCGTCTCGGTCGGCGACCTGGTCCGGCTGTTCACCTTCCGCCAGGGCGACGCGAACCTGGTCGAGCTCACCCTCCCCGAGGACTCCCCGATGATCGGTCAGCGGGTCGGCGACGTCGACTGGCCGCTCGACACCGCCTTGGTGGTCATCCTCCGCGAAGGCCGGGTCCTCCGCCCGGACCCCGAGGGCACCCTCGAGCTCAACGACGAGCTGCTCTTCGTCGCCGCCGACGAAACCGAGGAACAACTGGAGACGATGCTCTCCCCGCAGCACCACCAGCGCGGGGAGTAACCCCGGGCTACGGGGCCGTGGGTGGCCGGGGCGACGACTGCGCCGGCTCCTCGGGCTTGGGCTCGGGGCGGGTGCCGCGGAGCAGGTGGGCGAAGTTGCCCTTCACCTCGTCCCACTTCTCGGCAGGCATCGAGGACCGCAGTACGGCGTACGCGGCCCAGAGCGTGACGGCGTAGAACGGGAGGCCGAGCCCGATCTTGGCGATGCCGAGGGCGTTCACGTTGTGGGCCAGGTAGAGCGGCACCATGATCACCAGGCGGATCGCGACCTGGCTGGCGAACACGATGGTCACCCGGTTGAGGCCGCGGAACAGGTCGGGGTCGTTGCGCCAGCCGAGCCACGTCTGGGTGATCACGCCGTACAGCAGGCCGAACAGCGGGTACCGGGTCACGATCGTCACCAGGTACAGCACGCCGTAGCCGGCGTTCAGCAGGATGCCGGGGAGGAACGCGTCCTGGGCCTGCCCGGTGTGATGGGCGGTCCACGCGGAGATCAGGACGCCGATGAAGCCCGCGATCACGCTCGCGATCGGCTTGCGGCGGACGATCCGGAACAGCGCGACCACGGCGGCCGACGCGATCGACACGATCAGCGCGAGCTTCAGGTTGTGGTCGCTGAAGCCGTAGACCAGGGTGAACGCGATCCAGGGCAGCCCGACGTCGACCATCATGCCGACCCAGCTGCCCACTCCCTTCGGAGCGGCGGGCTCAGCCATGGGCTTCTTGCGGCCGGAGCTCGTAGCGCGGGTTGAACATCACCCGGTCGCCGTCGACGACGCCGATCCGGCCGGAGGCGATCAGCTCCGAGCCGGCGTGGATGCCGCCGATCTTGCGCCGGCCGAGCCAGATCAGCTTGACCGTGCCGGTTCCGTCGTACAACTCACCCTCCAGTGCCGGTACGCCGCCGCGCGGGCTGAATGTGATCGTGCGCAGTGTGCCGTACAGCGTAACCAGCTCCCGGTCGTGGCAGCCGGTGATGGAACGCGCACCGCAGTCCTGCGCGAAGTCCTGGAGGACCTCCGCGTCCTGCTGGTCGCGGTCCCCGGCCAGGCCGCGGAAGGCACGCTTCCACAGCCCCTCGGGTTTGTTGCTACCCATGATCTCGAGTGTAGTCCGGTCAGGCCTGCTCGGTGTCGTTCGGCTGGGCGCCCTCGGGCAGCCGCAGCGGCAGCGACTCACGCACCGCCATCGGCTCGTTCCCACGGACGACGACGACGTTGCGCAGCGTCTCCAGCATCGGCTCGGCCGCGTCCGTCTCGACCGCCGCGCGGCCCAGGACCGTGGCGCGGAGCAGCCACCGCGGGCCGTCCACACCGAGCACGCGGGACGTCTGGCTGAAGACCTGGCCTTCGGGGTCCTCGACCGGGACGACGAGCACCAGCTCGGTACCGAACGGGCCGTCGGTCTCGGTCGCCGTACCACCCATCCGGGCGGCCTCGTCCATGATCTCCTGCCGGACCTCGTCCCAGATGCCGGCCGTCTTCGGCGCCGCGAACGCCCGCAGCTCGAGCGCGGAGTCCTCGAGCATCAGCAGCACCGCCTGCACCAGGCCGCTCTGCTCGTCGACCTGCAGCCCCAGCTCCATCCCGGGCATCCCGGCGACCCGGAGCGCGCCGAGGTCGATCCGGTCGTCCGACTCGAGGTCGGTGTCCTCGACCTCGGTCGAGTCGAACGGGCCCGCGGCGCGGACGTCCGGCGTCTCCTCGACGGTCTCGCTCGTCTCGGGCTCGTCGTTCTTGCCCTTACGGCGGAAGATCACAGCTGTTGCCTACTTCCTCGATGTTGGTACGGGCGCTGGCACCGCGCCGTAGTCTCGCGCATCCGACAGGTCAACGGGTGCACCTGATCAGCGTGTCACATCCCCGAAGCCGCCGGTCGACCCGTGTCCCCCGCTACCGCGGGCGGAGCCGGGGAGCGTGCCGACCTCGACGAACCGGGCCTTCTCGACCTGCTGGATGACCAGCTGCGCGATCCGGTCGCCACGCCGTACCGTCACCTCGGCCGCCGGGTCGAGGTTGATCAGGTTGATCTTGATCTCGCCGCGGTACCCGGCGTCCACGGTGCCGGGCGCGTTCACGATCGAGACGCCGTGCTTGGCGGCCAGCCCGGAGCGCGGGTGCACGAACGCGGCGTACCCGTCCTGCAGGGCGATCGCGATGCCGGTGCCGACCAGACCACGCTCCCCCGGCTTCAGGGTCAGATCGGCGGCCGCCACCAGATCGGCGCCGGCGTCGCCGGGATGCGCGTAGGACGGCAGCGGGAGGTCGGGGTCGAGTCGCTGGATCAGTACCTCGGTCACGAGAGGCGACCCTATCCTTGGGGTATGTATCGCGAGAGTCTGCGGGTGCCGGTGTCGTGGTGGATCATCGCCGCCGTCACCGTGATCACCCTGTTCGTCATCGTCGCAGTGCCGGTCGACACGGTCGCCGGCGCGATCGTCGGCGGGCTCGCCGCGGTGCTGCTGCTGACGCTGTTCCTCCGGTACGGCGGGGCCCGCGTCGAGGTCGACGACCGGCGGCTGCGGGCCGGGCGCGCGGAGATCGACCGTACCTACCTGGGCGACGTCGAGGCCCTCACCGGCGACGCGGCGCGGCACGCGTTCGGCCGGGACTGCGACCCGAAGGCCTACCTGGTGCTGCGCAGCTACCTGCCGGGCGCGGTCCGGGTGCAGATCACCGATCCGGGCGACCCGGCGCCGTACTGGCTGATCGCCACGCGGCACCCCGAGCGCTTGGCTGCCGCCCTGAGTGGGCACCGCGTGGCAAGATCCTGACTGTCAGCAGTCGTACGAGGAGGGTTTGCAGTGGTCGGAGCGAAGATCGGCTGGAAGCTGGTACAGGCCGCCTTCACGATCGTGGTGGGCCTGGCCGCGAGCAAGGCGGTCAGCACGGCCTGGAAACTGGGATCGGGCGGCAAACCGCCGAAGAACGGCCAGGGCGGGTACGCCGAGGTCGCCACCTGGGCCGCCGTCAGCGCCGGGGCCGCCGCCGCTGCCCGGCTGTTCGCGGAGCGCCGCGCGGCCGCGTACTGGCTGAGGTCCACCGGCTACGCCCCGCCCGGCTACGACGCGGACACGCTGCGGAAGAGCATCACGAAAGACGGCGAGGAGTAATACGGCGAGGAGTAATCAGGACAGCACAGCGGGACCGTTCCACGAACTGTGGAACGGTCCCGCTGTGCTGTGACGAAGTAGGGCTCGCGCTCAGGCTGCGCAGTCGCGGCAGATCAGCTGCCCGTTCTTCGTTTCGGCGAGCTGGCTGCGGTGGTGAACCAGGAAGCAGCTCGAACAGGTGAACTCGTCCGCCTGGCGCGGAAGGACCCGGACCGCCAGCTCCTCGTGACTCAGGTCCGCGCCGGGCAGCTCGAAGCTCTCCGCGGCCTCGGCCTCGTCCTCGTCGACCTTGCCGGAGTTCTTGTCGTGACGCCGAGTCTTCAGCTCCTCGATCGACTCTTCGGAAGCGTCCTCGTCCGTCTTGCGCGGGGCGTCGTAATCAGTCGCCATGGTGTTTCCCTGCCCTCTTCGTACCCGTGGTGTTGCCTGCTGAGCCCTTGAACGGGTGGAGCGGCCGAGAAATTCCGCGTCGGAGCACCGCGCCGAATCTTCGTCCCCCGAAACCCTTGACAGCCAGGCCGGGATCGGCAATCACCGTTCCCGAGGACGGGATTGTGCCCTATAAAGGCCCGCAATGCACGACTGGGTCCATGGTGTGACCCGCGTGTCGCAACAAACGTCAGTACCGAACACAGGAATGCTCGTTAGTGCGCAGTACTGCGCAGAAATGAACACTCAGAGAACTCTAAGCGCGTAGTGGGTCGGCAGCCGCCAGCACATCGTGGAACGGCGCGAAGAGCGCCGGACTGGCCGCGATCGACATCTCCGGTGACACCGGCGCCCCGTGCAGACCGCCGACGGTGGCCCCGGCCTCGGCCGCGATCAGCGCGCCGGCACCGTAGTCCCACGGGTTCAGCCCGCGCTCGAACACCACGTCCAGCCGGCCGCACGCGACGTAGCACAGGTCGATCGCGCCGACCCCGATCCGGCGGATGTCGCGGACCTTGGTGATCAGGTGCTGGATCACCTCGCCCTGGACCTGGCGGCGCGCCGGGTCGTACCCGAAGCCGGTGCCGACCAGCGCCTTCGCCAGCTCGGTCTCGCCGGACACCTGGATCGGCCTGCCGTCGGCGAACGCGCCACCGCCGAGCGTCGCGGTGAACACCTCGCCCTTCGGCGCGTCCACGACCACCCCGGCGACCGTCTCACCGTCGACCTCGACGGCGATCGAGACGGCGTACGTCGGGAGGTCGTAGAGGTAGTTGACCGTGCCGTCGATCGGGTCGACCACCCAGCGCACGCCGCTGGTGCCGACCACGTCGTCGCCCTCCTCGCCGAGGAACGAGTCGTCCGGCCGGGCCTTCAGCACCCGGGCGCGGATCAGCTCCTCGGACTCGCGGTCGACCGCGGTCACCACGTCGGTGATCGTGCTCTTGGTGTCGGCGACCGTGATCGTGCCGCGGCGGCGCTCGACGATCAGCCGCGCGGCCTCCTCGGCGACGTCGACAGCAAGCTTGAGCAGTTCATCCGGGGAGGTCATACGGCTTCCTCAGCCTTCGGTCGGCGGAGCGGTGGGCAGCAGTCGTGGCGGCAGTCGTCCCAGGCGGGGCCGAGCTTGCCGACGCAGGGGCGCTCCGGCTGCTCGCCGCGCTCGGCGGCCGCCCGCTCGACCACCAGGTCGCGGAGCATCGTGACGAACTTCTCGTCGGTCCCCGGGGTCGCGGCCCGCGCCATCGGCAGACCGAGCTTCGCGGCGGTCTTCGCGGCCTCGGTGTCGAGGTCGTAGATGACCTCCATGTGGTCGCTGACGAACCCGATCGG
>NZ_DASRVN010000081.1:0-4305 GCF_035655035.1 Kribbella sp. | reverse complement strand
CGTGAGCACCAGCATCACCAGGTTGCTCACCACTCCGGACAACGTGTCGCTGAACGCGCGCTGCGCGCCGATGACGTCGTTGTTCAGCCGGGAGACCAGCGCGCCGGTCCGGGTCCGGGTGAAGAACGCGATCGGCATCCGCTGGATGTGGTCGAACACCGCCGTCCGCAGGTCGAGGATCAGCCCTTCGCCGATCTGCGCCGACAGCCAGCGGGTCAGCATGCTCAGCCCCGCCTCGGCGACCGCGATCGCCGCGATCAGCAGCGAGAGCCACAGCACGACGCCGAAGGCCCGGTGGCCGACGATCGCGTCGACCACCCGGCCGGCCAGCACCGGGGTGGCGACGGCGAGCACGGCCGCGCCGATGCTCAGCACCAGGAACCAGACCACCTGCGTCCGGTGCGGGCGCGCGAACGCCAGGATCCGCCGCAGCGTGGCGCGGGAGAACGGTCTCTTGTCGTCCTGGGCGTGCATCGCGTGGTACAGCGAGTTCCACGCGGTCATTTCCATGCTCACGGCAGTACTCCGCAGGTCGGGTCGGCTGGGGACGTCGATGATTCCGTACTCCACCGACAAAAACCGACAGTAGGACCTCGACATTGCTTGAGGTCAAACATCGGAGGCAAAATGGAGTTGTGAGTGAGTACTCACTCAGTTACCTTGGATCCCGTGAGTCCACGAGCAACCCCTTTGCCCCCCGAGGAGCGGCGTGCCGCCATCATCGAGGCGGCGCTGCCGTTGCTCGAGGAGTTCGGTCCGGAGGTCAGCACCAAGCAGATCGCCGAGGCGGCCGGGGTCGCCGAAGGCACGATCTTCCGCGCCTTCGGCAGCAAGGACGCGCTGATCGAGGCGGCGATGGCGACGGTCTTCGACACCTCCGACCTGGTCAAGGCGCTGAGCGCCGTCGACCGGTCGCTGCCGCTGCGGGAGCGCACGGTGGCCGCGGTCGAGATCGGCCAGCGCCGGCTGCGCGGCGTGTTCAAGCTGCTGTTCGCGCTCCGGATCCAGCGGCCGCCGGAGCTCCGCAAGGAGACCGCGATGGACAAGGCGCGCCACCAGCGGAACAACGATCTGGCCAACGAGGCGTTCGTCGAGCTGCTCACGCCCGACGCGGACCAGCTCCGGCTCCCGCCCGGCGAGGTAGTCCGGCGGCTCAACCTGCTGACCTTCTCCGCCACCCACCCACTGATTTCCGGCGGCCACGTGCTGACCGCCGAGGAGATCGTCGACTTCGCCTTCGACGGTCTCCGCAGGCACCACACCGGTCAGCCACCGGCCACCGAGGACGTCGTCGAGTTCGCACTCGGCGGCGCCCGCCGTCACGACTCTGGGGATGATTGATGTTACTTCGCGTCTTGCGTACGCACCTGCGTCCGTACGCAGGAAACCTGCTCCTGGTGGTGGTCCTGCAGCTTGTCGGGACGATCGCCTCCCTCTACCTGCCGACCCTGAACGCCGACATCATCGACAACGGTGTGGCCAAGGGGGACACCGGCTACATCATGGGCACCGGCGGCTGGATGCTCGGCGTCAGCCTGCTGCAGATCGCCTGCACGATCACCGCGGTGTACTTCGGCGCCAAAACCGCCGCGCTGTTCGGCCGGGACGTGCGCGCGGCCGTGTTCCACCGGGTCGGGGAGTTCTCCGCCCGTGAGGTCAACCAGTTCGGCGCGCCGACCCTGATCTCCCGCAGTACCAACGACGTCCAGCAGATCCAGATGCTCGTGGTGATGACCACGACGATGCTGGTCGCGGCGCCGATCACGATGGTCGGCGGCATCATCATGGCGATCCGGCAGGACGTCGGCCTGTCCTGGCTGGTCGTGGTCGCCGTGCCGCTGCTGGCCGGCTGCGTCGGCTTCATCGCCAGCCGGATGGTCCCGCAGTTCCGGAAGATGCAGAAGAACATCGACGGGGTGAACCGGGTGCTGCGCGAGCAGATCACCGGCATCCGGGTGGTCCGGGCGTTCGTCCGCGAGCCGCACGAGGTCGAGCGGTTCGGCGAGGCGAACAACAACCTCACCGACACCGCGATCCGGGCCGGCCGGCTGATGGCGCTCGTCTTCCCGACCGTGATGCTGATCCTGAACGTGTCCAGCGTGGCGGTGCTGTGGTTCGGCGCCTCCCGGATCGAGAACGGCACGATGCAGGTCGGCGCGCTGACCGCGTTCCTGGCCTACCTGATCCAGATCCTGTTCTCGGTGATGATGGGCGTGTTCGTGATGATCATGGTGCCGCGGGCCTCGGTCTGCGCGGACCGGATCTCCGAGGTGCTGGACACCGAGTCGTCGGTGCGGCCGCCGGTCACGCCGATCAAGAGCTTCACCGGCCGCGGCCAGCTGGTGTTCGAGCGGGCCTCGTTCAAGTACCCGGGGGCCGCCGAGCCGGTGCTGCGCGACATCAGCTTCGTCGCGTCGCCGGGCCAGACGACCGCGATCATCGGCAGTACCGGTGCCGGCAAGACCACGCTGCTCTCGCTGGTGCCGCGGCTGTTCGACGCGACCGAGGGACGAGTGCTCGTCGACGGCATCGACGTACGCGACATCGATCCCGAGGCGCTCTGGGAGCGGATCGGGCTGGTGCCGCAACGTCCGTACCTGTTCTCCGGGACGGTCGCGAGCAACCTGCGGTACGGCAACCCGGACGCGACCGACGAGGAGCTCTGGGAGGCGCTGACGATTGCTCAGGGCAAGGACTTCGTCGAGGCGATGCCGGAGGGCCTGGAGGCGCCGATCGCGCAGGGCGGTACGAACGTGTCCGGCGGTCAGCGGCAGCGGCTCGCGATCGCGCGGGCACTGGTCCGGAAGCCGGAGATCTTCCTGTTCGACGACTCGTTCTCGGCGCTCGACCTCTCCACCGACGCCCGCCTCCGGGCGGCGCTCCGGCCGGTCACCCGGGAGGCCTGCATGGTGATCGTCGCGCAGCGCGTGTCGACGATCATCGACGCCGACCAGATCGTGGTGATCGAGGACGGCGCGATCGTCGGCAAGGGCACCCATGAGGAGTTGCTCGACAGTTGCCCGACGTACCTCGAGATCGTCGAGTCCCAGCGTTCCGCGGAGGAGGCGGCATGAGCGACCAGAACCAGCCGTCCCCGAACGGCCAAACCCCGAACGGACAGTCCCCGAACGGTCAGTCTCCGAACGATCAGGCGGCTGCCAAGACCGTGAAGGCAACCGAGCGGCCGACCACCGGCCGCGCGTTCGGCCCTCCGGGAGGTATTCCCGGGGACAAGTCGATGAACTTCGGTCCGTCGGCCAAGCGACTGCTCGGCCGGCTCCGCCCGCACCGGCTGCAGGTGAGCGGCGTCGTACTGCTCGCGATCTGCAGCGTCGGCCTGTCGGTGCTCGGCCCGAAGATCCTCGGCCGCGCCACCGACATCATCTTCGCCGGCGCGATCGGTAAGAAGCTGCCGCACGGTGTCAGCAAGGCGGAGGTGATCGCGCAGACCCGGGCTTCCGGCAACGGCCGGCTGGCGGACCTGCTGCAGGGGATCGACCTGATCCCGGGCGTCGGCATCGACTTCAATGCCCTGCGCAACGTTCTGCTGCTGGTCCTGGGGCTGTACGTCGGCGCGTTCTTCCTGTCCTGGGCACAGGGCTACATCCTGAACGGTGTGGTCCAGCGGACCATCCTCAGCCTGCGCTCCGACGTCGAGGACAAGCTGAACAGGCTCCCGCTGAGCTACTTCGACGGCGCGCCGCGCGGCGAGCTGCTCAGCCGGGTGACGAACGACATCGACAACATCTCGACCAGCCTGCAGCAGACGCTGAGCCAGCTGCTCACCTCACTGCTGACGGTGATCGGCGTACTGACGATGATGTTCGTGGTCTCGCCGGTGCTGGCGCTGATCGCGCTGGTCTCGATCCCGATCTCGATGGTGCTGACCGCAGTGATCGCGAAGCGGTCGCAGGTCCGGTTCGTCGCGCAGTGGCGGCACACCGGCGCGCTGAACGGCCAGATCGAGGAGGCGTTCACCGGGCACGAGCTGGTGAAGGTGTTCGGGCGGCAGAAGGAGATCGAGGAGAACTTCGAGAAGAAGAACAACGAGCTGTACCAGGCGGCCTTCGGAGCGCAGTTCATCTCCGGCGTGATCATGCCGGTGATGATGTTCGTCGGGAACCTGAACTACGTGGTGATCGCGGTGGTCGGCGGTCTGCGGGTGGCGTCCGGCACGATGTCGCTGGGCGACGTGCAGGCCTTCATCCAGTACTCCCGGCAGTTCACCCAGCCGCTGACCCAGGTGGCCTCGATGGCGAACCTGCTGCAGTCCGGGGTGGCCTCGGCCGAGCGCGTCTTCGAGGT
>NZ_DASRVN010000080.1:0-6258 GCF_035655035.1 Kribbella sp. | reverse complement strand
GTCGGCGTCCTGGTGCGTGCCACCGCCTGGCTGCTGAACCGGCTGCGGCTGCGGAGCAGTCAGCGCGCCGAGTACCTGGCGGACCGGAAGGCGGGCGAGATCGCGGGCTCGGAGACGACGGCGCAGGCGTTGGAGCGGATGCTGCTGGCCGACGCGTCGTACCGCGCGATGGTGCGTGCGGTCCGGTTCCCCACGGAGATCGAACCACTGGAAGCGGTACGGCGGGCCGTCACCGAAGTACCGGCCCGTGAGCTCCAGCGGAGCCTCCGGGCGAGCCGTATCCGCGAAACCCGCACCGACGCGACCCATCCGCCGACGTATCTGCGGACCAACCTGCTCCGGGCAAGGCCGGCCACACCGGCCCGGATGGTTCTCAGCACGGACCAGAGCCGAGCTATCGACCAGGAGCTCGCGCCCTGCGTACGGCAGGTGCTGACGCGACTGCGTGCGGATCTTTAGAAGTTCAGAGCCGGTTTGCGCAGTGCTGCGACCGCCTGGTCCGGGTGGTCGGAGAAGACGCCCTGGAGGCCCAGTGCGGCAAAGCGGGTCAGTTCGGTCGGGAAGTCGGTAGCAGTCGGCAAGAACCGCCGCTCCGCGCGGAACGTCCACACCTGTACTGCCAGCCCGGCGCGGTGTGCGTGGTCGACCAGCCGGGTCGGTTCCCCGAGGGAGCCGTCGGCAGTACGCGGTACGACGAGGTCCTTGTGCGGCGCTAGCACCTGTGCGTACGTCGCCACCTCCCGCAGCCCTCGCGGCTCGATCAGATCGGCGTACGTCCGTCCGTCACCCGTCCGCAGGAAGTCGTTGGGCGCGCTCTCGGCGTCGATCAGCTGCACCAGCGGCACCTGGGTCATCACCGACAGCCGGCGCAGGCTCGTCGGTTCGAACGACTGCACCATGATCTCCTCCGGCCGCAGCCGGAGCGTCAGGATGCGCTCGGTGAGCAGCTCCTCCAGCGGCAGGCCGAGCCGCCGGAAGTACGCCGGGTGCTTGATCTCCGGAATCACCCCGATCGGCCGCCCCAGCAGCGCGGACTCCCGCCGCGCCAGCGCGACCACCTCGTCGAAGGTGGGGATCTCCTCCAGCCCGTCGTACGCCGCGTTGTTCGCCCGGAGCGCGGGCATCCGCTCACGGGCCCGCAGCGTGCGCAGCTCGGCGTACGTGAAGTCCTCCACGAACCACCCGGTCACGGCGGTCCCGTCGACGATCTTGGTGATCTTCCGGTCCGCGAAGACCGGGTGCTCCGCGACGTCCGTCGTACCGGAGATCTCGTTCTCGTGCCGGCAGACCAGGACGCCGTCGAGGGTGGCGACCAGGTCCGGTTCCAGGTAGTCGGCTCCCTGGGCCGCGGCCAACCGGTAGGCCGCCGGCGTGTGTTCCGGACGGTAGCCACTCGCTCCCCGATGCGCGATCACCAACATGGATCAAGGACAGGGGCCCGACATTGCATGACGGGAACCCGTTGCCCAACGCAAGGTGAAGGTCTACCGACTGTCACCACGCAGCGCACCGCTCGACAGCAGGTACTGCGCGACGCAGTACGTCGCCATCACCAGATAGTCGCGCGCTGTGAAGTCATGTCCTGCCAAACCCGCGCCGATCAGCCCGTCCGAGATCAAGAACAGCGCACCGCCCACACCTGCGCGCCAGCCGCTCCAGCCGCTCGTGACGGCCGTGGCAGTGACCAGCAGCGAGTAGACGGCCACGGGGATCCGGTTGTCTCCAAGACCGGGCCAGAGCACCACCAGTGCCGCCAGCCAGACCACACCGTACGCCGCCACGAGCACGAGCGACCGCTTACGAGCACGGCGGGCGAAGAGCAACACGTAGCAGACATGTGCCACGCCGAACGCCAGCATGCCCGGCAGGAGCTGGTCGACCTGTAACAGGAAGTCCCCGACCAGCGAGGCGACCAGGGCGACCAGCAGCGTCACCGGACCGCCGTTCACCCGTACCCACATCGCCAGGGTCGGCATCAGCAGCACCTTGGTGATCAGCTGCGACCACGTCTCGCCGATCGCGATCGTGACCAGGTGCGCCACCGTCAGCGCGCCGTACCCGACCAGCCACCCCCGTCCCCTCGTCATGTCGTCGATCGTGCCGGTTCAGGGGTCCACAGCTGCGATTAATTCGCATGCAAACTGTCGGAGCCGGGACCTAGCCTGAACGGGCCATGAAACAACTGCCCCTCGCCGACCCCGGCCTCCCGAACCATCGCTCGCCGGCCCGCTACCTGTGGTGGGTCGCCCGCGGTCAGTCCCGCACGCTCGCCGGCGGGATGGGCTTCGGCATCCTGTGGATGGGTGCGCAAGCAGTGATTCCCGCGCTCCTCGGCCGGGCCATCGACGAGGGCATCGCGGCGCAGGACGGCGAGCGGCTGCTGCGCTGGACCGCGCTGCTGTTCGTGGTCGGCGTCGTGCAGGCGACGGCGGGCATCATGCGGCACCGGTTCGCGGTCACCAACTGGCTGACCGCGGCGTACCGGACGGTCCAGGTGGTGACCCGGAAGTCGGCCGACCTGGGCGCCACGCTGCCGAAGCAGCTGGCCACCGGCGAGGTGGTCAGCATCGGCGCCGGCGACCTGTCCTACATCGGGAACCTGATGGAGATCTCCGCCCGGTTCGCGGGCGCGATCGTGGCGTTCTTCGTGGTCGCGGTGATCCTGCTGTCCTCGTCGACCGTGCTCGGGCTGGTGGTGCTGATCGGCGTGCCGGTGATGCTGTTCGCGCTCGGCCCGATGCTGCGCCCGCTGCACAAGCGGCAGTCCGCGCAGCGCGACGCGGTCGGCGAGCTGAACTCGCTGGGTTCCGACATCGTCGCCGGGCTGCGGGTGCTGCGCGGCATCGGCGGCGAGGAGTCGTTCTCCAAGCGGTACCGGACCGAGTCCCAGCAGGTCCGCAAGGCCGGGGTGCGGGTCGCCGGGATCCAGTCCGTGCTGGACGCGGCCCAGGTGCTGCTGCCCGGCATCTTTGTGGTGCTGGTCGTCGGCCTCGGCGCGCACTTCGCGCTCCACGGTCAGCTGAGCGCCGGGTCGCTGGTCGCGTTCTACGGGTATGCGACGTTCCTGGTGCTGCCGCTGCGGACGGCGACCGAGTTCGCAAACCAGCTGATGCGGGGCCTGGTGGCCGCCGGCCGCGTGATCCGGGTGCTCAAGCTGGAGTCCGACATCGTCGAGCCGGAGTCACCGGTGCGGCTGCCGGAGCACGGCGACCTGGTCGACCCGGTCTCCGGCGTCCGCGCCCGCGACGGGCTGCTGACCGCGATCGTGTCCGCCGAGCCGGACAGCTACGGCTCCCTCGCCGACCGCCTCGGGCGGTACGACAAGAGCAGCGAGGTGCGGTACGGCGGTGTCACACTGGCCAGCGCCACCCGGGCGGACGTCCGCGAGCGGATCCTGGTGAGCGACACCGGCTCCCAGCTGTTCACGGGGATCCTGCGCGCGGAGCTGGACCCGACAGGCCGCCGCACCGACGACGAACTGCTGGCCGCGATGCGTACGGCGTCCGCCGAGGACGTGCTCGTGGCGCTGCCGGACGGGCTCGACTCCGAGGTGGAGGAGAAGGGCCGCTCGTTCTCCGGCGGCCAGCGCCAGCGGCTGGTCCTGGTGCGGGCGCTGCTCGCCGACCCGTCGGTGCTGGTCCTGGTCGAGCCGACATCGGCCGTCGATGCGCACACCGAGGCGCGGATCGCGGACCGGCTGCGGGACCACCGCGCCCGGCGGACCACCGTCGTACTGACCGCGAGCCCGCTGCTGCTGGACCGCGTCGACGAGGTGATCTTCGTCGCGGCCGGCCGCGTCGTTGCCGCAGGCAAGCACCGCGAGCTGCTCGCGTCCACTCCGCAGTACCGCCGGACCGTCACCCGTCAGACCGAAGCAGAGGAGGCCCTGCGATGAGGCAGATCCTGCCCGTGGCCGGGTCGGCCGAGATCCGGCAGCACGCCCGGCGGCTGGCCCGCCGGCATCCACGGACGCTGCTGGCCGCGTTGCTGCTGCACGCGCTCGCGGCGGTCTCGGGGCTCGCAGCGCCGCGACTGATCGGAAACCTGGTCCAGGACGTGCAGCACGGCACGACCGCGGCCAAGGTCAACCTGGTGATCGCTGTGATCGCCGGGTTCATCGTCGCGCAGTCGCTGCTCACCCGTTGGGCGCGGTACAAGTCGTTCGCGCTCGGCGAGCAGGTGCTGGCCGAGCTGCGCGAGGAGTTCGTCGACAACGCGCTGGCGCTGCCGATCGGTACGGTCGAGCGGGCCGGTACCGGTGACCTGCTCTCGCGGACTTCGCGGGATGTGGACACGCTGTCGCGGACCGTGCGGTTCGCCGTACCGGAGACCATCATCGCGTCCGTCACCGTGGTGTTCACGGCGGTGGCGACGGTGCTGGTCGGCGTTTGGGTGCTGGTGCCGCTGGTCGCGATGGTGCCGCTGCTGTTGCTGAGCACGAAGTGGTACCTCGGGCGGGCGAAGGACGGGTACCTTCGCGAGAACGCGGCGTACGCGCAGATGACCAGCTCACTCGCGGAGACGGTCGAGGGCGCGCGGACAGTGGAGGCGCTCCGGCGGTACGACGACCGCGTGCGGCGCGGCGACGAGGACATCCGCGGGAGCTATCTCGCTGAGCGGTTCACGTTGTTCTTGCGGACGGTGTACTTCCCGGCGGCTGAGCTGGGGTATCTGGTGCCGGTGGTGGGGACGCTGCTGTTCGGGGGCTGGTTGCATCTGCACGGGCATGTCTCGCTGGGCGCGGTGACTGCCGCGGTGCTGTACGTGAACCAGCTGATCGATCCGGTGGACCGGTTGCTGTCGTGGCTGGACGAGCTGCAGTCGGGCGGTGCGGCGTTCGCGCGGTTGCTGGGGATCAGCGACGTACCGGACGACCGGACGCCGTCGGGTCAGCAGCCGTCCGGCGAGCTGGTCGAGGCGCGGGACGTGCGGTTCTCGTACGTCGACGGGCGCGACGTACTGCACGGCGTGAACCTGACGATCCAGCCGGGCGAGCGGATCGCGATGGTCGGCCCGTCCGGCGCGGGCAAGTCGACGCTTGGACGGTTGGTCGCGGGCATCCACCCGCCGCGGACCGGGTCCGTGACGGTTGGCGGGGTCGGTATGACGGACCTGCCGCTGGACGAGCTCCGCAAGCAGGTCGCGCTGGTGACACAAGAGCACCACGTGTTCGTGGGGACGCTGCGCGACAACCTGTCGATGGCGCGTCCTTCGGCCACCGATGCTGAGCTACTGGATGCGCTTGGGGCAGTCGACGCCCGTGAGTGGGCCGAGGCACTTCCCGCGGGGCTCGACACCCGGGTCGGCTCCGGTCAGCTGTCGCTGACACCTGCCCAAGCCCAGCAACTGGCCCTGGCCCGACTGGTGCTGGCCGATCCCCACACGCTCGTCCTAGACGAGGCCACGTCGTTGATCGACCCACGAGCAGCCCGCCACATGGAGCGCTCACTGGCCGCGGTCCTGGAAGGCCGAACGGTCATCGCCATCGCCCACCGCCTGTATACGGCCCACGACGCCGACCGCGTAGCCGTAGTAGAAGACGGCCAAATCACCGAACTGGGCACCCACGACGAACTAGTAGCCCACCAAGGCTCCTACGCCGCCCTCTGGACCTCCTGGCACGGCTAACACCTCGTACGGCCGCCACCCGGGGTGGGTGGATGCGCGCGACTTGACCACAGGTACGAGCCTGTCGACGGGTGCTGTTGCTGCTCTGCGAGCTGCTTCGCGAACGCGCTGGTGGCTCGCGGCGGGCTCGGCTCCTTCATAAACCCGTAGGACACCGTCGGCACGAACGCGACCACCGTGGGCGCGGACCCGGCTCTTCGTGACCGGAGAACACCTCGGCGCGAACGCAACCACCGCCACCGGAGCCGGCCACCGTCGGGCACGTAAACGACCACCGTCGGGGCGGACCCGACCCGTTCGTAGGCCCGTCGGACCACCGCCGGCGCGGACGCGGCTCCGTCGTAAACCCTTGGGACGATCGCCAGCGCGCACGCGAACGTGACCACCGTGGGGGTGGGCTTGGGTTCCTTTCCCCCGCCCCGGGCGGAGCGAGGGGCGGGGGGTGTTTAGCGTTTGCGTAGTAGTAGGACTGCTGAGTCGACGTGGGGTGGTGGGGTGAAAGCCTTGCGGGGAAGGCGTAGGCCGATTGAGGGGCTGTAGTGGCGGAACCACCGGTTCGCCCCGGGAGCGTCGCCGCGTACCCACCGGTTCGCCACCTGCCGCTGCAGCACCAAGTCCGCCGACACCATG
>NZ_DASRVN010000079.1:0-9480 GCF_035655035.1 Kribbella sp. | reverse complement strand
TGTACCGCAACTGGCCGGACAGCGACGAGATCATCACCCAGATCGACACCGCCGAGCTGGCCGAGCTGCTGCCGTCGCTGGCGTCCGGCATGGTCCCGAAGATGGAGGCCTGCCTGCGCGCGGTCGAGTCGGGCGTGTCCCGGGCGACCGTCATCGACGGCCGCGTGCCGCACTCGCTGCTGCTGGAGATCTTCACCGACGCCGGAAGTGGAACCCAGGTGATCCCCTCATGACCGAACGAAGTGAGGTCATCATTCAATACAGCCCGCTCGTGCCTCATCGGCGCCCGGAGCGAAGCGAGGACGTCGATGAGTGAACTGCTGACCGTCGACGGCACGCAGGCCGCGCTGACCACTCGTTATGCGGGCGCCTTGATGAACACCTTCGGGGCGCCGAAGCGGGTGCTGGTCCGCGGCGAGGGCGCGTACCTGTGGGATGCCGACGGCAACAAGTACCTCGACCTGCTCGGCGGGCTCGCGGTGAACTGCCTCGGCCACGCGCACCCGTTCGTGGTGTCCGCTGTCACCTCGCAGCTCGCCACGCTCGGGCATGTCTCGAACTTCTTCGCGTCCGCGCCGCAGATCGCGCTCGCCGAGAAGCTGCTGGGCCTTTTCGATGCCCCAGAAGGTGTCACAGGCAAGGTGTTCTTCACGAACTCCGGCACCGAGGCGAACGAGGCCGCCTTCAAGATCACCCGGCGCACCGGCCGGACCAAGATCGTCTCCACGATCGGCGCGTTCCACGGCCGGTCGATGGGCGCGCTCGCGGTGACCTGGAAGCCGGCCTACCGGGAGGCGTTCGCGCCGCTGCCCGGCGACGTCGAATTCGTCCCGTACGGCGATGCCGAGGCGCTGGCCGCGGCCGTCGACGACCAGACGGCGGCGGTGGTCCTCGAGCCGATCCAGGGCGAGAACGGCGTCGTCGTACCGCCGGACAGCTACCTGCAGGCGGCGCGGCGGATCACCTCCGAGCACGGCGCGCTGCTGTGGATCGACGAGATCCAGACCGGGATCGGCCGGACCGGATCCTGGTTCGCCTTCGAGAAGGACGGGATCACGCCGGACCTCGTGACGGTCGCGAAGGGCCTCGGCGCGGGCATCCCGATCGGCGCGTGCATCGGGCTCGGCGCGGCGGCGGACCTGCTGCAGCCGGGGAACCACGGGACCACGTTCGGTGGCAACCCGGTCGCGGCGATCGCCGGCCTCGCGGTGCTGACCGTGATCGAACGGGACGGCCTGCTCGACCAGGTGAATGCCATCGGCAACCACCTCACGGACGCGGTGACCGCACTCGACCATCCGCTGATCGAGGGCGTCCGCGGGCGCGGGCTGCTGCTCGCGATCCAGCTGACGCAGCCGGTGTCGGACCAGGTCGCGGCGCTCGCGCTCGAGGCCGGGTTCATTGTCAACAATCCGATTGCCGACGCGTTGCGGCTGGCGCCGCCGTACATCCTCGGCAAGGCTGACGCGGACAGTTTCGTCGCGGCCCTCCCCGGGCTGCTCGACAAGGTGGAGATCTGATGGTGCGGCACTTCTTGCGGGACGACGACCTGTCGCCGGTCGAGCAGGACGAAGTACTGACGCTGGCCGCACAGCTCGCCGGGGACCGGCACGGGCACAAGCCGCTGGCCGGTCCGAAGACCGTGGCGGTGATCTTCGACAAGACGTCGACCCGGACCCGGATCTCGTTCGCGGTCGGGATCGCCGAGCTCGGCGGTTCGCCGCTGATCATCGACGCGCAGACCTCGCAGCTCGGCCGCGGCGAGCCGATCGCGGACACCGCGCGTGTGCTGGACCGGCAGGTCGCGGCGATCGTATGGCGGACGTTCGCGCAGACGCGGATCGAGGGGATGGCGGCCGCGTCGTCGGTGCCGGTCGTGAACGCGCTGACCGACGAGTTCCACCCGTGCCAGATCCTCGCCGACCTGCAGACCGTACGGCAGCACAAGGGCGCGACGGCCGGTCTGAAGCTGGTGTATCTCGGCGACGGCGCGAACAACATGGCGCACTCGTACCTGCTCGGTGGCGCGACCGCCGGCATGCACGTGGTGGTCGGTTCGCCCGCCGAGTACCAGCCGGACCCGGCGATCCTGTCCCGGGCCGCTGAGATCGCCGCGTCGACCGGTGGATCCGTTGCGTGGACCGCGGACGCCGCTGCCGCCGTGGACGGTGCCGATGTGGTTGCCACCGACACCTGGGTGTCGATGGGCCAGGAGTCCGAGGCTGCCTCGCGCGAGGCGCCGTTCGTGCCGTACGCGGTGACCGGGCAACTGCTCGGCAAGGCGAAGCCGGATGCGATCGTGTTGCACTGCCTGCCCGCCTATCGTGGCAAGGAGATCGAGGCGGCCGTGATCGACGGACCGCAGTCGGTCGTCTGGGACGAGGCCGAGAACCGGCTGCACGCGCAGAAGGCGCTGCTGTCGTGGCTGCTGGCAAGGAGCTTCAAGGGATGAGCTACGCCGTACCGACCACCAAGACCGCGCGGCAGCAGCGGATCGTCGATCTGCTCGGGCGGCAGCCGGTGCGGTCGCAGACCGAGCTGGCCGACCTGCTCGCCGCGTCCGGCCTGGTAGTCGGGCAGGCGACGCTCTCGCGGGACCTGGTGGAAATCGGTGCGGTCAAGGTCCGCGACACGACGGGCCAGCTCGTGTACGCCGTACCGGGGGAGGGCGGTGACCGTACGCCGCGGGCCGGCGAGGCGGCCGCGTTCGAGGCGCGGCTGGCCCGGGTCGCGTCCGAGCTGCTCGTGTCCGCCGAGGGCAGCGCCAACCTGGTGATCCTCCGAACTCCGCCGGGAGCGGCCCAGTACTTCGCGTCGGCGATCGACCACGTGGGGCTGGACGACGTTCTCGGCACCATCGCCGGCGACGACACCGTGATGGTCGTCTCCCGCAACGCCACCGGCGGTCAGGCTCTGGCCGCCCGCTTCTTGTCCCTGGCCGCCCGCTCCGAACCGAAGTAGAGGACGTTGTTGTGAGTAGTGCAGAGAACGCCGCCCGGGACACCGCGCTCTGGGGAGCCCGCTTCTCGGGTGGTCCGGCCGACGCGCTGGCGGCGCTGAGCAAGTCGACCCAGTTCGACTGGCGGCTGGCGCCGTACGACATCGCCGGGTCGAAGGCACACGCCAAGGTGCTGCACCGCGCGGGGCTGCTGTCCGACGACGACCTGACCGCCATGCTCGCGGGGCTCGACGAGCTGCTGGCCGACGTACTCGCGGGTCGCTTCCTGCCCGCCGATGCCGACGAAGACGTCCACACCGCTCTGGAGCACGGGTTGCTGGTACGGCTCGGTCCGGAGCTGGGCGGTCGGCTGCGCGCCGGTCGTTCCCGCAACGACCAGGTCGCGACGCTCTTCAAGAGCTACCTGCGCGAGCACGGCCGGATCATCGGGCGGCTGGTGCTGGAGCAGGTGAACACTTTGGCCGACCAGGCTGAACGGCACCTCGGTGTGGCGATGCCCGGCCGTACGCACCTGCAGCACGCGCAACCGGTGCTGCTGTCGCACCAGTTGCTCGCGCATGCGTGGCCGCTGATCCGGGACCTCGACCGGCTGGCCGACTGGGACGCCCGGGTGGCGGCGGATTCGCCGTACGGCTCGGGTGCCCTGGCGGGTAGCTCGCTCGGGCTGGACCCGGTCTTCGTCGCTCGGGAGCTCGGGTTCACGAACTCGTCGGCGAACTCGATCGACGGTACCTCGGCGCGGGACTTCGTCGCGGAGTTCGCGTTCGTCACCGCGCAGATCGGCATCGACCTGTCCCGGCAGGCCGAGGAGGTGATCATCTGGGCGACGAAGGAGTTCGGTTTCGTCGAGCTGGACGACGCGTTCTCGACCGGGTCGAGCATCATGCCGCAGAAGAAGAACCCGGACATCGCGGAGCTCGCCCGCGGCAAGGCGGGCCGGCTGATCGGCAACCTGAGCGGCCTGCTGGCGACGCTGAAGGCGCAGCCGCTCGCGTACAACCGCGACCTCCAGGAGGACAAGGAGCCGGTCTTCGACTCCATCGACACTCTTGAGGTGCTGCTGCCCGCGTTCACCGGGATGATCCGCACGCTGCGCTTCAACACCTTGCGGCTCGAGGAACTCGCTCCCCAAGGCTTTTCGCTGGCGACGGACATCGCCGAATGGCTGGTCCGCCAGCAGGTCCCTTTCCGGGTCGCCCACGAACTCGCCGGCGCCTGCGTCCAGGAATGCGAGAAGCGCGGCATCGAACTCTGGGACCTCACCGACGAAGACCTGGCGGCGATCTCCCCCCACCTCACCCCCGAGGTCCGCACCGTCCTCTCCGTCCAAGGCTCCCTCTCCTCCCGCAACACCCGAGGCGGCACCGCTCAACCCCAGGTCACGGCCCAACTAACCGAACTCCGCACCCACCTGACCCAACACACCACCCGCCTCACCTGACAGACACCGGCCGGAGGGCCGGCTTGGCCAGCGGTCGCCTAAGGTGCTGCGCATGCGGCGTTCTATTCTGGCTGGTCCTGTGTTGGAAGTGGCGCCGAAGCTACTGGGGATGGTGCTGCGCAGCACCACCGAAGACGGAACGGTCGCGGTCCGCCTGACCGAGGTGGAGGCGTACGACGGCCCGAACGACCCCGGCTCGCACGCCTATCGCGGTCAGACCGCCCGCACCGAGGTGATGTTCGGCCCACCCGGCCACCTGTACGTGTACTTCACGTACGGCATGCACTTCTGCATGAACGTGGTCGCCGGCCCCGACGGCAAACCGTCCGCCGTCCTGCTCCGCGCCGGCGAGGTCGTCGAAGGCCTCGACCTCGCCCGCGCCCGCCGCGGCCACCCCACCCCGCAACAGTCCGCCTTCAACCAGTCCACCCCGCGCCAGGCGGACGTACGAGAGGACCCGCCGGGTGTACGTCCCACCCCAGCCGGCATACGACCGGGACCGGTGGCCAAGCGCCTACCGGCCAACCCGGACCGCGACCTCGCTCGCGGCCCCGCCCGGCTGTGTGTTGCCCTGGGCATCGGACGTGAAGGCAACGGTGTCGACCTGCTCGCGAAGAACGCCCCCATCCAGCTCCTCGACGGCCCCGGCTACGACGGCGTACCGTCCACCGGCCCCCGCGTCGGCCTCCGCGACGCCGCCGACCGCCCCTGGCGCTTCTGGATCCCGAACGACCCCACGGTCTCGCCGTACCGCCCCCACGTCCCCAAGAAGCGCCCCTAACTAGCGCCGCGCCAGCTCGAGCACGTAGTCCAGCTGCGGCAGCCCGTGCTCCACCTCCGGATCCGGGAACAGCCCGACATGCTGCACCCCGACCGCCTCCAGCCCGTCGAGGTGCGCGGCCGCATCCTCCACCGTCCCGATCGCACCGATCGCCGTCCACCAGTCACGCGGCATCCCGACCAGCCCCGCCTCGCCGGACGCCTCGTACAACTTCCGCAGCTCCTCGAAGAACGGCAACGCGGTCACCTGCGGCGCGCGGTCCGCGATCCGCCACCCGAGCCACGGCGCGGTCCACTCGTACGCCGCCTTCCGCTCCTCCCGCACGCACATCGCGGTGAACGTCGCCACCACGAACCCCTCGGGCGATCCGGCGTACTCCACCGACTGCCGCACGTACGCCGCGGTCGCCGGCTCCGCGAGCACGACCCCGTCCGCGGCCCGCCCCGCGAGCGCCATCGACTTCGGCCCCTGCACGCCGAGCAGGATCGGCGGCACCACGTCCGGCGGCGCGTCCAGCTTCACCTTGTCGAGGTACACCTCTTTGCCCTTGAAGCTGACCTCCTCACCCCGCAGCAACCGCGTGACGCTCGTCGTGACCTCCTCGAGCGCAGTCAGCGGCGACTTCGGCCGCACACCCATCTGCCCCATCCACGACTGCACACCATGACCGATCCCCGGCAGGAACCGCCCCGGCCCGAGGGCCTCGAGCGTCGCGAACTCCATCGCCGTCACGGCCGCCGTCCGTACGACTCCCGGAACGATCCCGAGCCCCACGGTCAACCGCTCGGTCGACGTCAGCGCGGCCGACACCAGCGACGGCCCGGCGGTGAAGAAACAGTCCTCGATGATCCACAGCTCGTCCGCGCCACCCTGGTCGAGCCGGCGGGCCACGTCGGTGACGAGCGCGGCCGGATAGGTACGCGGGAAGCACATTCCGATAGCGGTCATGGGTAGACGGTAGGAGACGGTCCCGACAGTTTCCCGGGCAGTTCGTGAAGGACGCGTCAAAGCTGTCCACGGACCGCGGGGGAGGACGACTAGCGGCCCGTGGTCCGGGTAGGTTTCTGGCATGGCCCGTCCGCACTACGCATCCCGTCTCGAGGACTGGTTCAACGTCGGGGTGCAGGCGGTGTTGCGGCGGCGTGGCTGGCAGGAGCGGATCATCCCGCAGGTCGGGTACGGCAACACCGAGTTCGTGCGCGTCCTGGCGCGGGTGGTGCTCGGTCGCGATCCACGCAACCAGCCGCGGTACGACGAGGACCAGGTGGTGCGGGGCTGGCGCGCGTTCGTCACGGCGCCGGCTGTGAAGGTTCCGGTCACGGTCACCGTCAACGGGCAGACGTTCGACGCCGTCACCGACCGCGGCGGCTTCATCGACCTGACGGTCCCGGTGGTGCTGCCCCCGGGTTGGCACGAGATCGTCCTGGGCGTGCACGGCGACCGGCAGGCGCGGGCGCGGATCTTCGTCCCGGATCCGGACGCGACGTTCGGTCTGGTCAGCGACATCGACGACACGGTGATCCTGACGATGCTGCCGCGTCCACTGATCGCGGCCTGGAACACGTTCGTCCGGGACGAGCAGGCGCGCCGCGTCGTACCAGGAATGGCAGGGCTGTACGAAGAGCTGCTTGCAGACCACCCTGGCGCGCCGATGTTCTACCTGTCGACAGGCGCGTGGAACACGGCCCCGACACTGACCCGCTTCTTCGAACGGCACGGGTACCCGCCGGGGCCGTTGCTGATGACGGACTGGGGGCCTACGAACACAGGCTGGTTTCGTAGCGGCCAAGAGCACAAGAGGACTGCCCTACGCCGGCTGGCGCGTGAGTTCCCGAAGGTGCGGTGGGTGCTGGTCGGTGACGACGGCCAGCACGACCCCCAGCTGTACGGCGACTTCGCACAGACCCACCCGGACCACGTGCTCGCTATTGGGATCCGCCAGCTGACCCCGGCCGAGCAGGTGCTGTCACACGGTCTACCGGTGCCTAACACGGACCCCGGCGCTCACGACCCGCACCGGCCGACGGCGGTCACGGTGCAGGGGCCGGACGGGCACGCGCTCCGCGCGCAGCTCCGTTCGGTGCTCACGCGTCCCGAGACCACCTGAGCGGCCGGTTCTCGCCGTACAGGACATGAGTGTCCCGTACGCGATGCAGCTTGGCGCTATCGGCGCCCAGGCACGCACCTCGGCGCACTTGGACACCGCTATCGTTCAAGCTGCATCGCGTACGGGACACTAGTGGTGACCGACGTACTCGAGGAGAGAACTAGTGACCGAACGCCGCACTCAGGTGCTTGACGACCTGGAGAGCCGTGGCCTGATCGCCCACTCCACCGATCCAGACGCCCTCCGGGCCTCGATGGCGGCGGGGCCGATCACCTCATATGTCGGGTTCGACCCCACCGCGCCCAGCCTGCACATGGGCAACCTGCTGCAGCTGCTGACCCTGCGGCGGCTGCAGCTCGCCGGCCACAACCCGATCGGGCTCGTTGGTGGCGCCACCGGATTGATCGGTGACCCCAAGGAGACCTCCGAGCGGGTGCTGAACCCCAAGGACCTGGTCCACGAGTGGGTCGAGCGGGTGCGCGGCCAGGTCGAGAAGTTCATCGACTTCGACCAGTCGCTGCCGAACCCGGCGCGGATCGTCAACAACTACGACTGGACCAAGGACCTGAACACCTTGGACTTCCTGCGGGACATCGGGAAGCACTTCCCGGTGAACCGCATGCTCGGCCGTGAGGTGGTGAAGGCGCGGCTGGAGCAGGGGATCAGCTACACCGAGTTCAGCTACGTGCTGCTGCAGTCGCTGGACTTCCTGGAGCTGTACCGGCGGCACAACTGCACGCTGCAGACCGGTGGCAGCGACCAGTGGGGGAACCTGACGGCCGGCGTCGAGCTGATCCGCCGTACCGACCAGGGCAAGGCGCACGCGTTGGCGACACCACTGGTCACGAAGGCGGACGGGACCAAGTTCGGGAAGACCGAGTCCGGGACCGTGTGGCTGGACCGGGAGCTGACGACGCCGTACGCGTTCTACCAGTTCTGGTTCAACAGCGACGACCGCGACGTGATGCAGCTGGTGCGGTTCTACACGTTCCGTACGGCGGAGGAGATCGCCGCGCTGGAGCAGGCAACTGCCGAGCGGCCCCAGGCGCGGGAGGCGCAACGCGTACTGGCCGAGGACGTCACGACGCTGGTGCACGGCGCTGAGGAGACCCGGCGGGTGCAAGAGGCGTCGAAGGCGTTGTTCGGACAGGGGGAGCTGGCGTCGCTGGACGGCTCCACGCTCGTCGCCGCCCTCCGCGAGGCACCGCATGTGGAGCTGGGCGCGGGTGAACAGATGCCGACGTACGGCGACCTCCTGGTGAAGTCCGGGCTGGTCGCGAGCAAGTCGGCCGCCCGCCGGACGGTGTCCGAGGGCGGGGCGTACCTGAACAACGAGAAGGTGAAGGACGCGGAGTACGTGCCGGCCGCGGAGGACCTGCTGCCGGGTGGCGTGCTGGTGCTGCGGCGCGGGAAGCGTTCATTTGCAGGGGTTCTGGCGTCGCCGGCGCAGGGCTGACGGACTCGTCGCCGCCCGGAGGTGGGGTTGATGTCCACTCCCACATCCGGGTTGCCGAAGGCAAATTACAAGCCTGTGATTCAGCCCACCGGGAGCCGATTTGACCGGCTACCTGCGAGCCACGTAATGTTCTTCTTGTTGGAAGCGAGGCGCGGGACGCGAAAGCGGCCGGTCGCTCCAAAACCCCCAAAGGCTAGCTTAGCCGGAACGTGTCTTCGGACTCGGGTCGGTCAGCAAGACGCGGGTGGGGATCGAGAAAAACTGGGTCTTGACTCGGTGGATCTGATCCGGTAGAGTAACGCAGGTTGCCCCGGGAGCCTGGCTGAAAGGCCAAGCTGCGGTGTGCGTCCGATTCTTGAGAACTCAACAGCGTGCCGAAAGTCAATGCCGAAAGATGCATTAACCCCGTCCACAGGCGTTGAACGATCTTCCTAAGCCCCCCTGGTTTCAGGGTTGGGTGCGGGTTGGTTGTTGTCTGTGGCGGATTCCTTTGAAATATAACGGATGACATGCCAGTAATGGTTTTGTTTCTGATGTTCAAAGGGTCTACTCAATGTAGTCTGTTTTCCACGGTTTGCTGTGGTTGACATATAGATTTCAACGGAGAGTTTGATCCTGGCTCAGGACGAACGCTGGCGGCGTGCTTAACACATGCAAGTCGAGCGGTAAGGCCCTTCGGGGTACACGAGCGGCGAACGGGTGAGTAACACGTGAGCAACCTACCCTCAACTTTGGG
>NZ_DASRVN010000078.1:0-10027 GCF_035655035.1 Kribbella sp. | reverse complement strand
CATCAGTTGGCAGAACAGCCGCAACTGCGCAGGCAACGCGGCGTCGTGTTCGCTGAGCCGTTCCTGTTCGGCCATGCCGTCGCCTGGTCAGAGTCCGAACAGCGGAAACAACCCCGAGCCCTGGAACGCGACGATCCTGCTGATGCCCCGGGGGTTGAGCGTCAGTACGTGCAGCGCGTGCGGGTGGCACGCACCGTCGCGGCCGCGCGCGTACACCGCGAAGGCGGGCTGTCCATTGGCGGAGGTGGCAACCAGTTCGGCTGGACCGATGATCCGCATCTGTCCGGCCAGGAAAGCGCCGATGGTGTCGCGGCCTTCGAACCAGGTCGCGACGGGCGGCATCTCCCAGCGCGCGTCCTCGGTCAGTACGGCGACGAGTTGGTCGATGTCCGCGGTTTCGAACGCCTTGGCGTACCGGTCGAGCAGTGCCCGCTGCTGCGGCTCCACAGGTTCAACGAGGTCGTCTTCGCGGAGCGGAACCTGGGCGCGGGCTCGTTGCAGGGTGCTGTTGACGGCTGCGGTCGTCATCCCCAGCAGTTCGGCAACCTCGACGGTCCGCCACTGCAGTACGTCCCGCAGGATCAGCACGGCGCGCTGTCGCGGTGGCAGCTGTTGGAGCGCGCCTACCAGGGCGAGGCGCATCGTCTGGCGCTCCACCACAACCGTTGCCGGATCGACCGGTGCGGCGGTGAAGAGAATGTCCGGTATCGGCTGAAGCCACGGCACCTCCGGGGTCCGCTCGACCAGCCTGGCCTGCGGGTTCGCCTCCGGGACGCCGAGATCGGCCGGCAGCGGCCTGCGTCGGCCCTTCTCCAGCGCCTTGAAACACGCCCGGGCCGCGATCCGGTACAGCCAGGTACGCAGCGAAGATCTGCCCTCGAACCTGTCGTACGCACGCCAAGCGTCGAGAAGGACGTCTTGCACCACCTCTTCGGCTTCGTGGACCGAACCGAGCATGCGATAGCAGTAGGCGAGCAACTCTCGCCGGAACGGTTCGCTCAGCGTTCCGAAATCCTCGCTGCCGGCTTTCGCTTCCACCATGGTGCGCATGATCTGCCTTTCCGAACTCCGTTGTCGATGTGTCGCGGTCAGTCGACGATGAGTCCGCCGGTCAGATTGGCGACGGTTCCGGTCATGGCGGATGCCTGGTCGGAGGCGAGGAATACCGCGACCGAGGTGAGTTCGGCCAGTGTGGTGGGGCGTTTGCGATGGGTCAGCGCGCTGGCCGCGGCGGTGAACTGGTCCTTGGAGATACCCAGCGCGTCGGCGTGCAGCCCGTACACGACGTCGATGATCGGGGTCTCGACCATGCCGGTGGTGCGCAGGCAGATCGAGCGGACGCCGTACTGCGCCCATTCGGCGGACAACGCGCGGTTGAGGGCTTCCATCGCCGCCCAGCCGACACTCATGCCACCGACCAGCGGCATGCTCAGCCGGGCGGGCTCTGGCGTGTGCATCATGATCACCCCAGAACCTCTAGGGATCATCTGCCGCGCGGCGGCTTTCGCGGTCACGAAGTGAGCCTGGGCGTACGTCGTGATCGGTCGCATGAAGTTGTCGACCGGTAGCTCGGTGAACGGGATTCCCTGCAGTCCTCGCGCTGAGATCCCGATCGCGTTGAACGACACGTCGATGCCGCCGGCGTCCGCGACCACGGCGTCGAGGTGTTCGGTGACGGACGTCTCGTCCCTGGCGTCGACCACAGCGGTCTCGGCGGATCCGCCCGCGGCGACGATCTCCTTGGCGACGGTATCGACGTTGTCGGGATTTCGCCCGGTGAGGAAGAGCCTGGCGCCTTCCCGCGCGAATCCGTGGGCGATCGCGCTGCCGACTGCTCCGCCGGCGCCGTACACGACGACGTTCTTGTTCTCCAGCAACATTTTCTTCTCTTTCTCGATGCTCACGCGAGCGCGTGAGCTGCGACTGCACCTACCCATACAGAGGCGGTCGCAAGGAGAAAGTCATCGGCGCCGCCGTTGCCCAATCGCGTTCAGGTACCGATTGCCGACAATCTGAAGGTGGGCGATCAGACCGGGTGGGCCGTCGACCCGGAAGTCGAGGCCGAGCATGCCGACGTACACCGCGATCAGCTCGTAGGAGTCCGCGCCGGTGACCAGGACGCTGGTGTTCTCGTCGACGGACTCGACGATCCCGACCGCCGCGTGGATTCGCGACAACACCTCCCGCGCCGGCGCGTACACGGTGATCCGCGCATGCACCTTCCACCCCGCCGACGCCACGTCCCGCAGTACGAAATCCGCGTACTCGTCGTCCCGCATCGGCCGTGCCTTGTACCGCCGGCCCGTTGCCATCCGCAACGACATCCAGTCGACCCGGTACGTGTGCCAGTCCCCCGCCTCGTCGCGCGCAACCAGATGCCAGTACCCGTGCCAGCTCACCAACCGGTACGGCTCCACCAGGATCGGCAGGTCCTGGGTCCTGCTCGATCCTGCTTTGTAGAGCGAGTCGCCCTCCGGTACGACGTACTCGAAGCGCAGGTAGTGCTCGTCCCTGATGCAGGCGGCGATTGTCGACAATAGGATTGTGTCGATCTCGGGCGGGTCGATGTTGGACCGGGTGTTGTCGAGGCCCTTGTCCATCGCGTTGTTGATCGCGTCGACCTGACGCTGCAGGCGGTGCGGGAGGACCTGCTGGAGTTTGGTCAACGCCCGTACGCTGCTCTCCGCCATACCGACGACACCGGCTCCGGTACGCAGACCCACCGCGACGGCGACCGCCTCCTCGTCGTCGAGCAGCAACGGCGGAAGCTTCGCGCCGACGCCGAGCCGGTAGTGCCCCGCCGGACCGCGGGTCGCGTCGACCGGATACCCGAGCTCGCGCAACCGGTCGATGTCGTTCCGCACCGTCCGCGTCGTCACCTCGAGCCGCTCCGCCAGCTCGCCACCGGTCCACGCCGGACGCGTCTGCAGCAACGCGAGCAGTGCCAGCAACCGCTGCGAGGTCTCCAGCAAATCCATCTCCTAATTAGGAATCTAATGTTCCTATACGGATCCTACGGTAGAGCCATGAACACGAACGAGAGCATCCGGCCCTTCACCGTCACGATCGACCAGGCCGACCTGGACGACCTCAACACCCGCCTCGCACGCACCCGCCTCCCGGAGCCGGCGCCCGGCGACGACTGGGACTACGGCACCCCGAATCACTACCTCCGCGAGATGGTCGACCACTGGCGCACCGGCTTCGACTGGCGCGCCCAGGAGGCCCGGATGAACGAGTTCCCGCACTACCTGACCGAGATCGACGGCCAGACCGTGCACTTCATCCACGTACCGTCGAAGGTCGAGAGCGCGACCCCGCTGCTGCTCACCCACACGTACCCGGGTTCGTTCGTCGACTTCCTCGACATGATCGGCCCGCTCACCGACCCCGCGGCGTACGGCGGCTCACCGGACGACGCGTTCTCGGTCGTCGTACCGTCGATCCCCGGCTTCGGATTCAGTACGCCGCTCGTCGACCGCGGCTGGACGATGGCGCGGGTGGCCCGCACGTTCGACACGCTGATGCGCCGCCTCGGCTACGACTCGTACGGCGCCCACGGCTCCGACGCCGGCGCGATGGTCGCCCGTGAACTCGGCATCCTCAACCCACCCGGCTTCCTCGGCCTGCACGTCCTCCAGCTGTTCTCGTTCCCGTCCGGCGACCCGTCCGAGTTCTCGGAGTTCACACCGGAGGACTATGCGGCGCTGGAGCACCTGAAGTGGTTCCAGTCCGTCGGCGGCTACAACACCATCAACGCCACCCGCCCACAGACCGTCGCCGTCGGCATCGCCGACTCCCCCGTCGGCCAACTCGCCTGGAACGAACTCTTCAACAACTTCGGCAACGGCACCAGCCTGGTCACCCCCGACCAGATCCTCACCGAGGTCTCGCTCTACTGGTTCACGAACACCGCAGCCGCCGCCGGCCGCTACCACTACGAAGAAGCCAACGCCACGACCGAACCCACCCAGAACCACGCCCCCACCGGCGTAGCCGTCTTCACCGACGACTTCAAAACCATCCGCCCCCTAGCCGCCCGCGACAACCCCAACATCACCCACTGGTCCACCTTCCCCAAGGGCGGCCACTACGCCGCCCTGGAACGCCCGGACGACGTCACCGCGGACCTCCGCAAGTTCTTCAGCAACCTCTGATCCGCTCCATAGCCCGGCTCTCCCCGGAGCCGGGCTATGTGGTGGGCGATATCCGGTCAAGCCAAGCGCGGACGCTGGCTACGTCGGCGTACCCGTGAGACTTCAGCGCATCGACGATGTCCTGGCCGCAGATCAATGCAATCGGATGACGGTCGGTACGAACCTCCGTGTATGCCTGCGCTGCGAAGTACGACGTCGTGACGAACACGCCGAACTCGCGATGCCTGATACGTGAAATCAACCGCGCTACGTCACGAACGCCGACTGTCGTCTCCGGGCTGTAGCACTTAGCCTCAAGCGCAAAGTCGAGGATGATCGGATCAGATTTCGGTCCAACCATGTACTCGCCAATGGCGTCCCGCCCGCCATCACGGCTTGGGCGTGTGACATCACACCGCCCGGTGGCTGGGGCAACAAGGCGCCACAGTTCAACAGCTACCGACTCGAACGAGTGCTCGCGCCCGCGGAAGTGCTCGCGGATCTCCGCAAGAATCGCGCGCCCCACGAGATCACGAGGGACCTGCTGATCCTTTGCCCTGACCGCGGCCGTAGCGGGAGCCGCCAGCGGGATGAACGCTCTTCCATCCACCCACGCTCTCCACGCTGCCGGGCAGTGCTCGCTCTCGTACCCTCTGCCGGCGAGGACATCAGCGATCCAGGCTCTGGGCACGCGACCGACGTCGAGCACCGTGAACTGAGCACGGTAGTTCTGAAAGCGCTGCCCTCGGGTGGAGCGCCAGATCGCGACCAGGTCCTCATCGCTCGTCAATGAAGCCGCACCCGGCACCAGCAGTCCGTTGAAGGCGACACTGCGGCCTGGAATTGCCTTGTGAAACAGGAGAAATGGCGGAACCTTTCGTCGATCATCCGAGCTGCCGTGGCTGAGGGCAAATGCCTCCCGCAGCAACAGATTTCCGCCACGCTGAGTTTGGTGAAGTTCGCGCCCCGGGTGCCGATTGTCCCCAAAGTACGTGAACACACCAGTACGAGTGTCGAGAACGTCCGGCCAGTCAACCTCCGTACCTGAGGTGTACAGCGCAGCAAGCTTGACAGTTCCAGACCTCGGAGACCCGCTCGGCCGAAAGCCACCCTGATTGCCAACAGGCAGCAACCGAGCCAGCGCGTCATCCGCCGCAGTACCAGCCTCCCCTCCTGCATAAGCAGCGTCGACGATCAGATCTGCAGACTCAAGACCACCAAACGGAAAGACAGCGCCAGAAGCCACCGCCGCAGGCTACCTGCTCCACCAGCCAATGCGATCCCTCGCCGCATCGGACTAAGCTCACCACGCCCAGAACTGACCGAAGGAAGGCGCTGAGGGATGCCGGAAGTGCTGCCAGGAGGATCCCCGCAGGCACGAGGACTAGCGATAGGCACGGTCGCGGCGGAACTTCTCCGGCTGGACCCCTCCGGCGATCGAGTCGCGCGCGTCGTACGCGACACGCTGGATCAGCTCCTCGACGGCAGGCGCAGCGGTCGGTGGAGCTACTCCGAGCTCCACAAGACCGAGAAGACCTACATGGGCACGCTCATCGAGATCAATCTCCACCGCGAGTTCGAGTTCGCAGACGGCGACGTCACCGACTACCGGATCGCTGACATCGACGTCGACTGTAAGTTCTCGCAGGACATCGGCGGCTGGGAGTTCGGGCCGGAACTCGTCGGGCATCTGGCTCTGGTTGTCTGGGCCAGCGATCAGGACAGCGCATGGCGCGCCGGGCTGGTGCGTGCGAAATCTGGCGCGCTGCGAGAGTCGAGGAACAGGGACGCCAAACGGAAACTTACCCGGGAAGGCGTTGACCAGATTCGGTGGCTCTGGGCTGGGCATCCGGGTCTAGCACCGAACCAGCTGCTGCATATGTCAGCGGCACAACGGGACCGAGTCTTCCACGCCCGTGGACGGACCCGCACGCGGCACGGGCAGGCGCGGCTGCTCCAGCTCTGCAGGGAGCTTCAGGGCGTCATCCTGCGCAGGACGACGATCGAAACAGTCGGGTGGGGTCTCGACGATCCGATGAAGCGAATGCGATCGAATGGCGGCGCCCGCGAGATGCTTCGCCCTGAGGGGCTGCTGGTACTCGGTCATCAGGACAGCGATCCGGCAGTCGCAGCCGCGCTCAGCCTCCCCGTGCCGGACAAGGGTCAGTTCGTCGTGTGCCGCGTCGTGCCATCGGAGAACTCGGCTGGCGCCGAGATTGAGGGAGCCCGGTGGCGGCGGGCAACCCCAGACGATCCAGTAGTCCCTGCACCAATCGTCCCGAGGTGATCGGTGTCCCGCAGCCAGCCGGGACTCAGTGGCTCAGCGGCACCGCCAGCTGCCGCAGACCGGTATTGTCAGTAGCCGTGAGTGACCTGACGCTGCCTGGTATGCCTACCGCGCAACTTGAACACGACCCTGCGCGTGACGAGGTGGTTCAAGCCTTCAACAAGGCTGACCCTGACGGTAAGCGGGCCGCGGCCGTATTTCGTGCCACGTTCGATCAGTTGTACGACGGGCAGCACACGGGCCGGTTTCGCTGGGATCAGCTGTTCAAAACCGAGAAAACTCATTACGGGACGCTCCTAGAGATCAACCTGCGGCGCGAGTTCGATGACGTCATCGATGACTCCGTTGAGGATCACGCGCTCGACTACTCGATCTGCGGGTACGACGTTGACTGCAAGTTCTCCCAGGGCATGGGGCTGTGGATGCTTCCGCCCGAGTGCTTCGGGCAGCTGCTGCTTGTGGCGTGGGCTGATGATGCAAAGGGAACGTGGTGCCTTGGGGTCGTACGAGCAACCGACGCGAACCGGCGATCCAGCGCGAATCGTGACGGCAAGACCCAACTAAGCCTGCCGGGACGGCAGCAGATCGCGTGGCTGCACTACGGCGCGAGCCTGCCGCCCAATGTGCTACTCAGCCTGGATGCTCTGACTCTTCAGAAGGTCCTTGCCCCAAGGTCAGGTCAGGCTCGTGTGACCGAGTTGCTCCGCCTCGTGACGGAGCGGCGGATCGGCCGGAACACGATCGCCACCCTTGCGAAGCAAGACGACTACATGGCGCGGCTCCGGGACAATGGGAACGGGGCTCGTACCACGCTTCGCGAGGCCGGCTACCTGATTCCTGGGGGTGACTACGAGGCGCACCGCGCCGTCGCCCGAAAGCTTGGAGCCGAGGTGCCCGATCCAGGCGAGGTCATCAGCCTGCGAGTCGTGCCTGCGGAGGCGGACGCGCCGTGGACAGTCGAACTCGACGGACGGCAGTGGCGACTTGCACATGCGGGCGAACCCGCGATCGAGCCCGCACCAAAGCTGCCCGATGTACGCAAGCGGCAGTAGGACCGGCTAATGCAGACACCCACGACGCCGGGCCGATCGCGGAACATGCAGGCCATTCGGAGAACCGATACCAAGCCAGAGATCCTGCTGCGCTCGGCCTTGCACCGCTCCGGCTACCGCTTCCGCAAGGATCTCAGCGTCCATACCTCGTCACGCCGGGTCCGGCCTGACATCGTCTTCACAGCCCGCAAGGTGGCGGTGTTCGTTGATGGCTGCTTCTGGCATTGCTGCCCTGAGCATGGGCGCAATCCATCGGTGAACTCGCAGTACTGGTCGCCCAAGCTACAGCGAAACGTAGAGCGAGATCGCTTGGCTGACTCTGCGTTAGGCGCGGATGGATGGTCAGTCGTCCGCATCTGGGAGCACGAGGCGCTCGAGGTTGCAGTCGAGAAGGTCATCGCTGCACTGGGAGCCAGTGCTAGCTAACCTTCGAGCGCATTTGAGCTAGATACTCGTGGCGGATGTGGTCATCCTGGCCGATAAAGGCCCGGAAGTCGCCGAGCGTATACGCAGGCTGGCCTGCCGGGGAGTCGGTCAGTTGCATGTTGAAGTCGCGCATCAAATGCTTGAGGCGCAACTCGATCTCTTCGCAGGTTAGCTTTCCACCGATTTGATCGAAGATCTCAGCAACAGTAACCGGTGCCGTGGCGGTTCGGAGAAGCCTGAAGACCTCGTCATGCGCGACTGCCTCGGTCTGCACACGCGGCTCGCCCTCGTGGTTGAGGGCGGCGACTATCTGCCGGCCAATAGCCTTAGCGACCGGCGGTGGGAATGCGTTACCGATCTGGCGGTACTTCGCAGTCTTACGGCCGGCGAACTTCCACTTCTTCTCATCCCAGCCTTGCAGCCGCGCGACCATCTCGACCGTTAGCTTGGGATCGTAGTCTTGTGGCATATCTGCTGATGGGGCCGCATCGGCAACACCAAGGCCGTCGACTCCCAGCTCGCGCCAGGCACGCTTGGCACGCGTTGGACCAAGGTCGGCTCCGCCGTGCTTCTTCGATCCACCGACAATCGTCGGTGCGATCTTGTCTGCCCGCTGCGCCCAGTGCTCGGCGTACATCCAGCCATTCGCGGCCATCAGATCTACGAGTTCTTCGCCAACGGTTCGCCGGACTGGCATGGCCTCCGGCCACGTGAAGTACGGCGCGTCCTCTTTGCTCAGAGCTACTAGGACGAAGCGTGGACGGAGCTGCGGCACTCCGTAGTCGGATGCCTGCAACAGGCGCCAATCGGCTACGTAGTCAAGCTCGTTCAATCGATCAAGGACGTGCTGCCGATAGGCGGAAAAGCGAGGCGCAGACAGGCCGCGAACGTTCTCAAGCATCAGGGCACGCGGCCGGATGATGCCGCACAATTCAACAGCCCAGGCAAAGAGGTCGCGCTCATCATTCGCGCCAAGCTGCTTACCAGCGATCGAGAACGGCGGGCACGGCACCCCACCCGCGAGCAGATCGACGCCACGGAAGTCATTCGGATCCCAGACAGCCGGGTCAGCTACATCACCAACGCGCACGTCCCACTTCGGGCGATTGAGCTTCAGCGTCTCAGCGGCCATGGCATCTAGCTCGACCGCAAGCCAATGATCGAACCCGGCGAGCTCCAGGCCAAGAGCCTGGCCACCTGCTCCGGCACAGATCTCAACAACTCGCAATGAACTCACGAGATAACCTCCCCCGTAGTTCGAACATTTGTTCGAGTGTAGAGATGGGCCGCCGCCTGGTCAAATCCGATGCCCCATCCCGACACGAGCGCTCGGGAGCGCCAGCACGGGCCATAAATGAAGCCTTGGGCTCAATGGCCTCGGCGCATCTCATGCCGGCTGGTTCCGCTCTGCCAGGGGATCGAACAAGACCAGAGCTTAGCGGTCGCACACGAGTCGAGGTGGGACGCCCGCCGGCTGCGCCATCGACAACCGGGCAGACTGACCATGTGTAACCGCGTGACGGCGCGCAGACGCGACGAGCAGGTGAGGTCGGCGGTGACCTGGCACGGTGACGCCTCGGCAGAGGGCCTCGGTAAAGGTTGGTGCCGGAGAGGAGCGGGTTGCGTCTTGGGTAAACGCGATTTCGGTGGTTCCAGAATGGCGCCGCCGACGCGGAGGTTCAGGAGGAAGGTGCAGCGGCGGGCCTCCTCGTCGAGGGTGGCGGGGCGTTCGTGGCGTTCCAGAAGGTCCGAGCTGGGACGGAAGCCCCGTTCATGAGCCATTTCGGTGAAGGACAGGCGCCGGCTGGAGGGCTCGCGGAGGACCACGTTCCGAGGACGAGGTCGCCCCCGGGTCCGTGCCACAGGAACAGGGCCACTAGGCGGCCCGCTGTGGTGGCGCGGAGGGGGTTGACTCAGAAGCTTGGGTGATGGCTTTGTGCTGATTCTTCTATTTGAAGTGTCGCCGTCGGCGGGCGAGGGTGGGGGGTATGGAATTTACTCAGCTTGGGCGGACGGGACTGCAGGTTAGTCGGATCGTTCTGGGGACCATGAACTTCGGGCCTCTGACCGAGGTGGGGGATGCGCACGCGATCATGGAGCGGGCGCATGAGGTGGGGATCAACTTC
>NZ_DASRVN010000077.1:0-21306 GCF_035655035.1 Kribbella sp. | reverse complement strand
TTCGCCCACATCGCCCCGAACTACACGGTCCTCGGCCACGTGATCGCCGGCATGTCCACCTTCGACCGGATGGTCGCCGCCGGCATCGCCGACCCCGACCAGGACGGCCCGCCCGCGAAGCCGATCCGCATCTACAAGGTGTGGACGCACTAGGGGGAGGGTAATTCGCGCCCCCAGGCACTAGCTTGTGCTTGTGGGCACACGTGGACGGCCCCGGCACCCCGACGTCCTGACCCCGGCCGAGTGGCAGGTCGTGGACGCGGTCCGGCACGGGATGCGGAACCGGGAAATCGCGCAGCGGCGCGGAGTGAGCGTCGACGCGGTGAAGTTCCACGTCGCGAACGCGGTACGGAAGCTCGGCCTGAACCGGCGGGCCGAGCTCCGGACGTGGCGCGGGGTGCCGGTGGACAGTTCCCTACGGGGTCAGGGAGGTACGGAGATGGTGCAGCTGGGGGCGATCGGGCAGATCGCGCGGCTCGTGAGTGACATCGGCACGGCGACGGAGTTCTACGGCGGGGTGCTGGGGTTGCCGCATCTCTACACGTTCGGGGATCTGGCGTTCTTCGACTGTGGTGGGACCCGGCTGTTCCTGCGTGCCACCGACGACCGCGGTGAGCAGTCGATCCTCTACTTCCGGGTCGCCGACATCAACGTGGCCTACGACGAGCTTCGGGAGCGTGGGGTGGAGTTCGAGGCCGCGCCGCACCTGATCCACAAACACGACGACGGGGTCGAGGAATGGATGGCGTTCTTCCCCGACCCCGACGGTCAGCTGCTGGCGATCATGGCGCAGGTCTAGGGCGTGTCTGACAATTCCGCGCCGTAGCGAGGAGGTGCTCGGTGCGGCGAGATGCCGTGCCGAGTGCCCCGCAGTAGGCGGGGAATTGTCAGACACGCCCTAGGTCGGCCGGGGGCTGCCAGACGTCGGTGCGGGTGAGGCCGGCGGCGCGGCCCTTGGCGGAGATGACGAGGGCCATCTTGCGGCTGGCCTCGTCGATCATCTCGTCGCCGAGCATCACCGCGCCGCGGGTGCCGCCGGCGGCGGACGTGTAGTGGTCGTAGGCATCGAGGATGTTCTCGGCGTGGTCGTAGTCGTCCTGGCGCGGCGAGTAGACCTCGTTGGCGGCGGCGATCTGGTCGGGGTGCAGGACCCACTTGCCGTCGAAGCCCAGCGCGGCGGAGCGGCCGGCCACCCGGCGGAAGCCTTCGACGTCCTTGATCTGCAGGTACGGTCCGTCGATCGCCTGCTTGCCGTGGGCGCGGGCGGCCATCAGGATCTGCATCAGGATGTAGTGGTACGCGTCGCCGACGTCGTACCCGGGCGGCTGCTCGCCGACCACCAGCGACTTCATGTTGATCGACGCCATGAAGTCGGCCGGGCCGAAGATGATCGTCTCGACCCGCGGCGAGGCCTGGGCGATCGCGTTCACATTGGTCAGGCCGAGCGCGTTCTCGATCTGCGCCTCGATCCCGATCCGGCCGGGTTCGTACCCATGTACCTTCTCCAGCTGGGTGAGCAGCAGGTCGAGCGCGACCACCTGCTCGGCGGTCTGCACCTTCGGCAGCATGATGCAGTCCAGGTTCGCCCCGGCGCCGCCGACGACCTCGATCACGTCGGCGTACGTCCACTCGGTGGTCCAGTCGTTCACCCGGACGACCCGGAGCTTGTTCCCCCAGCCGCCCTCGTTGAGCGCGGCGACGATGTTCTTCCGGGCGTCCGGCTTGGCCAGCGGCGCGACCGAGTCCTCGAGGTCCAGGAACACCTGGTCCGCGTCCAGCCCCTTCGCCTTGGCCAGGAACCGCGGGTTCGACCCCGGGGTGGCCAGACACGACCGCCTGCTGCGCAATCCCTTGTCCGTCACCTTGTCCACCACAGCCGACCTCCACTCGGTTACCCACCGGTCACCGGCAGCGTACGGCGTCCGCCGCCACGGCCCCGGTGACCCGGCTCACTTCCCCTCCGAGTGTGTCCCGATTCACCGTGTGACACTGGGTCCTGTGAGCATCGAGGACATCGCCGGCGTGATGAAGAAGGCCGGACTGGTCTGGCTGGCCTGGGACGGCCGCCGCCCGGTCCCGGCCTGGTTCGCGAACGTCGACGGGCACTACGTCGTACTCGCGGACTCGTCCGACGGCGCGGAGCAGCCACTGCCCGGACTCGCAACGGCCGGCTCCGCGACGGTCGCCGTACCGGCCAAGCCCGCCATGAACCACCTGGCGACCTGGAACGCGACCGTACGGCGCCTGGAGCCCGGCAGCGACGAGTGGACCGCCGCCGCACAGGTACTACGTACCGAGCGGCTCAACGCAGCGGACCTGGACACCCAGCTGGAACGCTGGCGTACCCAGGCAGACATCCTCGTCCTGGACCCGACAGGCGACGTCACGAGCCAGTACGACGACACGCCCCGGGCCGAGGCACCAGCACCGACCAGAGCCACCACCCGCGGCGCGCCTCCGAAGACCTTGCACCGCCGGATCCGCCGTCGCCCCAGACTGAGCTAGTTGCCGTCAGCAATCGGTCAGAGCCAGCCGCGGTCGCGAGCGTGCCAGCCGAGCTGGAGGCGGGAGCGCGAGTGGGTCTGTTCCATCAGCTGCTGTACGCGTCTGGCTACGGTACGGCGGCTGATGCCAAGGCGGGCGCCCGCGGCGTCGTCTGTCAGTCCTGCGACCAGCAGCGACAGCAGGTGCCTGTCCTCCGCGGACATGGCCTCTTCGGGCTTCAGGTTGTCGGAGTCCGTGACCCTCAGTGGGCTGGCTCTGTTCCACACGGTCTCGAACAGGGCGACCAGCGCGTCCAGCAGGCTGCAGGCGTGCACCAGCAGTGCAGCGTCCTGTGCAGGGGTCGCCCAGTCCAGTGGCAGGAGTGCCAGCTCGCGGTCCGCGATGGCCAGCTTGGTCGGCAGCATGTCCGCGATCCGCGCCTGCTCCCCGGCCCGGACGTGGCTGACCGCGCTGGCAGCGAGCACCGCGTCGGCGAGGGCGGAGTTGTCGTAGACCACCCGGTACGCCACGCCCGCGCCCTGCCGGGCCAGCTGCGTCCGGTTCACCTCGGCCGACGCGACGTACGGCGGGGCGACCAGCTCGCGCATCTCGGCACGGGCCGACCGCTGGACCCGGTCGAACGCCAGCGCGACCGCGCTCTCGCCGGTGACGATCTCGATCAGCTCCTCGGTCCGCCGCACGCCGCCCTGCCGGGTCGCCTCGGCGGCCAGCCGGTACGCCGACTTCCGGATCCGCTCGAACTCGTCCTCCTGCCGCCGGATCAGCTGGTCCACGGCCAGCTCCGGCGGCACCGGCACGATCAGCTCGCCCGGCGGCGGCGTACGGTGCACGAAACCCTCGGCCAGCAGCACGTCGACGGCCCGCTGGACGTCCGGCAGCGGCCGGCCCAGCCGCCGGCACAGGTCCACGGGTGCCGCGGCACCACGGCGGATCAGGTCCAGGTACGCCGTTTCCTCATCCACACCCAGGCCGGTGGATCCCAGGATCGCCACCCCACTTCGTCGTCGCCCGCCAAGTCTACGAAGCGTCCTCAGCCGAGACCCCGGCTCGGGGGGTTAGCCTTCCGGCATGACTGGATCACCGTCGCGGGTGTACGTCGCTCGGCTCGCAGGGCTGCCGGTGTACGACCCCAACGGCGACCAGGTCGGCAAGGTGCGGGACGTGGTCGCCATGATGCGCCAGGGCGACCAGCCGCCGCGGGTGCTCGGCCTGGTCGTCGAGGTGTTCACCCGGCGCCGCATCTTCCTCCCGATGACCCGGGTGACCTCCGTGGACGTCGGGCACGTCATCACCACCGGCCTGCTCAACATGCGGCGCTTCGAGCAGCGTCCGACCGAAGTGCTCGTCCTGGGCGAGCTGCTGGACCGGACAGTCACCATTGCGGACACAGGCGCCACGGCGATCGTGTTCGACATGGCGATGGAGCAGTGGCGGACCCGGGACTGGCTGCTGACCAAGGTGGCGGTGCGGGAGGGCTCCAAACGGTTCCGCCGCCGCGGCCAGACGCATGTGCTCGACTGGAGCGACGTCAGCGGGTTCACCCAGGTGGAAGAGGGCCAGGGCGCCACCCACATCCTCGCGGCGTTCGAGTCGATGCGCCCGGCCGACCTGGCCGGCGTACTGCACGACCTGTCGGCCAAGCGCCGTAAGGAGATCGCGGCGGCGCTCAACGACGAGCGGCTGGCCGACGTACTCGAAGAGCTACCCGAGGACATCCAGGTCGAGATCCTCGACGGTCTGGACACCGAACGCGCCGCGGACGTGCTGGAGGAGATGTCCCCGGACGACGCAGCCGACCTGATCGCCGAGTTGCCTACGGAGACCGCAGAGCGGCTGCTGACGCTGATGGAGCCTGAGGAAGCAGAAGACGTACGGCGGCTGCTCACGTACGAAGAGCACACCGCAGGCGGTCTGATGACGTCAGAGCCCGTCATCCTGCCTGTAGACGCCACTGTGGCCGATGCGCTCGCCCACGTACGCAACGCGGACCTCAGCCCGGCCCTGGCCGCCATGATCTACGTCTGCCGTCCACCGCTCGAAACACCGACAGGACGGTTCATCGGCATCGGCCACATCCAGCGGCTGCTCCGCGAACCCCCGTCCGAGCTGGTGTCCGCGGCACTCGACACCGACCTGGACGGCCTCCGTCCTGACGACGGCCTGCAGACCGTCAGCAAGTACCTCGCCACGTACAACCTGGTCGCCGCACCGGTGCTCGACGACGAGGGCCGGCTGCTCGGGGCCGTGACGGTGGACGACGTACTCGACCATCTGCTCCCGGACGACTGGCGGGAGCACGATCACCCGGACACGCCGCAGGAGGTGGGCCACGATGGCACGTGACGACCACAGGACGCTGCGCGGGAGTACCCGGCTCGACGTACCGCGGGACTGGCGGCGGACGTTCGTACCGCGGCCGACGTACGACGCGGACGCGTTCGGCCGGCTGTCCGAGCGGATCGCGCGCTTCCTCGGCACCGGGCAGTTCCTGGTCTACATGACCGTGACGATCCTGTTCTGGATCGGCTGGAACATCTTCGCCCCGGGGAACCTGCGCTTCGACCAGTACCCGTTCATCTTCCTGACGCTGGCGCTCAGCCTGCAGGCGTCGTACGCCGCGCCGCTGATCCTGCTCGCGCAGAACCGGCAGGAGGCCCGGGACCGGGTGCAGTACGACCGGGACCGCGACGTCGACGCCCGTACCCGTGCCGACATGGAGTTCCTGGCCCGCGAGATGGCGTCGCTGCGGATGGCGGTCGGCGAGGTCGCCACCCGCGACTTCCTGCGCTCCGAGCTGCGCTCGCTGCTGGCCGATCTCGACACGCGCGAGGAGGATCGGGTTTGACCCCGAGCTACTCTCACTATCAGGTGTGAGGAAGAAGGACGTGGGATGAAGACTCGATTCGCGCCCGACCGGGGGCTGTCCAGCCGGATGGTGATCACGAGCTTCCTGCTCGGACTGCTGTACGTCGCGTTCGTGGCGCTGCTGATCGCGCTGACCCGCAGCGCCGTGCTGGCCGTGGTCATCGCGGGCGGCATGCTGTTCGCGCAGTACTGGTTCTCCGACAAGATCGCGCTCTACGCGATGCACGGGCGGATCGTCACGCCCGAGGAGGCGCCGCAGCTGCACGGTGCGATCGACCGGCTCTGCGCGCTGGCCGACATGCCGAAGCCGCGGGTGGCGATCGCCGACGTCGACCTGCCGAACGCGTTCGCGACCGGCCGGAACCCGAACAACGCGGTGGTCTGCGTGACCACCGGCATCATGCGCCGGCTCGACCAGGACGAGCTGGAGGGCGTGCTGTCGCACGAGCTCTCGCACGTCGCGCACCGGGACGTCGCGGTGATGACGATCGCGTCGTTCCTCGGCGTACTGGCCGGGCTGATCACCCGCTTCGGGCTGTACGGCGGCCTCGGCCGGGGCAACCGCGACCAGAACGCGGCGCTGGTGATGCTGACCGTGATCGCGGTGTCGGTCGCCGTGTACGCGATCTCGTTCCTGCTCACCCGGGCACTGTCCCGCTACCGCGAACTGGCCGCCGACCGCGCCGGCGCGATGCTCACCGGCAGACCGTCCACGCTGGCGTCCGCGCTGACCAAGATCAGCGGGGACATCGCCCGGATACCGTCGCGCGACCTCCGCCAGGCGCAGGCGTTCAACGCGTTCTTCTTCGCCCCGGCGATCTCCGGCGGCAAGAGCGTCTCGGCCCTGTTCTCCACGCACCCGTCCCTCGAGACACGCCTGGAGCGCCTCGGCACCCTCTCCCGCGAGCTGGGCGAGCAAGCTTAGGGTAGGTCGGCCGATCTCACGCCGTAGCGAGCAGGTGCTCGGTGCGGTAGCTCGGCGCACGGGGGCGAAGGTCTCGATGCGGAGCATCGTGGCCTTTGCACCCGTGCGGCGAGCTGCCGTGCCGGGTGCCGCGCAGTAGGCGTGAGATCGGCCGACCTACCCTCGAGCCATGGGCCTTCTCGACATCCTGCTCGGGCGCAGCAAGGCTGTGCCGCCGAACCTCGATCAGCTGTTCTCGCTTCCGTCGGCCGCGATCACCCTGGAGACCGCGGCCGACTACCGTCCGACCGGGAGCGGGTCGGTGTGCTTCAAGGCCGCCGAGGGCGGTGGATTCACCGCGCTCCGGGACGAGGTCGACAAGCTGCTCGCGCTCGACAACGGCAAGTTCACCAGTACGACGGACTCGTACGGCTTCACCTGGCTGGTCCGCCAGACGGCCCCTGACGACCTGGAAACGCTGGTCACCGACCTGCACGCCGTGAACACGTCCCTGGTCGACGCAGGCTTCGGCAGCGCCCTCCTGTGCACCCTGGTCGCCTTCACCAACGGCACCGAGCCCCTGGGCCTGGTCTACCTCTACAAACGCGGCTCCTGGTACCCCTTCGTCCCGGTCGGCACCGACCGCCGCGACAACGCCAAAGAGCTCCAGATCAGATCAGTAGTAGGCGCCGACCTCAACTTCGAACAAGACCTCTCCCGCTGGTTCCCCATCTACGGCGCCCCCGGCCTCTAACCCCCGGCCCCCGCCGCCCAACCGCCCAACACACGAGTGGATATCCGCTCTCGTTGGGGGTTCTGCGGTGGTATGCGAGCGAAGAACCCCCCACGCGAGTGGATATCCACTGGTGTTGGGGCGGGCGGGGTGGCTGGGTGCGCGGGTAGCAGCGCGGCGCGGGGCTGCGTGTGCTGCTGTCGGAGGTATGTCACATGGACCGTGGTCGGGTGGGGTGGGGTTAGCACGTAGCCTTGGGGCATGGCTGCCACTGCTGAGCAGGTGACCGCGGCGCTCGGTGGAGTGCTCGATCCCGAGATCAAGAAGCCGATCACGGACCTGGGGATGGTCGAGTCCGTTGTCGTGCGGGACGACGGCGTGGTCGCCGTGCGCGTCCTGCTGACCGTCGCCGGGTGTCCGATGAAGGACACGTTGCGCCGCGACGTGACGGCCGCGGTGAGCAAGCTCGACGGTGTCACGGGGGTGGAGATCGACCTCGGGGTGATGTCGACCGAGCAGCGGGCGGCCCTGCAGACCCAGTTGCGTGGCGGCGTGGCCGAGAAGGAGATCCCGTTCTCCCGGCCCGACTCGCTGACCAAGGTGTTCGCGATCGCCTCCGGCAAGGGTGGCGTCGGCAAGTCGTCCGTCACGGTCAACCTGGCGGTCGCGATGGCCCGGCAGGGCCTGTCGGTCGGCGTGCTGGACGCGGACATCTACGGCCACTCGGTGCCGGCCATGTTCGGTGTCGCGGACGAGCGCCCGACGGCCGTGGACGACATGATCATGCCGGTGCCCGCGCACGGCGTGAAGGTGATCTCGATCGGCATGCTGAAGCCGAAGCGCGACCAGGTGGTCGCCTGGCGCGGCCCGATCCTGGACCGCGCGCTCGTCCAGATGCTCGCGGACGTGTACTGGGGCGACCTCGACGTACTGCTCCTGGACCTCCCGCCGGGCACCGGCGACATCGCGATCTCGGTCGGCCAGCGGCTGACCAGCGCCGAGGTGATCGTCGTGACCACCCCGCAGGAGGCCGCCGCGGAGGTGGCCGAGCGGGCCGGCACGATGGCCCAGATGGTGCACCAGCGGGTGGCCGGCGTGGTCGAGAACATGTCGTACCTGCCCTGCCCGCACTGCGGTCCCGAGCACCGGATCGAGATCTTCGGCTCCGGCGGCGGCACCCGGGTCGCGGAGACGCTGTCCGCGCGCCTGGGCTACCAGATCCCGCTGCTCGGCGAGATCCCGCTCGACGAGCGGCTCCGCTCCGGCGGCGACCTCGGCCGGCCGCTCGCCATGGCGGACCCGGACACCCCGGCCGCGCAGATGCTCGACAAGATCGCCGCCACCCTCGGCGGCAAGCCCCGCGGCCTGCTCGGCCGCCAGCTAGGCCTCTCCCCCGCCGGTCGCTGACCAGATCGGCCGGAGTACGTCGAGCCCTTCCTCGACGTACTCCGCGACCGGGCGGACGCCGCCGTCCAGGTACCACTGCTCGAGCGCCGAGAAGTACCCGAAGACCAGCGCGTTCGCGGCCACCCGTGCCTGCGTCGCGCTGAGGTGCCCGCCGGTCATCAGCGGGGCGATCCGCTGACTCGCGCGGTCCAGTGACGCGCAGAACGCCGTCCGGACCGACGGCTCGCTGAAGAAGTACCGGATCCGCCGCCACGGGATCGGCTCCCCCTCGTCCGGCGCGACCTCGTAGTCGCGGACGATCCGCGTCATCGTGCCGACCGGATCCGCCGGGTCGAACAGCTCCTCGAGCGCCTCCTGGCTCATCGTGTCGAACTCGTCGGCGACGATCAGCCCTTCCTTGGTGCCGAAGTACCGGTACACCGACGACGGCGACACCTCGGCCGCGGCGGCGATCTCCTCGATCGTCACCGCCCCGAACCCGCGCTCGTCGAACAGGTCGAGCGCGCGCTCCTGGATCGTCCGCCGTGCCTTCAGACGCCAGCGTTCCCGCAGACCGGTAGCCATGCCCCGACCTTAGAGACAGTTCCACGCTTCAGCAAGTGACTCTCCAAAAATCTTGACCGCAAGCCACTGCCGTCCGTACAGTCACTTGCATGAGACAGTCACTTTCAGAAAAGCGCTCGGCACTCATCGCCGTCGGGCTCTCGCTCCTGATCGCCGTGATCGCGATCATCGACCAGGCGGGCAGCCGCAGCCTGGCCGAGCACGCCTCGAGCGGGTACGCGGCGTACGGCAAACACGTCTCCGCAGGCGTCCTCTACGGCATGCTGTACGCCGTTGCCGTCGTCGACGCCCCGCTCTGGCTCCTGGTCGCGGGACTGGCCCGCTCACACCGTCTGGTCGCAGGCGGCATCGGCGTACTCGTCGTACTGCTGACGGCCTCGCTCGGCATCACCCTGCTGGCCGCGTCGGAGTACGGCGTACACCCGTACCCGCCGCTCTGGGGCCTGCTGGCGCTGCTGCCCGCGATCGCCGGTGCGGTCGCTACGGCGCTGCTCTTCCGGCGACGGTGATCAGGAAGTGATCAGGTCGACTCGGGGTCGAACGGCGGCTTGGCGCCGGCCGGGAGGCGTTGCGGGGTGTTGTCGCTCATCTCGCTGACCGACTTGACCTCGTCCTCGATCGGGTCGAGGAGGTGCTTGCGGACGAAGTTCTTCGGGTTCAGGTCCTGGAGCTCGAGATCGGCGTACTCCGGGCCGAGCTCGTTGCGCAGGTCGTTCTGCGCGTTGTTCACCATCTGCCGGACCTGGCGCAGCAGGCGGCCGGCCGTCCGGGCGAATTCCGGGAGCCGGTCAGGTCCGAAGACGAGTACGGCGACGATCGCGATCACGACCAGTTCCAGTGGCCCGATGCCGAACATGTCCTCACCTCTCCGTACGTTCGCGACCAGCCTATCCCCAGACCGGCTGGCGTGCCTCAGCCGATCTGCTGGCCGAGCGTGAGCGTAACCGTCCGGGAACGTCCGGCGCGCTCGTACGCGAGCCGGACCGCCTCCCCCGGCTGATGCGTGCGGATCGCGACGATCAGCACCTCGGCGCTGTCCACCGCCTGGTTGTTGATCGCGGTGATCACGTCACCGACCTGCAGCCCGGCCTTCGCGGCCGGCGAGCGCGGCGTCACCGCGCTGACCCGGCCGCCACCCTCGAAGGTCATGTCGACGCTGGCCCCGATCACCGGGTACGACGCCTGGCCGGTGGCGATGATCTGCTGCGCGGTGCGCCGGGCCTGGTCGATCGGGATCGAGAATCCGAGCCCGATGCTCCCGCTCTGCCCCTGGCCGGCGCCGGGAACGGTGGCGATCGCGGAGTTCACGCCGATCACCCGCGCGTTCATGTCGACCAGCGGGCCACCCGAGTTGCCCGGGTTGATCGCCGCGTCGGTCTGCAGCGCGCTGATGTACGACGACGCCTGGCTGGGGTCGTCGCCGGTCGTCACCGGACGGTTCTTCGCCGAGATGATGCCGGACGTGACGGTGCCGGCCAGCCCGAGCGGCGAGCCGATCGCGACCACGTCCTGCCCGACGATCGCCGCCTCCGAACGGCCGAACTGCACCGACGGGGCGGTGATCCCGGTGACCTGGACGATGGCCAGGTCGTACGCCGGTGACCGGCCGACCAGCCGGGCGGTCGCGGTCTTGTTGTCGTTGGTGACGACCTGGATCGAGCCGCCCTTGGCCGCGGACTCGACCACGTGGTTGTTGGTCAGGATGTGGCCGAGGTTGTCGATCACGAACCCGGAGCCGGTCGCGTCGGAGTTGTCCGCGCCTTGCACCTTCAACTGAACGACGCTGGGCAGCAGCGCGGCGGCGACGGCGGACACCGAGCCCGTCCGGATCCTGGGGTTCGCGCCGGTGCCGACCGGCGGGTCGGGCTGCTGCGCGATCGGGGCGTTGTTGCCGTCCAGGGCGACGACGGCGGTAGCCGCGCCGGCGCCGGCGATGACGCCGATGACCAGCGCGACCAGGGCGGCGATCGTGACGACGCGGTTCACCTTCGGCGGCTCGGACGTGTACGAGCGGGCCTGCTGCTGGTGCCAGTCGGCCGGTGGCGGCGGGAGGTACGCGGGCCGGTACGGCGGTTGCTCGGTCGGCCAGGCCTGGCCCTGGTAGAGCGGGCGGAATGCGGCCGGTTGCGGCTCCGGACGCCCGAAGCTGCGCTGCGTGGTGGAACGGCCACCGTTCGTCTGCCGGTAGGCGGAGTCGGAGCCCGGCGGCTGCAACGGCATCGCCCCCGTTCCCGGGGCAGGCGGCGTCAACGCGGACAACGGCGAACCGGCCCCCGCAGCCGGTCCGGCCGCGGCCGTCCCACTCGCCTCGGGTCCCGCGGAGGTGGGCCCGCTCGACGCGAGGCCCGGAGCAGCTGCGCCGCTCGACGCGAGACCCGGAGCAGTTGGGCCGCTCGGCGGGAGACCCGGAGCAGTTGGGCCACTCGGCGGGAGGCTCGGGGAGGCCGGGGCGTTCGGCGGGAGGGTGGGGGAAGTGGGCGTGGTCGGCTGAGGCGCGGTCGGTTCCGCGGTCGCCGGATGTGGAACTGTCGGCTCGGCGTCGTCGCTCATAGACGGTCCCCGCCTCACGTCTTCGTCGTGGTCATCGGCCGGAAGCCGCCCGGCGGTAACCGGAGGTGCTTCCAGATCTGATTATCCCAGCTTCGGGGAGAGTGCACCCATCGGAGTGAGCCAGGTCGCGATTTTGGCCAGCCCGGTCCCCAGCCGCTGGATCGCGGACAGCTTCTCCGGCAGGTCGTGCGGGAACGCCCGGACCACCTGTCCGAGCTGGTCCGGCGGCAGGTCACCGATCAGCGTGTACACGATTCCCCCCGAGGACCAGACGACGTACGACGGCATCCCGTACCGCAAGTAGACACCAGGGCTGTCCGTCGTGCTGTAGCCCCGCACCGCGGACGGGTCCAGCCGCCCGCGCTGCTCGAACAGCGACACGTTGAACAGCCCGTCGGAGTACGAGAACTGCAGGGACCCGTTGGTGGTGTCCTGGTGCACGTCGTAGAGCGTCAGCGAGGACGGCAGGTCCGGAGCGCACACCCAGCCGGCGGAGCGCAGGTCGTCGACCTTGCCCATGCCGACCGCCTCGACACCGCTCGGCAGCATCGGCGGCAGGTGACCGAGGAACTCGGAGCCCTCGATCTCCAGCTCGGTGAACACGGTCGCGCGCACCATCGTCTTGCCGTCCGCGCTGAACAGCTGACGCTGCAGCAGCAGCCCGGTGGCCTTGTCGATCCAGAACCTGGCCGCCAGCGTCCCGTCGTCGCGCAACGCCTCCACGAGGATCGCGGCCCGGCCGATCAGGTCGGTGCAGCACTTGTCGACCAGCTGGTACGTCGATTGCAGCAAGGCGAGCGGCCCACCGTCGATCGCGGCGTCCGTGGTCGTGGCCCGCTGCACGAACGCCTTCGCGCCGGGCGCGGACGAGCCGAGCACGCTGATCTCGGAGCCCTGTGACGCCGCGTGCAGGATGTCGAACATCGCCGAGCTGGCGCCCTGCGGTCCCCAGGCGGTGATGATCTGGGTGCCGTGGTACGAGACGTGGTTCGGAGCGGCGGCCGCCCTGCGCAGCCAGCTGACCGCGGTCGGCGAGTCAGGCTTGGAGGACTCGGGTACGGCGGCAGCGGAGGTGGGCAGGCCGAGGCCGATCAGGGCGGTGCTGACCAGGATGGCGAGCCGGGAGAGGCTCACCGGTCAGCGCCCGGTCAGGGCCACCGGCCGCAGCGTCGAGCCCATGGTCGGGCCCATGGTCGGGCTCAGACTAGGGCTGAGCCCCGCGTACCCCGTCGGGCTGTAGGTACTCATCAGCGCGACCGGGTCCGCGAACGGCGCTCCGCCGGACGTGCTCGCGTGGTCGGAGGAGAAGCTCGCGACCGGCGGCTGCAGCGTCGGCGGCTGCTCCGAGCGGGACGGGTCGCCGACGACGAACGCCGTACCCAGCAGGGAGGCCACGGCCGCGGCCGAGCCGGCCGCACCGAGCACGCCGGCGCGGCGGCGGGAGCGCGAACGGGTCGTCCCCGGCCGGGTGCCACCCGACCGCCCGGCCGGGAACGCGGACCGCTGCGGGAACAGGCTGACCGCCGGCGTGAGGACCGGACGGACCTCCTCCCGCGGCTCGGTGGAGAACGACGAGACGCCCATCAGGCGCTGCATCAGGTCGGTGGGAGCGTCCGGCGACTCCAGCGCGGCCATCCGCGCCTTCAGCCGGCGCTGCGCGTCCACCTCGGTGCGGCAGCTGTCGCAGCCGACCAGGTGGCTCAGCACGCGGTCCCGGGAGTCGTGGTCGAGCTCACCGTCGACGACCGCGCTCAGCTTGTCCAGCGGGTGCTGCGTCATCCGAGGTCACCCCCGTCGAACAGTCCGTCGGTGGGCGGGCCGCCGACGCGGGTCTGGCCGGACCGCGGGGCCCGGTGCTCGAGGTGCTTGCGCAGCATCGACCGGCCGCGGTGGATCCGGCTCCGGACGGTGCCGAGCTTCACGTCCAGGACGTCCGCGATCTCGTCGTACGTCATGCCCTCGATGTCGCAGAGCACGACGGCGGCCCGGAAGTCCTCGGGCAGCGCGTCGAGCGCGTCCTGCACGTCGTGGTCGAACAGGTCCGAGTCCAGCTTCTCGGCCGGGCCCTCGCCCTTGGCCGGCAGCCGGTCGTGGGCGTCCTCGGGCAGGCCGTCGAAGCGGATCCGCTGCTTGCGGCGGGCGCCGTCCAGGAACAGGTTCGTGGTGATCCGGTACAGCCAGCCCTCGAAGGTGCCCGGCGTGTACGACGACAGCGAGCGGAAGACCCGGACGAAGACCTCCTGGGTCAGGTCCTCGGCGTCGTGCTTGTTGCCGGTCAGCCGGTACGCCAGCCGGTAGACGCGGGCGGAGTGCGTACGGACGATCTCGTCCCACGACGGCAGCGCGTCCGGCGCGGCCTGCGGCGTAGCGACCGTCGAGGTGTCGAACGGCTTCACCGCAACGCCTCCCTGGGTCCTCTCGGCAATAAGCGTGAAGGCCATGGTGCCGCGGTCACCGTCCTCTGCGCACGTCGGGAAAACCCGGGCTGGACCCTGGTTTGTTCGTACGACGGCTCAACGCGGCGCCGCGACCGGAAGTTCCCGGCCCGTGGCTTCATCTCTAGAGACGCGTAGGAGGGCATTTCGGTTGAATCACTTCTCGTCGATCACGGCAATGGGGTCGCCGTCGCGGACGACTTCGCCCTCGGCGACCTTCAGTTCACTGATGGTGCCCGCCACCTCGGCCAGCACCGGGATCTCCATCTTCATGGACTCCAGGATGACCAGGGTGTCGTCGGGCCGCACCGTGTCGCCGGCCTTGGCCGTGACCTTCAGCACGTTGGCCACCAGCTCGGCCAGCACGGTGTGACTCATGACCTGATCCTAGGCGGTGCCCTGATCGTTGGTGGCAGAGGTTCGGCGTAGGTGCCCCTCGGGCAGCGGTTCCGGGGCACCTACGCCGAGTCGGTGGCGGCTACCGCGCGGCAGCCGGGTCCAGCCGGATGGCGTTGAACAGGGCCGGGTTCTTGGTCTCCGCGACCCCCTTGCCCCAGCTCAGCCAGCCACGGCGGCCGGTGCCGTCGTTCTCGTTCACCACGACGGTGGCCGACAGCAGCCGGTCCTTGGCCGCGAACCCGAGCGTGCTCCACGGCACAGCGATCTCGTACGTCGTGGTGTGCGCGGCCTCGTCCCGCACCACCTTGGCCTGGACGCCCGGCGGCACACCGGCCTGGCTGGTCGGTGTCCAGCGCCACGTGTCCACCGGACCGGCGTCGGTCAACGCCACACCGATCTCCTGCGCCGATGTGGCTTCACCAGGTGCACCGGCCGTCATCCCTAGCTGGATCCCGTCCCCGCCCCAGATGTTCCCGCCTCGGTTCGGCTGCGAGAACACGTCGTCGGTGACCTTGGCGGACAGGTACAGGTTCTGGTCGTCATGCGTGAGCCATAGCTTCCCGGAGAGATCGCTGGGCCCACCCCAACCGGTAACGGGCGGCGTACCGGTCCCTTCCAACGCGATAGCAGGCTGCGCCGCAACCACTGGGTCAATGACCCCGTCCAGCTTCACGGTGTACCTCCTGGCAACCGTCGGTGAGGTCACCGGGCTCAACACACCAGCAGCCCGCACATCCGCCATCCCAGCCGACCTGACACTCGCAGACCAACTGGAAGCACCTGACAGGGTGATCGGCACGTCCACCTCTTGCGTGGCGTTCGCAGCAATCGTGGAACCAGCCAGCAACGTCCCAGACGCTGTACCGGACTGCCAGTCCAGCCCCGCCACCGCAATCGCGTGCGAAGAAGCATTCGTGACCCGGAACCGCAGCAGGTCCTTCCCACTCCCGTTCACGACATGGGAGCCCGTCACAGACAGCGGCGGCGTCGCCACACCAGTTGTGGAGACAAGCGCAACAGCCTGACCGTCAACGCTGACCGTTGCACGGTAAACGCGGGCACCTGTCGAGTCCTGCGCCGGGTACGAGACCCCCGCCGTAGCAGTCGCACCAGCAGCCGCCGATCCGCTCGTCTCAGCCCCGCCAGCAGCGACGGTGAACGAGTGCGCCACCGCATCGGGGTTGCTGAACGTCAGGGTGCCCGTAGCCGTGTCACCAGCGACCTCCGGCGCCACCGACAGCGCGAACCGGTTCGACGGCGCCACACCGCTGATCGCACCGCGTGCGTAGAACGGATCCGGTCCAGCGCTGACCCACACGTGCCCTCCGGCGTCAGCCGTCAGCGTGCTCGTCTCGCCGTACAGGCCGGTGATCTGGACCTGTGAGCCGGCAGGCGCCGCCAGGTTCACCAGTCCTGGCGTCGTCGACCAGACCGCATGCACGCTCTGCCCGCCACCTGCGTTGAAGGCCACGTCGTACCCGTTGCTGCCGAAGCGGGTCTGCCCGATCAGTGGCAGCTCGTCGATCTGGCGGGCCAGTACGGCGGTGGCGACGTACGACGGCTTGGGCACCAGCGCGCCGCGGGCGTCGAGCCGGTTGCGCACCATGCCGAATCGGTGCTCGACGTTCGACGGGTCGTTGCCGGAGTCCATGAAGTTGTAGGAGCTGTAGCGCGCCACACCGTTGCCGTAGGCGAGTAGCTGGCCGCGTACCAGGTCACGTGCCTGGGCCGGCTCCGACACCGCGCTGGGGTTCGTACCGGTCGCCCAGCCCTGCTCGGTGATGTAGATCGGCTTGCTGGAGCCGTGCGCCGCCATGATGCTGCGGATGGTGTTCACGTACGCCACCGAGGCCTCCGGGTCCAGCGGCTGCACGTACGGGTGAATCGTCACCGCGTCCACGTAGTCCAGCCCGCCCAGGTCCGCGAACTTGGTGAACCACCCCTGCCAGTCGTTGATGACCGCCAGCGACGGACCCGTCAGCTTCACGTCCGGGTGCTTCGCCCGTACTGCGGCGCTCACGGTCTTCAGCAGCGCGACGTAGTTCTCCGGGCTGGCCTTGGCGGCGCCGTTCGGGTCCCGCAGGTTCCACTCGTTCCACAGCTCGTACGTCGTGTGCTCGGTCCCGAACTCGTCGACCGCGGCGACGGCGTACCGCGCGAACGCGTCCCGCTGCTCGTCGGTCGACGGCGCCTCGTCCGGGTAGTACAGCGGGTTGCCGTAGTCCAGGATGTTCAGGAAGTCGACGTGGTTGGCGTCCAGCGCGGCCTTGTAGTTCTTGACGTTCTGCGGGAACTGGATGACGCCCTTGGTGGTCTCCGCGGCCGCCCAGAACGCCTCGTCGCGCGCGGTCGAGATACCGCCGTTCGCCAGCAGCGGTACGGCGTCCAGACCGGGATTGGCCACGCCCCCGAACCCCAGGGCGGTCGCCGTGCCGATCCGGGTGTCCGTGGACGTGGAGAAGTCGTGCGGCGTCAGTACGGCGAAGTCGGTACCGCCGAGCGTCGTCGTACCGTCCGATGCGACCGCTCTGAGGTCCGTCTGGTACCAGCCGGGCGTACTGATCGACAGGGGCAGCTGGCCGTTCAGCGTGGCGGCTGCTGCGGAGCCTTTGGCGACCTCGGTGCCACTGGCGTCCCGCACCGTCCAGTTGACGGTGGCTGCGTCGGTACTGAAGCCCAGCTTGACCTGCTGCCCGACGGTGAACGTGTTGCCGACCGTGGTCGGCGTGATCGTGAGGGTGGGCGCCGCGGTGGTCGCGGCGCGGGCGGGTGACTGCAGTACGGCGGCCAGCAACAGGCCGGCCGTGAGAAGACTGACTGCGCCGGAGCGGCGACGGGTCATGAAGTTCTCCTCCCAGGGAAGCGAAAGCGGTTTCGCAAATCACACCTTGATACCCGGCGCGCCCCGTGTCAACGGCTCGTTGCTGACTACGATGGGCAGATGGCCGACCAGGTGATCACGCTGTCCGATGTGGCCGCCGCGGCCGGTGTCTCGCTGTCGACGGCGTCGAAGGCGCTGAACGGCACCGACCGGATCTCCGAGGCCACCCGCGAGCACGTCCGGCTGACCGCGGACCGGCTGGGCTTCCGGCACAACGCCCTGGCCCGCTCGTTCGCCCGCGGCCGCAGCCAGACCATCGGCGTACTCACCCACCGCGCGTCGAACCCGTTCACCCGGGTGGTGCTGGCCACCGCCGCCACCGAGCTCGGCGCGAAGGAGCAGGCCATCCTGCTGTACGACGCGCGCATGGAGGAGCAGCACGACGTCACCGAGAGCATCCTGCAGCTGCGCGCCCGCCGGATCGACGGCGTGATCGTGATCGGGACCAGTACGTCGTTCCGCACTCCGTCGTTCACCAGCCGGTTCGACGTCCCGGTGATCAACGCGTTCACGGTCCCCGCGGACCCACAGGACACCACGATCACCGCCGACGACTTCGCCATCGGGCGGCTCGCGATCAGTCATCTGCTGGCCGGCGGCCGCCGCCGGATCGCGCATCTGACCGCGGAGCCGCACGACATCGCCGCCCAGCGGCGGGCCGAAGGCGCCGGTGAGCTGCTCGCCGAGGCCGGTCTCGAATGGGCGGCGCCGGTCCGTTTCGGGCGCTGGCGCGAGGAGTGGGGCGAGCAGGCGGCGGCCGAACTGCTGGCCGAGGTGCCCGACCTGGACGCGATCTTCTGCGGCAGCGACGCGATCGGCCGCGGTGTCGAGCGGGCCGTCCGGGCCAGCGGCCGGCAGGTGCCCGGTGACGTCGCGCTGATCGGCGTCGACAACTGGGAGAGCCTGATGCACGACCAGCGCGGCACCCGGCACCTGACCACGATCGACGTCGGCCTCGAGGAGATCGGCCGCCGGGTCGCCAACCGGCTGCTCGAGGGCAACCTCGAGCCCGGCGTCGAGTACGTCGAGCCTCACGTGGTCGTCGCGGACACCGTCTGATCGTGGATCGAGTACCGCGGCCGGAAGCCCAGCAGCTCCCGAGCCCGGGTGGTGTCGACCAACGACGCCCGTCCTTGCACAGCCCGCTTCAACGGCACGGTCGGTGCGTACTCGCGCAGGAGCTCGTCGGTCTGCCGATCGACGAGGATGTCGTCAGCCGCCAGCCCGACCACGTGCGCGCCGGCCGCGGGTGACTCGAGCGCGGCGACGATCGCCCGTACGCCGTCCCGCAGGTCCAGGTACGCCCAGCCTTCGCGGGCCATCGTGGACGGGTCCCGCTCGGCCATGGCCGCGAACTTGAGCAGCTCCTCGCGGCTCTTGACCAGCGGGAAGCGCAGTGCGATCACATCGGTGCCCCAACGCCGCCAGGCCATCCGTGCGCTCTGCTCGTCGACGCTTTTGGACAAGGAGTACGCGTCGGCGATGTCAGCCTCCACCTCCTCGTCCAGCGGGTAGTACGCCGGTGTCACGTCGTTCACGTTCATCGGTACGCCGAACGCGTTGATGCTGCTGGCTATCACGGCCCGGCGTACCTCCTGCTGCCCTGCTTGCGCCAGTACGTTGAACGTCGCCGCCACGTTGTTCTCGAACACCTCCTCCGGCGTACCGAGGCTGGGATGCGGAATGGCCGCCAGGTGCAGTACTGCGTCCACACCGTCGAGTGCGGCGGCTACGTCGGTCGCTGACCGCGCATCGCCGACCAGTGGACGGTCCGCGGTGCTGGTGTGGTCGTAGCGCAGCGACAGGCCGGTCACGTCGTACCCCGCCTGCTGCAGGCCGATGACGGCGGCACGGCCAATCGAACCGTCCGCACCGGTGACAAGGACGCGTTTCATGCCTTGATGCCCCCAGACAGGCCCACGCCACGCAGGAATGCTCGTTGGAAGACCAGGAACAGCAGGACGGGGATCAGCAGTGCGAGGAAGAGGCCGGCCAGTTGGATGTTGAGTTCGGTCACTTTGGCGATCTTGGGTAACGCGACCGAGACCGGCTGCAGATCCGGGTTCGTCAGCACCAGCAGGGGCCACAGGTAGTCCTTCCAGGAGGAGATGATGCTGAGCAGTACGACCACGCCGAGGATCGGCCGCGACAGCGGGAGCACGATCGAGGTGAACACCCGGATCGGCCCGGCGCCGTCGATCCGCGCGGCTTCGAAGTACTCACGCGGGATGCTGTCGAAGAACCGCTTCACGATCAGCACGTTGAACGCACTGGCCGCGGGTGGCAGCCAGACCGCCCAGAACGTGTTGGTGAGGTTGGTGTGCACCACGGGCAGCTTGAGCACGGTCAGGTACAGCGGGACGAGCGAGACGATGTGCGGGACGAACAGGGTTGCCAGGATCGCCGCGGACAACAGCACACCCCACCGCGGCCGGAGCACGCTCAGCACGTACCCGGCGGTCGTACAGACGATCAGCGACACCACCGCCGAACCCGCCGCGATGTAGGCGGTGTTGCCGAGGTAGTAGCCGATGTGGCCCTGTTGCCACGCCGTGGCGAGGTTGTGCCACTCCACGCGGCCGGACGGGAACCAGCCCAGCGGTGAACGGATGCTGTCCTGCGTCGGCGAGATCGCTGCCTTGAGCAGCCACAGCATCGGCCCGAGACCGGCAACGAGCAGCCCGATCAGGACGACGACCTGCCCGATGACGAACGGCGCCCGTACCCGGGAGAGCTTGCGGTCCGCGTCCGACAGCGCACCGCGCTCGGCGCTGGCCGCACTCATGCGGTGCTCCAGCCACGGGTCGCCAACTGGAACACACCCGACAGCACGGCCAGCGCCAGCGCCAGCAGGACACTCAACGCGGTCGCGGCACCGTAGTCCCCGTTGACGAAAGCGTAGTTGTAGATCAGCAACAGAATCGTCATCGTCGACCCCTGCGGCCCGCCGCCGGTGAACAACAGCGGCTCGGTGAACAGCTGCATCGTCCCGATCACCTGCAGCAGCAGCATCAACAGCAGCACCCCGCGCAGGTGCGGCAACATGACATGCCACACCCGCCGCACGACCCCGGCACCGTCCAGCTCCGCCGCCTCGTACAGGTCCGCGCGCACCGACGTCAGCGCGGCCAGATAGATGATCACCGCGTTGCCCGCACCCGCCCAGGTCGCCTCCAGCACGATCGACGGCATCGCCGACGACGGACTGTCCAGCCACGGATACGGCCCCAGACCCACCACGCCCAGGACGGTGTTGAACATGCCCGTCGGTGACGGGTCGTAGAAGAACCGCCACAGCAAAATCGCGACCACCGGCGGCGTCATCACCGGCAGATACGCCAGCGTCGTGTACAGCCACGACCTGCCACGCAACTCCGACAAGAACATCGCCAGCAACACCGGCACCGGGAAACCGAACAACAAAGCCAGCAAGGTGAACCACAGCGTGTTCAACGACGCCTGACCAACACCAGGATCCGTCAGCACATACCGGAAGTTGTCCAGCCCCACCCACCTGACCGGATCGACCAGGTTGGTCTGCTGCAGACTCATCACGAGGCCCTTGACGATCGGGCCCCACGAGAACACCACGAAGATCACCAGCACCGGCAGCGCGAACAGCACAGCCGGTACTCCGTTGCGCAGACGGCGAAGCAACTCAGCGCCCGAGCTTCGCGTCCACGGTGCCCGCGGCCTTGCTGAGCAGCGAGGCGATGTCGGCCTTCTCGTTGCCCAGCACGGTCTGCACGACCGGGTCCAGCGCGGCATACACCTCCTGAGCCTTCACCGGCGGCTCAGGAATGATCTTCTGGTCGGCCGCCACCTTCGTGTACGGCGCGAACTGGGCCAGCGGCACGTTGACGTACGGCTTGATCCAGGACTGGTACTTCGAGTACTGGTCGGCCGCGACCACCGGCAGCCCCGGTACGCCGACCGGCAGCTTCGCCGCGACACCGTTCTTGGCGGTCGTGACCGCGGCGGTCTCGTCGACGTACTTGTTCAGGTAGTTGAACCGGATCCACTTGATCGCCGCCGCCTGCTCGGCCTCGGTCGCGCTCGGGCT
>NZ_DASRVN010000076.1:0-8721 GCF_035655035.1 Kribbella sp. | reverse complement strand
CTTCCGGCGGTGGATCGAGGACGACCCGGAGCTGCCGCCGGCTGTGAACGCGATCCTCAAGGTCCGCTCGAAGGCGTTCGACGACGGCGACAAGGGCAAGGCCGACCTGCGCGAACTCCGCGACGAACTCACGAACCTCGGCTACACCGTGAAGGACAAAGACAAAAAGCAGTACTGGCGCGTCTAGCCGCCGAGTAGGTGGATTGCGGCTTCGGCGTAGGCCTGTTCGGCATCGGGGGCTTCGTGGGTGGTGTCGGTGAGGGTGATGCGGTAGCCGTCGGGCGTTGCCTCCAGGGAGCGGAAGTGCGGGCCGAGCAGGGCGCGTAGCTGCTCCTCACGCGGCAGCCAGATCACCTCGCGTTGCTCGATGCTGTCCAGCGCCCACTCCGTGGTGCCGTTGAACCCGATCACCTTGCTGCCCTGGTAGTCGTGCACCTCGACGGTCATGTCACTCACCACGAACACGTCGTCGTCCATGTCCCGGTCCGGTACCACGAACCGGTCCCCGGCGCCGGGCGTCCACAGCACCCCGGCCTTGCGCAGTCGTCCGGCCTGCTCGATCGTGATCACGCCTCCATCCTCCCCACGGCACGCAAATACCGCAGGTCCACGCGAGCCGCCACCACCGAGTGCGGCTCGCGCGGAGAATGGTTCAGCGGTGCAGAGCGGTGCGGAGTTCGTCGGCGCGGCGGGCGATCCGGTCGCGGCACTCGGTGGTCAGCGGGAGATCGATCAGCGCGGTCGCCTGCAGATGGCTGAGCCCGAACTCGGCACGCAGCCGGCGTACGGCGGCCGGACGGTCGGCGGCGGAACGCAGTACCGCGGCCACCTCGTCCCGGCGCTCGAAGGCGGCCAGGATGCCGTCGTAGATCTCCAGCTGGGTGTACGCGGACCGGTCCGGCTCCGCCATCGTCTGCTCTCCCTTGTCGCTGGTCCGGATCACCTGCCGCCAGAGAGCGGGTACGGCGAGCCGGGCGCGGGTGTAGCGCCGGGTCAAGGGCTGGGCGTAGGTCATGGTCATTTCAGGATCCCCCTAGTCGTTGTCTGCCTTCGCCAGCGCATGTGGTTCGCGCGGCGGGCACTTCGTACCGGGCGTGGTGGTCGCCTCGAAGTGCCACGGTTCGTTGTCGTACCGGCGGCAGATGCCGTACCGCCAGCCGTTCTTGTCCAGCCACGTCATCGCGGCCGCCGGAGCGATGTCGACGGCCTTGCCGAGCACGTGCGCGGAGTACTTCGGGGGCAGCACCCAGCGGGTCGCCGCCTGGTACGAGCCGTACTTCTCGATCGCCTCGTTCAGCAGCCGCTGCTGTTTCGCGGCGCTGCGCTTGCCGGAGTTGATCCGGATCGGGACGCCGGCCGCCTTCGCGGCCGCGAACGCCTTCTTCAGCCGGGCCTCGAGCTTCGGGGAGAGCGCGTCGATGTTCTCCTCCCGCGGCACCTGCGTCGGCTCCTCGGTCGACTGCTCGGTCGGCTGCTCGATCGGCGTCTTGGCCGGCTTCTCAGTGGGGCTCGTCCGCGGCGTCTTCGTCGTACGGCGGACCGTCGGCGTGACGGACGCCACCGTCACGGGCGGGGCGCTGTACGCCGGCGCGCTGTTCGTCGAGACCACCGGCCGCTTGTCCGCGCCGAGCCCGAGGGCGTCCCCGACCTGCTGGTGCCAGAGCAGCAGCGACCCGGCGACCGCACCGACCCCGACCACCCCGATCACGGACAGCAACCGCGTCCGTGGCGCACGTCGGTCGGGGTGGCGGTCGCTCATGGGGTACAGCCTTTCGTGGTCAGGGCAGTGGGCGCATCCTTCCCAGGGACCGTCCTGCGGCCCTAGCTGTAGCCCCTGAGTATCAGTTCGGACGCCGAGCCTCCTCCAAAAGTTGGAGGGAACGCCCCTCCACTCAGATGAAGCTTCGGCAAACACGGCTTGACTACCCTGGGCGACGTGATGGGACTGTGGCGGCGGATGACGCAGGGACAGCAGGATCTGCTGGTCGCTGCGGTCGTCGGGGTGATCTGGTTCGCGGCGCTGAACCTGATCAACGGCACCTGGCTGCGGCCGCACAACCCGGCGGTTTCGGTGGTCACCGGGACGTTCCTGGTCGCAACGATCGCGTTCGCGCGGCGGATCCCGCGGACGATGCTGGTGATCGTCTCGGTGCTGTACCCGTTCCTGTACGCCGCGGTCGGCACCGGCCTGGCCGCTCAGCTCGGGCTGGAGATCTTCGGGCAGCCGGAGATCAGCGACGCGGCGCTGCAGTCCGAGATCCACCTGGTCCCGCTGCTGGTCGTCGGGTACCTGGCGGCGTCGGCGGGCGTCCGGCGGTTCACCTGTCTGTTCTTCACGATGGGCAGCCTGGCCGGGTTGATGATCGGGCTGCCGACCGTGGTCGCGATCGTCCTCAGCCACGTGAGCCGCGACATCACGCAGTACGGCGACCGGTACCGCAGCCTGCCGCGGAACGTGGCCAGCCTGTACTCGTACATCGACGTGTCACTGTTCGTGTTCGCCGAGGCACTGATCTGCGGGATGGTGCTGCTCGGCGCGGACACCCGGCGGCGCCGGAAGTCGGTCGCGCTGCTCGAACAGCGCAACGCCGAGCTGGTCCGGCTGCGCGCGGTCGAGGCGGAGCGGGCCGCGGTCGCGGAGCGGACCCGGATCGCCCGCGACCTGCACGACGTGATCTCGCACCACGTCAGCGCGGTGGTGATCCGGGCGCAGGCCGCGGACCGGGTGGCCGACCAGCGTCCCGAAGTACTGCGGGAGGCGATCCGCTGGATCATTGCCAGCGGCAAGGAGGCGCTGACCGCGATGCGCGAGACCGTCCGGGTGCTGAACACCGCGTCGCCGCAGATCGCCGGCGACACCGGGTCCGGCGGCGGGACCGCGCCGGTGCCGGACCTGGCCGACGTGGCGCGGATGGGCGAGCGGCTGAAGGCGGTCGGGATCGACGTCACGATGCAGCTCCCGCCCCGGCAACGGCAGCTCTCCTCGGCGACCGACCTGACCGCGGTACGGATCATCCAGGAGGCGCTGACGAACGTGATGGTGCACGCGAAGGCCACCGCGGCGCGGGTGACCTGGCAGAGTGGACCGCAGGGCGAGCTGCTGACCATCGACGACAACGGGAACGGCGGCCCGCCGCCGGTGAACGTACTGGAGACGGCGCGCCGCCAGGAGAGCGGTCGCGGCAACGGACTGATCGGGATGCGGGAACGGGCCACGGCGGTCGGCGGCACCCTCGCCGTCGCGGCCGGCCCCCTGGGTGGATGGAGAGTGCAGGCATGGCTGCCGCCGCAGAAGTGAGTGAGCCGATCCGGATCCTCGTCGCCGACGACCAGGGCGTGATCCGGATGGGGCTCGGGATGATCCTCGACCACGAGCCGGACCTGACCACGGTCGCGCAGGCCGAGAACGGCGAGGAAGCGCTCCGGCTGATCGACCAGTACGACCCGGACGTGGTGCTGATGGACATCCGGATGCCGGTGATGGACGGGCTGGTCGCGACCGAGCGGATCACCTCGGCGAACCGTGCGGCCGGGCGGGCGCGGCCCGCCGTACTGGTGCTGACCACGTTCGACGACGAGGCGTACGTACTGGCCGCGGTCCGGGCCGGGGCGTCCGGGTTCCTGCTGAAGGACACTGACCCGGACCTGCTGGTGTCCGCCGTACGGGCGGTGCACCGGGGCGACTCGCTCGTCGATCCGGCGTCCACGCGGGTGCTGCTGGAGCGGTGCATGGAGCTGGAACGCCAGGTCGACGGCGGTACGACGAGCCCGCCGCAGGCGCAGCCGGACCCGCGCTGGACCGGCCTGCTGTCACAGCTCAGCGAGCGCGAGCGCGAGATCCTGGTGTGGATGGCCCGTGGCCTGTCGAACCGCGACCTGGCGACCAAGCTCTTCGTCAGCGAGACGACGGTCAAGACCCACGTCAGCTCGGTGCTGTCCAAGCTCGGCCTGTCCAGCCGGGTCCAGGCGGTCGTCGTCGCCTACGAGGCCGGAGTGGTCCGGCCGGGCGAGGCGGATGTGCGGTGGGAGTCCTAGAGGAACATCCAGAGCGCTGCCGCGGCGGCGATGAGCAGTAGTACGACGGCCACGATCTGGCTGAGCGCCGACGCCTTTTGGCGTTGCGGCAAGAAGTCCCCGGTCATGCTTCCAGAGTGCGTCGCGGAATCGGCGTACCCATCGGCCATCAGGATGGTTCTTCTGTAGTACCGGGGGATGACGCGCCCTGCCTTTCGTAGGCTGTCGCGGTGGATACCCGTGTGCTCAGCCGGCGCGAGCTGAACCGTGCGTTCTTGCAGCGGCAGCAGTTGCTCCGCCGGGAACCCGGATCGGTGGCCGAGTTGCTCGAGCGGCTGGTGGGTCTCCAGGCGCAGGCGCCGCTGGCGGCGTACGTCGCGTTGTGGTCCCGGCTGGAGGGTTTCGACCCGGACGAACTGTCGGGGCTGATGCTGTCGCGCCAGGCTGTGCGCGCCTCGTTGCAGCGAGCGACCATCCACCTCGTCACCGCCGACGACTGCCTGATGCTCTGGAAGCTCGTCCATCCGGTCGCCGATCGCGGGCTGCGCGGCTCGTTCGGCAAGCAGTTGGCCGGGGCGGACGTCGAGGCGGTCGTTGCCTTCGGCGCCGAGTTGCTGAGCCGGGAGCCGTACAGCCGCGCCCGGCTCCGGGACGTACTCGGCGAGCGCTGGCCGGACTGGGACGCGAACGCGATGGCGTACGCCGTGAGCTACCTCACCGGCACGGTCCAGGTCACGCCGCGCGGCGTGTGGGGGAAGACCGGCCCGGCCGCGCTGCAGACGATCGAGAGCTGGCTGGGGCGTCCACCGGTGGCCGATCCGTCGATCGACGACCTGGTACTGCGGTACCTGGCGGCGTTCGGGCCGGCGAGCGTGGCCGACGTACAGACGTGGTCTGGCCTGACGAGACTGCGCGAGGTACTGGACCGCCTCCGCCCCGGGCTCCGCGTGTACGCCGACGAGGACGGGCGGGAGCTGTACGACGTACCGGACGGCCCGCTGCCCGACCCGGAGACACCTGCTCCGGTCCGGTTCCTTCCGGAGTACGACAACCTCCTCCTCTCCCACGCCGACCGCCGCCGCGTGAACCCGACCGCCCGCCCGGTCCCCCTCCCACCCGGCAACGGCGCCGCGATCGGCACGGTCCTGATCGACGGCGACTACACCGCCGACTGGCGCCACCACCGCGGCACCACCCTCCAGGTCACCCCGCACCGCCCCCTCACCCCCACCGAACACCAAGCAGTCGAAGCCGAGGCGACGAACCTCCTGCAACTGATCGGCAGCCCCGACACCCCGGTTGTGGTCTCCTGAGATCACTCGGAGCCGAAGTACTCGGCTCGGAGCTTCTTCGGAACGCACATCGACCAGGCGTCGAGGATGAGTTCGCGGAGTTCGGTGGGGTCCAGGGCGGCCAGGCGGACCTGGATCCACTGGAAGCGTTCGTCGGAGGGGCGGGGCGGGAGGAACTTGTCCGGTTCGGCGGCCAGGGCGGCGGCGCGTTCCTCGCGGGGGAAGCCGATGCCGATCGTCTGCTCGTCGCGGGAGACCGCCAGGTAGACGATCCGGCCGACGCGGAACTTGATCTGGTCGCGGACCAGTACCTCGTAGCTGCGCGGGAGCTCCGCGGTGATGGAGCGGATGTCGGTGAGATCGACCACCTTCCCACGATAGAACGCCAACACTGACAGGGGTTGTCAGTGTTTTCCGGGCTACCGTGGTCGGATGCCTGCTGTCGTGAGCGCGGTCGAAGGGGCCGAGGTGGTGTTCCGCCTCGGTGACGCCGCGCATGCGTTCACGGGCGTCCGGCTGTGGCAGGAGCTGGGGCTGCCGGCGGAGCTGCTCGAGTTCAAGCCGGTGGACTACGGCTGGGAGCTGCGGCTGCCGCGGCCGTCGGTGCACCGGATGGAGTACCTGTTCGACATCGCCGACCTCGGCATGCGCACCGATCCGACCAACCCGCGGGTGGTCGGCGGCGCGTTCGGCGACCACTCGTGGCTGCCGCTGCCCGGGTATGTCCAGCCGTCGTGGATCGAGGTCCAGCCGATCCCCTGCACGCTCACGCCGCTCGCCGTCGAGTCTCCGGTCGGGACGGTCGACGTCCAGGTGTGGGCGCCGGAGGGGATCGCGCCCGGGTTCGAGCTGCCGTTGCTCCTGGCGCACGACGGGCCCGAGTTCGCGGCGTACGCCGGGCTCACGCATTACGCGGGCGCTCTCGTCGCCTCGGGCAGCCTGCCACCGTTCCGGCTCGCGCTGCTCCGGCCGACCTCGCGGAACCTCTGGTACTCCGCGAACCCGCAGTACGCCGAGGCCTTGACGCAGTACGTCGTACCGGCCGTGCAGGCGCAGTACCGGAGCCGGAGGCCCGTGCTGATGGGTGCGAGCCTCGGCGCGCTCGCGGCGCTGCACGCGGAGTGGACGTTTCCGAACACGTTTTCCGGGCTCTTCCTGCAGTCGGGGTCGTTCTTCACGCCGGAGACCGATCCGCAGGAGTCCCGGTTCGAGTTCTACGCCGAGGTCACCGCGTTCGTGGAGCAGGTGCTGACGGCAACCGCCGCGCCCAGTACGCCGGCCGTCGCGATGACCGCGGGGACCACCGAGGAGAACGTGCACAACAACCGGGTGATGGCCGCGCGGCTCGCCGAGCTCGGGCTGAGCGTCGTACTCGACGAAACTCCCGACATGCACAACTTCACAGCCTGGCGGGATGTGCTGGATCCTGAGCTGACGGAGCTACTGCGACAGACCTGGGGTGGGGCGGATGGAACGGGAGCAGGTCGAGTTGGAGGCGCCGGGGCTTGACCGCCGCGGCACGGTGATCCGGTACGGCCACTTCGGCCGGCCGGTGCTGGTGTTCCCGAGCGAGCAGGGACGCGCCTGGGACTACGAGAACAACGGCATGGTCGACGCGGTCGCACCGCTGATCGAGGCCGGGCGGGTAAAGCTGTACTGCGTGGACTCGTACGACCACGTGAGCTGGTCGGACCGGAGCATCCAGCTGGAGGTCCGCGCCCGGCGGCACGAGCTGTACGAGTCCTGGATCGTGAACCAGGTGGTGCCGACGATCGGGACGGACTCACCGGATGCCTCGGACATCATCACGACCGGGTGCAGCCTCGGGGCGTTCCACGCGCTGAACTTCGCGCTCAAGCGGGCGGACCTGTTCCCGGTCGCGATCTGCCAGTCCGGGAACTACGACGCGACCAGCTGGCACGCGTGGGGCGAGCGCGGCGACGCGACGTACTTCAACAACCCGGCCGACTATCTCCCGAATCTCTCCGGCGACCACCTGGACTGGTTGCGCCGGCGGCTGTTCATCGTGCTCACGGTCGGGCAGGGCGACTGGGAGACGCACCCGACCGGCTCGCTGCCGTCGGCGTTGAAGACCGCCGCCCTGCTGGAGGACAGGCGCATCCCGCACGAGCTCGACCTCTGGGGGTACGACGTCGCGCACGACTGGCCGTGGTGGCGGCAGCAGCTCGCGCACCACCTACCGCGGTTCTGTTAGAACGTACCCTCGTAGCACCGACGTACGGAGGATGACTGTGGCTGATCGCTCGCGGCATTTGATCGGGTTGCTGCTCGGCGCCGAGGAGGACTGGCCGCAGGCGTTCGAGGCGCTGCTGCAGCGGGTCGGGCCGGTGACGATCGACGGGCGCGAGCACGAGTTCGGGTCAAGGCGGCTGACCATCGAGCCGTTCGACCTGAACGATCCGGTCCGGGTCGGGCTGGTGATCGACCGGCTCGCGTACTGGTACTACCACCCGCGCGAGTGGCTGAAGAAGGCCGCGCTGATGAACGGGACGTACCTGCTGAACTCCCCGTTCACGTTCCAGTCGATGGAGAAGCACTCGGCGTACTGCGCGATGCTCCGCCTCGGGCTGAAGATCCCGCGGACCGTGCTGGTGCCGTACAAGAACCCGGTCGACAACGTGCGCTGGGCGTACACGTCGGCGAAGTACAACCGGTCGTTCGACCTGGACGCGCTGGCCGCGGACCTCGGGTACCCGCTGTACATGAAACCGTTCGACGGCGGCGGCTGGCGGGGCGTGTCCCGGATCGAGAACGCCGACGACCTGCACCGCGCGTACGACGCGTCCGGCGAGATGCTGATGCACCTGCAGGCCACCATCGAGTACGACAAGTTCGCCCGGGCGCTGTCGATCGGCGCCGAGACGATGGTGATGGACTTCCGGCCGGACCAGCCGATGCACAACCGGTACGCCGTCTCGCACGACTTCCTGTCCCCGTCCGCCGGACACCAGGCGGTCGCGATCAGCCGGATCGTGAACGCGTTCTTCGGCTGGGAGTTCAACTCCTGCGAGATGCTGGTCAAAGGCGACTCGGTGCATCCCATCGACTACGCCAACGCCTGCCCGGACGTCGCGGTCACATCGCTGCACTACTACTTCCCGTGGGCGTTGAGCGCGCTGGTGAAGTGGTCGGTGTTCTGCCTGGCGACCGGCCGGCGGACGTCGGCCGACCTGCACACCGAGCGGTACTTCGAGATCGCGGACTCGGACCTCGACTACGACGCCAAGCTGGACGGGTACCTGGCGCTCGCGGACGAGCACTTCGAGACGGCGAAGTACCAGGAGTGGTGCGCCACCCACCTGGGCGACTTCGACCTGCGGGTCCGGGACTGGGTGGCAGGCCCGGACTTCGAGCGGATACTGCGCGAGACCGTGGCGGCGACGTACCCGCCGCA
>NZ_DASRVN010000075.1:0-14743 GCF_035655035.1 Kribbella sp. | reverse complement strand
GTTGTGGGGTGCGGGGACGGTCGCGGTCTGTCTTGTGGCGGTGGTGGTGATCGAGTCGATCTTGTGGGCCAAACGCGTTCGCAAACGCCGTGAACCGGACAGCCGATGAGGCAGGATGAGTGGATGGCGAAGCAGAAGAAGGGCGACAAGGCGGCCAAGAAGCGGGAGGCCGGCGGGGGACTGCGGGAGCTGTTGCGGGTGCCGGCCGGTGAGGTCGACCTGACGACGTACGACACGCGGTCGACGGCCGGGTTCGACGGCAGCAAGGACGACGGCAAGGAGGCGCTGGCGAGTCTCGGTGCCGAGGTGTCGGACTGGCAGGAGCGGTTGTTCGCCGAGGGGCGCAGCGGCGGGCAGCGGAGCATCCTGCTGGTGCTGCAGGGCATGGACACCTCCGGCAAGGGCGGCGTGATCCGGCACGGCGCGGGGCTGATGGACCCGCAGGGCCTGAAGATCACCTCGTTCAAGGCGCCGACGCCGGCCGAGAAGCGCCGCGGGTTCCTGTGGCGGATCCGGCAGGCGGTGCCGGGCGGCGGGATGATCGGCATCTTCGACCGGTCGCACTACGAGGACGTGCTCATCGCCCGCGTCCGGGAGCTGGTCACGCCGAACGTGTGGACCCGGCGCTACGACCAGATCAACGACTTCGAGGCCGAGCTGGCCGCGAGCGGCGTGAAGATCGTGAAGTGCTACCTGCACATCTCGCGGGAGCAGCAGAAGGCCCGCCTCGAGGCCCGGCTGGACGATCCGACCAAGTACTGGAAGTACAACCCGGGCGACGTCGACGAGCGGCAGCTGTGGCCGGACTACATGGACGCGTACCACGCCGCGATCGAGCGCTGCAACACCCCGGACGCACCGTGGTACGTGATCCCGAGCGACCGCAAGTGGTACCGGAACTGGGCGGTCACCACGATCCTGCTCGAGACCCTCAAGGAGCTGAACCCGGAGTGGCCGCCCGCCGACTTCGACGTCGAGAAGGAGAAGAAGCGCCTGGCCGCCACCTGACCAGCGGATTCGGAACGTGTGGTTGCTGAGCGTCGCGATCTGCCTGATCGTGCAGGCGGTCTGAGGTCAGTCGTCCGGGTTGATGCCGTGCCGGCGGAGTAGTTCGCGGAGCTTGGCGACCTGCTCGTGGAGGCGTTCGTTCTCGTCGAGTACCGCGTTCAGCTCGGCGAGCAGGTGATGCCGGCGACCGTACGTCGTCCAGGCCGCGGTCTGCTCCTCGGCGAACTCGGCGACGACCGTTTCGGACCGCGGCCGCCAGTTCATCCGCTGCTCGAGCTTGCGGCGTACCTGGTCGGTGTCCTCGGCGAGCTTGGTGATGATCTGGCCGCCGACACCGTCGCCGTCGTGCAGTATGCCGAGCAGCAGGTGCTCCGGCGCGACCTGCTCCGCGCCGCGCGCCCGCGCCTCGCCCCAGGCGAACTCGAACGTGCTCTTCGCCCGCGGCGTGAACGGGATCGCGCCAGCGCTCGCACCGCTCTTGCCGCGACCGATGATCTCCACCACGAGATCCCGGACGGCCGGGGCGGTGATGCCGAGCCCGGCCAGCACCCGCGACGCGACGCTCGTCCGGAGCATGATCACGCCGAGCAGCAGGTGCTCCGTGCCGACGTACACGTGGTCGAGGCCGCGGGCCTCCTCCTGTGCCAGAACGATGACCTGCCTGGCCTGATCGCTGAACTGTTCGTACATCCCGAGTCCCCTCCACCACTCTTCTTGGACGTCGAAGGTCAGGGCTTCTTCCGACAGGACCAGCTCGAGCCGCAGGTCCGCCTGCAGATCCTCGGCGGCGACCGGGTGGTGCTCCAGCCGGCTGCGGACGAACGCGACGGCCTCGGTCTGCCCGGCGCTGCCGTCGGTGATCCGGTCGAGCAGGTCGTCGACGTCGGCGACCGGCTCGAGTTGCAGGTCGGCCCGGTTCAGCGAGACGAACTGCAGCACCACCGCGACCGCGACCACCCGGTTCGCCCCGTCGAACGCCCGCGCCCGCACCAGCCCCACGAGCAGCACACCGGCCGCCTCGCCGAGCCCGCCGGTACGTCGTACGTCGGTGAGCACCCGGTCGATCGCGTCCAGGTCGGCCCGCCGTACGACGTCGTCCGAGCCGCACCGCAGCACCCGCGCGGCGACGGCGAGGACGTCGTACCGCTCGAGGTAACGCATCAGTCGTCTCCACGCAGCCGGCGCAAGGACTCCTCGTGGCGGGTCAGGTTCTCCTCCAGCAGGCGGCTGAACTGCACGTCCTGCCGACGCTGGTCCACCAGCGCCGCGATCGCCTCCCGAGCCACGTCCGACACCGACCGCCCTTCCACTGATGCCACCGTCTGCAACCGCTCAGCCAACTCCGGATCCAGCCGCAGCAGGATGTTCTTGGTCCCGTCCTTCGCCATAGATATCAAGATATCACCTCCCTTGCTCCGCTCAGGGCGGGGAGCGGGCGATAGCTGGATGAGTGAGGACATGCGAGTGAAAGAGTTAGGGCATGCGGACTGATGTGGTGGTTGTGGGGTTGGGGGCGTTCGGGTCGGCGGCGTTGTGGCGGCTGGCAGCGCGTGGAGTGAAGGTGGTGGGGGTCGAGCGGCAGGCGATCGGGCATTCGTTCGGGTCGTCGCACGGGACCACGCGGCTGTTCCGGGTCGCGTGTATGGAGCATCCGGGGCTGACCGAGATCGCGCGGAGGTCGCTCGCGCTGTGGACGGAACTGGGGGAGCGGACCGGTGAGACGTACGTTCGCCAGACCGGCTCGCTCAACGTAGGAGCGCCGGACAGCCGCCCCGTGAAGGGCGCCCGCCAGGCGGCGGCCGAGGCCGGGGCGCCGACGACCGACCTGTCCCACGACGAGGTGCGCACACGGTTCCCGCAGTACAACCTCGCGGCTGACGACGTGGCGGTCTGGGATCCGGGCGCCGGTATCTGCTACGCCGAGCCGACCGTACGGGCGCACGTCGCAGAGGCCGAGCGGGTCGGCGCGACGGTCTACCCGCACACGATGGTGACGGCGATCGACGTAGGCCGCGACGGGGTGACGGTCCGGACCCCGACGCTCGACATCACGGCGGATCAGGTCGTGATCAGCACCGGCGCCTGGCTGAGCAAGTTCGTGCCGGTGCGATTGTCACCTCGGCGTACGCCGTTGTTCTGGTTCCAGCCGAAGGACCCGGCGTCGGACGCGTTCCGCCTGGGCAACTTCCCGTCGTTCATCTGGGAGTTCGCCGACGGCAAGGGGTTGTGGGGCCACGGCTCCGACGAAGACTTCCTGGTCAAGGTCGGCCTCGACGGCGCGGACCGGGACCGCGACGTCGACCCGGACGAGTTGGACCGCTACATCCACCCGCGCAAGGACATCGCCGACCTGTCGGCGGCGATCGACCAGCACTTCCCGGACCTGGATCCCGAGCCGGTGAAGCTGATGCCCTGCATGGTCACGGACTCGCCGGACGGCCAGTTCCTGGTCGGCAGGTACGGCGACCGCGTGCTGATCGCCGGCGGCGACAGCGGGCACGGGTTCAAGCACTGCGCCGGAATCGGTGAACTCCTCGCCCGGCAAACGACGAAGGAGACGCCCTACACTGACGTCTCCTTCCTCGATCCACACAGGTTCTAGGCCGTACGGACGAGCTCCGGGCGCGCGATGATCGGTCGCGGAGCGGGCTCCAGCGTCAGCAGGTCCAGGCCCGCGACGCCGTACCGGAGCATGACCAGCCGGGCCACCTCGGCGCTGACGCCCAACGGGCGCGATACGGCGACGGCACCGGCCCGGCGGGACGTGGAGTCGGCGCGGTCCGGGAGGACGCCCGGCGCGAGGAACAGCGAGCCGACCGCCACGTGGCGCCGGCCCTCCAGCCGCCACTGCAGGACGGCCTCGGCGGGCGACGGCGACGCGGCGCACACGAACGCGGCGGTGACCGGCAGCTTGTGGCGCTGGCCCCAGAGCCGCGCGAGGCGGGTGACGCTCGCGTTCGCGTGTGAGTCGCTCGATCCGGCGCACGCCAGCACCAGCGCGTCCAGCTCGCGGACGCGGCCGCCCTTCAGCTCGGCGCGCATCCGGCGGTCCAGTACGTCGAGCAGCGTGTCGTCGTACCCGAGCACGTCGGAGGCGATGACCCGCAGCTGCGGGAACCGGCTGCGCGCCTCGTCGATGACGGCGGGTACGTCGATCCGCGCGTGGTACGCGGCCGACAGCAGCAGCGGCAGGACGACGACCTCCTCGACGCCCTCGGCGGCGAGCTTCCCGAGCACCTGGTACGGCGTCGGCGGGCAGTGGTCGAGGAAGGAGGCTTCGATCCGCAGGTCGTCACGCAGCTCGCGCAGGCACGTGACGAGGGCGTGGACGGTGGCGGCCGAGCGCGGGTCGCGGCTGCCGTGGGCGAGGATCACGAGCGCTGGAGCAGTCACAGCAGTTCCCCTTCTTCGTCGTCGATCATGCCCGCTGCCAGCGTCCACCCGTCGTGGGCGTCGATCAGCAGGAAGGATCCGGTGATGGTGTTGCGGGAGTACGGGTCGGCGGCCAGCGGTGCGGCGATCTTGAGTTGCACCTTGCCGATGTCGTTGAGGTTGAGCTCGGCGGCGTCGATGACGCCGAGGGTGTCGAGGTCCAGCGCGCCGGTGATCTTGGTGACGATCGCCTGCGCGGTGGTGGTGGTGTGCTTGATCAGCACCCGGGCCCCGACGGTGAGCGGCCGGTCGGACAGCCAGCTGACGGTGGCGGCCAGCTCCCGGCGGGTGCCGGGGGAGGCGTCGGCGGCCACGATGACCGAGCCGCGGGCGACGTCGATGTCGTCGGCCAGCCGAATGGTAACCGCCTCCCCGGCGACAGCCGAGGGCCGCTCGACGACCGCGGTCGCCGCGGGTGTCACGACGGCGCGGTCGATGCCGGCGACCGACGTACGGCGGCCGGTGGGTAGCACGATCACCTGATCGCCGACCGTGACGGTGCCGGAGGCAACGGTTCCGGTGTAGCCGCGGTAGTCGCGGTACTCGTCGTCGGTCTGCGGGCGGATCACGTACTGCACCGGGAACCGCAGCGGCTGCTGGGACGTGTCGGTCCTGCCGTTGGCGTTCTCGAGGTACTCCAGCAGCGTCGGGCCTTCGTACCAGCTCGTCTGAGTGGAGTGGTCGACGACGTTGTCGCCGACGAGCGCGGAGACCGGGATGGCCTGGACGTCGGCGATGCCGAGCTGGTCGGCGACCTCGTTGACCTCTTTGGCGATCTTGGTGAACACGGCCTCGTCGTAGCCGACCAGGTCGATCTTGTTCACCGCGAGGACGACGTGCGGCACCCGGAGCAGGCCGGCGACCGCGAGGTGCCGGCGGGTCTGCTCGAGGACGCCGTGCCGGGCGTCGACCAGGATGATCACCACGTCCGCGGTGGAGGCGCCGGTGACGGTGTTGCGGGTGTACTGCACGTGCCCGGGGCAGTCGGCCAGGATGAACGAGCGCTTGTCGGTCGCGAAGTACCGGTAGGCGACGTCGATCGTGATGCCCTGCTCGCGTTCGGCGCGCAGGCCGTCGGTGAGCAGTGCGAAGTCGAAGTCGCCGCCGCGGGCCTCGGAGACCGTCTTCACGTGCGCGATCTGGTCGGCCAGGATCGCCTTGCAGTCGTGCAGCAGCCGACCGACCAGCGTCGACTTGCCGTCGTCCACCGATCCGGCCGTGGCCAGTCTGAGAAGAGTGCTCATCAGAAGTACCCCTCTCGCTTGCGGTCTTCCATCGCGGCCTCGCTGGCCCGGTCGTCGGCGCGGGTGGCGCCCCGCTCGGTGATCTCGCTGGCCGCGACCTCGATAACAACCTCGGCGGCCGTGGTCGAGGTCGAGGCGACCGCGCCGGTGCAGGACATGTCGCCGACCGTGCGGTACCGCACCTGGCGCTGCGTGACGGTCTCGCCGTCGCGCGGCTGCGAGTAGGGGCCGACGGCAAGCAACATGCCGTCGCGCTCGAACACGTCCCGCTCGTGGGCGTAGTAGATCGACGGCAGCGGGATCTGCTCGCGTTCGATGTAGTTCCAGATGTCCAGCTCGGTCCAGTTGGACAGCGGGAACACCCGGACGTGTTCGCCCGGCCGGTGCTTGCCGTTGTACAGCGACCACAACTCCGGCCGCTGGTTGCGCGGGTCCCACTGGCCGAACTCGTCGCGCAGGCTGAAGATCCGCTCCTTCGCCCGGGCGCGCTCCTCGTCGCGGCGGCCGCCGCCGAACACCGCGTCGAACCGGTGCCTGTTGATTGCGTCGAGCAACGGAATCGTCTGCAGCTGGTTCCGGGTACCGTCCGTGCGCTCGCGCAGCCGGCCGTCGGCGATGTACTCCTCGACGCTCGCGACCTCCAACCGCAGTCCCAGCTTGGCGACGATGTCGTCGCGGTAGGCCAGTACTTCGGGGAAGTTGTGCCCGGTGTCGACGTGCAGCAGCGTGAACGGCACACCCGCCGGCGCGAACGCCTTCCGTGCCAGGTGCAGCATCACGATCGAGTCCTTGCCGCCGGAGAACAGGATCACCGGCCGCTCGAACTCCGCCGCCACCTCACGGAACACGAAGATGGATTCGCTCTCCAGAGCATCCAGCTCTGTCACGGTCGCGGTCATGTGTGCAACCCGCATTCCACCTTGCCGGTGCCCGCCCAGCGGCCGCTGCGCGGGTCCTCGCCCGGCGCGACGCGTTGCGTGCACGGCTCGCAGCCGATCGACGGGTAGCCGTCGTACTGCAGGAGATTCACGAGTACGCCGTTGTCCTGGATGTAGCTGTCCAGGTCGTCCTGCGTCCACGGGGCGATCGGGTTCAGCTTCACCATGTCGCGCTTCTCGTCGTACTCGACGACCGGCGTGTTCGCGCGGGTCGGTGCCTCCTCGCGGCGGATGCCGGTGACCCACGCCTTGTACCCGGACAGGTACCGGTTCAGCGGCTCGACCTTGCGGAGCGCGCAGCACTTGTTCGGATCGCGGTCGTGCAGCTTCTCGCCGTACTCCGCGTCCTGCTCCGCGACGGTCTGCTTCGGCAGCGCGTTGATCAGGTGGATCGGCAGCGTCGCCGCCACCGCGTCCCGGGTCCCGATCGTCTCCGCGAAGTGGTAGCCGGTGTCGAGGAACAGCACGTCGACACCCGGCGCGGCCTGTGCCGCCAGGTGCGGGAGCGCGCCGTCGGCCATCGAGGCGGTCACGACGAGTTCGTCGCCGAACGTCTCGCGGGCCCACGCGAGCACCTCGACCGCCGACGCGTCGGCCAGCCGTTCGTTCGCCTCCTCGGCGAGCGTCTTCAGATCTGTGGTCATTCCACACTCACCCGCAGTCCGATCATCTTCAGCTGGAACACCCGTGCACAGGCCCGGCACTCCCACGCGCCGTGCCCTTCCTCGGAGGGCCTGAGGTCCTCGTCTCCGCAGTACGGGCAGTAATGAGGCGCAGCGCGCTCACTCATTGCAGCGCCTCCTCGTCCGCCCGGGTGACCCACTGGGCGAACCGCTCGCCCTCGTTGCGCTCCTTCAGGTACGTCTGCGTGATCCGCTCGATGTAGTCGGTCAGGTCGTCCGCCGTCACCTTGTGACCGCGGAGCTTCCGGCCGAAGCCGGCGTCCAGCCCGAGCCCGCCGCCGAGGTGCACCTGGTACCCGGGCACCTGGTTGCCGTCGGCATCCATCACCAGCTGGCCCTTGAGCCCGATGTCGGCGGTCTGGATCCGGGCGCAGGAGTTCGGGCAGCCGTTCAGGTTCACGGTGATCGGTACGTCGAGCTCCGGGATCCGCTCCTCGAGCTCCTCGATCAGCCGGGCCGCCTTCGCCTTGGTCTCGACGATCGCCAGCTTGCAGAACTCGATCCCGGTGCAGGCCATCGTGTTCCGGCGCCAGGCACTGGGATTCGCCTGGAAGCCCAGCGCGTCCAGCTCCGCGACCAGCGAGTCGACCTGCGACTCGTCGACGTCCAGCACCAGCAGCTTCTGCTGCGCGGTGGTCCGGATCCGGTTCGACCCGTGCGCCGCGACGACGTCGGCGAACTGGGCGAGCTTGGTGCCCGACACCCGGCCGACGACCGGCGCGACGCCGACGAAGTACCTGCCGTCGTTCTGCTTGTGCACCCCGACGTGATCACCCTGTACGGCGGGAACCTCGGGCGCCGGGCCGTCGATCAGCTTCCGCTTGAGGTACTTGGTCTCGAGCACCTCGCGGAACTTCTCCACGCCCCAGTCCGCGACCAGGAACTTCAGCCGCGCGCGGTTCCGCAGCCGGCGGTACCCGTAGTCGCGGAAGATGCTGGTCACGCCCCACCACGCCTGCGCCACCTCGTCGCGCGGGATCCAGGCGCCGAGCCGCTGCGCGAGCATCGGGTTCGTGGACAGGCCGCCGCCGACCCACAGGTCGAAGCCCGGACCGTGCTCGGGGTGCACGACACCGACGAACGCGATGTCGTTGACCTCCGGTACGACGTCGTGCGACGGGTGCCCGGTGAGCGCGGTCTTGAACTTCCGCGGCAGGTTCGAGAACTCGTCGGAGCCGATGTACTTCTCGACGATCTCCTCGATGGCCGGCGTCGGGTCGATGATCTCGTCGGCCGCGATCCCCGCGACCGGGCTGGCGATCACGACCCGCGGTACGTCGCCGCACGCCTCGGTGGTGTACAGGCCGACCGCCTCGAGCTTCTGCCAGATCTTCGGCACGTCCTCGATCGCGATCCAGTGCAGCTGGATGTTCTGCCGGTCGGTGATGTCCGCGGTGTCGCGCGCGTACTCCGTGGAGACCTCGGCGATCACCCGGAGCTGCTCGGCGGTCAGCTGGCCGCCCTCGACCCGGACCCGCATCATGAAGTAGCGGTCGTCCAGCTCCTCCGGCTCCAGCGTCGCCGTCTTGCCGCCGTCGATCCCGGGCTTGCGCTGGGTGTACAGCCCCCACCAGCGGAACCGGCCGCGCAGGTCGGCGGGGTCGATGGAGTCGAAGCCGCGGTGCGCGTAGACGTTCTCGATCCGGGCCCGGACGTTCAGGCCGTCGTCGTTCTTCTTGTTCTCTTCGTTCTTGTTCAGCGGCTCGCGGTATCCGAGTGCCCACTGGCCTTCGCCCTTGCCCTTGCGGGGGCGGGCGGGTTTGCGGGCAGGAGTGGTGACGCCGGCAGTCATCGGGGCGTGTCCTTGTCCTCGTGACAGGTGCTCACCAGCGGCGGGGAGATCGAAGCGTCGTCGGTTCGATGTGTTCCGCGCGGTGCGCACCCAGCGGTGATCGGGGAATGATCAGGGGGCTGTCAGAACATCGAAGGACAACAGATGGCGCTGCGCATCCGCCCGAGGTCGACATGAATGCGACCTACGAGGTGGGTGGAGAGGGCAGCGAGCATGTCCACAAGCGTCAGCGCCAGAGCCTGACAAATCAACTCCCATTCCTACATCCTGAGACCCGATCTCACGATGTGGCTATGTGCAGCAGTCTGGTGGAGATTGCTTGGGGTGGGTTCCGTGGTGCACAAGAGCTCTTGTGCAAGAGTTCTTGTGGAAGCTACGGTGGCGTCCATGACGCCTTCGAACCGGCGGGCCGTGACTCCGTCCGTGCTGGCCGCGATGCACCATCCGTTGCGCCGCCGGCTGCTCGACCTGCTGCACGTCGACGGCCCGGCGACCGCCTCCCGGCTGGCGGAGGCGACCGGAGAACTTGTCGGCAACGTCAGTCATCACCTGAAGGTTCTCGCGTCCGCGGGCGTGATCGTCGAAGCGCCTGAGCTCGCTCGGGACCGGCGCGAACGCTGGTGGAAACGCGGCGACACCTCGGAGTACTCGTGGTCGATCGCCGACGCGAAGGGCGACCCGGCGGGGGAGTTGGTCGCGGCGTCCGCCGAGGACGTGAACCTGGCCCATCACGTCGGCAAGGTGCGGCAATGGTTCGACATCCGGTACGAGTTCGACGAGTCCTGGGTGCGGGCGGCGTACGCGACCGAGAGATGGCTCACATTGACGCCGTCACAGCTGGTCGAGCTGAGCGAACGGATCGAGGACCTGGTCCGCGAGTACCACGACCACCCGGCCGAGGGGGAGGACGCGGAGCGCGTGTTCTTCTTCGCGCACGCCGTACCTGCGCGGCCGTGAGTTCGACGGTCTTCCCGCCGCTCCGGCGAGACCGGCGGGTGCACGGCTGGATCCTGTCGGCCGCGATCTCGTGGGCCGGAGACACGGCCTGGTACGTCGGCCTCGCGTGGAGCGCGGCCCAGGTCACCACGCCCGCCGGGGCCGGACTGGTGATGGGCATCGGCGCGCTGCCGAAGGCGCTCATCCTGCTGTACGGCGGCGCGCTCGCGGACCGGCTCGACGGGCGGCGGACGATGATCCTGGCCAACCTGGCGCGGATCGCCGTACTCGCCGCCGCCGCCGTGGCGGTGCTGGTGTGGGGGCTGTCGCTCGGGTTGCTGATCGCGGTGGCGGTCGTGTTCGGGGCGGTCGACGCGCTGTACACACCGGCGTCCGGGACGATGCCGCGGCGGATGGTGCGGTCCGAGGACCTGGTGAAGCTGTCGGCCGGGACCCAGCTGGCGACGCGGCTGGCTGCGTTCGCGGGCGCGCCACTGGGCGGTTTGCTGGTCGCGCACGGCGGGCTGGTCACGGTGATGATCGTCGACGCGGCGTCGTTCGTGGTGATCGCGGCGGCGCTCGCGTTCGTCGTGAAGCCGCGACTGCCGCAGCCGGTGTCCGCGGGCGGCTCTGTTCGTGCCGATCTGCGCGCCGGGTTCGCGTACCTGAAGCGGGACGTCCGGGCGCGGACGCTGGTGATCGCGTTCTCCGGGCTGAACCTGTGCGTCGGGCCGATCCTGGCGGTCGGCTTGGTGCAGCGGACGCATGCCGGCGGGTGGGGCTCGGCCTGGTACGGCTGGTTCCAGGCGGCCTCCGGGATCGCAGCCGCCGCCGGTGCCGTGGTGGCGATGCGGTGGAAGCCCACGGACCTGGCGCGGTCGGGGCTGCTCGCGTTGGTGGTCCAGGCGGCCGGGTGCGCGATGATCGGGGTGGTGCCACGGTTGGCGATCTTCGTCGCGATGGCGATGATCGGGAGTACGGCGGGAATCGCGTCCGCGCAGCTGTCCGCGGCGTTCCAGCAGAGCGTGGATCCGCAGTACCTGGGCCGCTCCTACAGCATCGTGAACCTGTCCGACGAGGCGCTGATGCCGCTCGCGATGACCGGTTTCGGTGCGCTGATCAGCCTGGCGAGTATCCCGTTCGCCTGCGTGCTGGTCGGCGTACTGTTCGGGGCCCTGATGCTGTGGGCCGCGACGCGGGCACGGCGCACGTAGACTCGCTGCGTGCCCGGTTGGGAGAGCGTCCGCGAATTCACCCTCGGCAATGTGGAACGCCCCGCGACACCCACGCACAACCGCGTCGAATGGGGCCCGAACGCGATCCGCATACCGTCAGGCCCGAAGGACGAACGCGTGCTGACGGCGTGCGCGTACGTCGGCCCCGACCGGACGCTGTACGCCGACGCCGCTCTGACCGAACTGCTCTGCCGCGTGTTGCAGCTCTCCGAACACGCGTGGTCGGTCGAGGACGCCGCCGGTACCGAACTCGGCACCATCACCCGCATCCCGTCCGCCCGCCGACTTCTCCGCCCTAACTGGCGCATCACCCAGCCCGGCCACCCGGACATCCTCGGCCGCACCGAATGGCTGAGCGGCCCACCCGTCCGCCTGGCCGCGAAGGCCGCCAGCCGCCTCCTGGTCGGGGTCCTCGACGGCCTCACCGGCATCGGCGACGAAGGCGGCGACCAACCCACCCGCCCCCGCACCCTCGAATGGCGCTCCGCCAACACCCTCGCCATGCACTCCGAAGGCACCAACCTCATCACCCTCCACGCCAACTGGCTCGACCGCCGCCTCCCCTTCGCCTACTCCCTCCTCGCCGAATGACCCAAACCAAGAACCGCCTCCGCCCCACCCCGCCTCACCCACACACCGCACCCGCCCGTGCCGACAGGTCGGGAAGCCGTCCTGGCATGGTTCACGGGTTTCGCGTTGTAGTGATGCGGGTTGAGGAGGCGCGGTGCGGAGGTTGACGGCGCGGGAGATTGCTGAGCTGGTGCGGGGTGGCTCGCTTACTCCGGGGGAGGTGGTGGAGGAAGCGCTGGATGCGGCGCGCCGGTTGGATCCGGTGCTGCACTTCTTGGACGCGTTGGATGTGGAGGGCGCGCGACAGGCAGCTGAGCGCGTAGATCCTGCGGGCGCGCTGGCCGGCGTACCGTTTCTGGTGAAGGCGCGGACGCCGCCGGAGTCACCGATCCTGCAACGCCTGATCGCGGCGGGCGCGGTCCCGATCGGCTGGTCGACCCGGGCACGAAGCGGCGCAGTGTCGTTGACGTTCGGATGGAACGGGCGTGAGTACACCCGAAACCCCTGGGACCTCACGCGCTCGCCAGGCGGCTCCACCGCAGGCGGAGCAGCCGCGGTGGCAGCAGGCGTCGTACCCCTCGCAACCGGCGGCGACAGCGGCGGCTCACTCCGCATCCCGGCCTCGTTCTGCGGCATCGTCGGCTTCAAAGGCACGTACGGCCGCATCCCCCGCCCCACCGGCCGCGGCCTCGGCGAACTAACCACCGCCGGCTTCCTCGGCACCAACCTCGACGACGTAACCCTAGCCACCAGCCTCACCAGCGGCCCCCACCGCCTAGACCCCACCGCCCTACCGCACTGGCCAGTCCCATCACCCACACACCCACCCACCAACTGCCCCCATCCACCCGCCCCTCACCCCCAACGATCCGGCCCCTCCTCCCACCCCTGCACCGACGCCGGACAGCCTGGCGGGCAGGCCGGACAGACTCTTGGGTACGCCGGACAGATTGCCGGGTACGCCGGACAGGCTGCCGGGTACGCCCGACCGTGGGGCGACGGCAGCCAACCCTCGGCCGCCTGTGCTCATCTACCCGGCGCCGGTGGCCTACCCTCGGGTGACTGCACCGCACCGTCGGCCTGTTGCGCCCAACCGTTCGGCGGCAGCGTCCAACCGGCCGGCGGGTACGCCGGACCTCCAGACCCTGGCGCCCAACCGCCAGACGCTTGCGTCCAACTGCCCGGCACCTCCGCCGGACCCTCGGGCGGTAGCTCCCAATCGTCACGCGCTGGCGCCGGACCGTCCGGCAACTGCCTCCAGCGAAACGGCTGCGCCGGACCGTTCGGTGGCAGCGCCCAATCGCTCGGCGGGTGCGCAGGGCTGGCCGGCTGTTGCGCCCGGTCGGTCGGTGGTTGCGTCCAGGGGCGTGGGCGGTGGCGGGTTGCCTATCGCTCGACGGTCGGCTCGTCGCCGGCGGGAGCGGACGTTGATCGGGTGATTCGCGAGCGGTTGGCGGAGCGCGGCGTGGAGGTGGTGGATCTGCCGTTGGACCTTGAACCGACCGATGACGCCTGGCCGGTGTTATCGGCGCTCGACAACGGGCGTGGGGTGTCGGCTGCTGAGGTACGGCGGGCTCGGGAGGTACGGGATCGCAACAACACCGCGTTGGCCGACCTGTTCGCCGAGGTCGACGTACTGGTGACCCCGACAACCCTGACTGTTGCCCACGGCTACGACCAGCACGAGGAGAGCATCGTGACCGGCGACCCGTGCTGGGTGTTCAATGTGACCGGACATCCCGCAGTCAGCGTGCCGGCCGGCCTGGCGGACGGTTTGCCCGTCGGTGCCCAGGCTGTTGCGCCGCACGGAGCTGACGAGATCGCGCTGGCGGTCGCCCGACTAATCCAAGCAGATCTGCCCCAACCGCCCATACGGCAGCAGTTGCTGACGACTCCTAGTACTGCGACCACTCGGTCATCGCGGGGCAGTTGAGGGGCGCCGTCCGCGGACGTGCGGGGGTGTTGCGCCTACTCGGTTATGGCGGAGCAGTTGAGGGGAAGTATCTGCGGACGTCCCGGGTGCTGCGACCTCCCAGTCATTGCGGGGAAGCCGACGGGCGCCGTTTGCGGACACCCCGGGGTGCTGCGACTACTCGGTTATCGCGGAGCAGCTGAGGGAAGCATCTGCGGACTTCCCCGGTACTGCACCACTTCAGTCATCGCAGGGCGGAGGGGCCCGCGTGCGGACACCCGGGAGTGCTGCCACTACTCCGTCATCGCGGAGCAGTTGAGCGGAAGCGTCCTCGGACGTCCCGAGTGCTGCGACCACTCAGTTAGCCCCGTACAGGTGAGGGGCGGCATCTTCGGACGCCTCGAGTTGTGCAACCTCTCGGTCGTCCTGAGCAGTTGAGGGGCAGCATCTTCGGACGTCCCGAGGTGTGCGACCACCTGGTTACCCGGGACCAGCTGAGGGCAGTCTCGCCGGACGCCCCAGGTACTGCGTCTGGGCGGTGGAGAACGGCATCTGCGGATGCCCCGGGTGCCGCGACCACTCGGTCGGCTCGGGGCACCTGAGGGTGGCTGTTCTGACTGCGCCGGTCCGAGGCGAGCGCCTGGTCGCCGGTGCCGCCCAAGTTGCGGTTCGTGGTTAGTACGGCGGTGGTTCGTGTGTCCGTGCCGGTGCCTGTGCCGGTGCCTGTGCCTGTGCCGGTGCCTGTGCTTGTGCCTGTGCCTGTGTTGGTGGTGTGGGTGTGATGGGGCCGCGTGCTGGTGGGACGGTGGTGTAGCGGTGGCCGGTGGGGGTGGTGAGGGTGATGGAGCCGTCGGGGTGGGGTGTGGTGGTCCAGCCCCAGGTGGGGGTGTCTTTGATGATGTGGTGGTATTCGCAGTAGGGGACGAGGCCGGTGAGGTTGGTGCGGCCGGTTTTCGCGTAGGGGGTTGCGTGGTCGCGGTCGCATTCGCGGGA
>NZ_DASRVN010000074.1:0-8969 GCF_035655035.1 Kribbella sp. | reverse complement strand
CGGCCACCCCGGCGGCTCCACGACGATGCAGGTCAAGTACTACGACGTCCTCGGCCCCGGCGGCGAGCTCCGCGAGTTCGAGTCCTTCACGCTGCAGCGCCCCCGCCGATCCTGACCACCACCTCCTGGGCGACGCGTGCCTGACACGGGGAGTCTGGCCGGCGCCCGTCCCCGGCCGCGTCGCCCAACCCACACGTACTGTGGTTCAGCCCCTCGAACTCCAGGTAGGCAACGCCGATCCCTTCCAGGACCGGCCGCAACCTGCGGAAACGGCGGATCGCCGGATCGGCCGTACCCAGGTACGCCACCCGGCGCCCCGGGTAGCACCTGAGCTCGTGATGCCAGTCGTACGCCCGATAGGCCCGCCAGAACTCCAGCGCCGGCCGCGGCAACCGTGGTTCGCGTTCCATCCGCCGCATCTCGCCGTCGGTCGGCATCCCGATCGGCACGACGCCACCCATCGCCAGCGCGGCTGCGCGATCGGTTGAGCGAGCGACCATTGCTGCCATGCAGGCCGTCTGCGAGAACCCCCAGACACCCAACCGATCAACACCTTCATGATCGAGGACCGCGAGTACCTGCTCGCCGATCGAGCCGAAGTCGTACACGTCCGGCCGGTCGCTCGCGCCGAAGCCGATCGGGTGCAGCTGGAAGACCCGGAACCGCTCGGCCAGGAAATCGCTGACCGGGTAGTCCGGCGGGCGGCGGTTGTTCTTCAGCAGTACGAGCGCCGGCCCGGAACCGCTGACCCGGTAGGCGATCCGGGCGCCGGCGTGTTCGACGTACCGGTAGGTCATCCGAGGATGGACTGCAGGGCGGTCGTGACGGTACGGCGGGTGGTCGCGGGGAGGGCGGCAGTGAGGGTGTTGATGCGGTCGACCACCGCGTCGTGGACCTCGTGGGCGAGTTTCAGGCCGTCGGCGGTGAGCTCGATCCGGAAGGCGCGGCGGTCGCCGGGGATCGGGGTGCGGGCGACCAGGCTGCGGCGTTCCAGCCGGTCGACCATGCTGGTCAGGCTGGAGCGTTCGATGCTCAGGATGCGGCTGAGGTCGGTCATCCCTTGCGGTCCGGCGATCAGTACGCAGAGCAGCCGCGCCTGCTGCGACGTGAGGCCGAGCGGCCGGCTGGTCTCGGCGTGCAGATCCTGCAGCAGGTGCATCGTCTGCACCAGCGCACTCGCGAGGTCCGCGTCCCGGGCAGCCGTCGTCGTCACCATGCCGCCCATGATAGTCCGTTGAGCTAATAGTTTGATGTTCTAAGTATCCGTGCTACAACTAGTTAGAACAGCAAACTACTTGAAGGAGTCGTCATGAACGTGCGGTTCGGATACGGATCGCCGGACTCGGTGCGGGACGTGGCCGCGATCGTGCGGCTCGCCCAGCAGGCGGACGCCGACGGTCTCGACCACGTCAGCCTGGCCGATCACCCGTACGTCCCGGACATGCTCGACGGGTACGCCGCGATCGCCTTCCTGCTCGGCCGGACCGAACGGCTGTCGGCGTTCGTGAACGTCACGAATCTGCCGCTACGCCCCGCCCCGGTGCTCGCCCGTACGGCGACCTCGCTGGCCGCGCTGTCCGGCGGCCGCTTCATCCTCGGCCTCGGCGCCGGCGGCGCGTGGGACCGGATCACCACGATGGGCGTCCCGGAACTCCGCCCGGCACAGGCCGTCGAGGCGTTCGAGGAGGCGATGCAGCTCGTCCACGGGCTGTCCGACGGCGGTACGCCGGCGCCGACCAAGCACTACCCGATCGGCGCGCTCCGCCCGGCCGCCGTACCGGCACCCCTGATCTGGACCGGCTCGAACGGCCCGAAGTCGCTCGCGGCCACCGGCCGGCACGCCGACGGCTGGATCCCCGGCCACGCCGCCGACTGGCTCAGCGACCGGTACCGCTGGTCCCGCCCGATCATCGACGAGGCAGCCCTCGCCGCCGGCCGCAAGCCGTCCGACATCGGCACCATCTACAACTTCCCCGGCACCATCACCGCGACCCCGCTCCGCCGAACCCGCGACGCCGAAGGCCGCTGGATCGGCGGCTCCCCGTCCCAGTGGACCGAAGAACTCACCGACGCCATCCTCAACCACAACGCCACCGGCTTCACCCTCTTCCCCAACGGCACCGACCCGTACGACACCCAACTCACCCGCTGGTCACAAGAAGTAGTCCCCGCCATCCGCACAGAAATCAGCCGCGGCTCACTCCTCGATCGCGCCGTGGATGGATCGTAGGTGTTGGCGGAACGTCAAGGACGGGTTGGCTGCTCGCTTCGTCAGGTAGTCCGGGAAACTGACCTGTGTGCGGAGGGAGCGGCCGGTTCGGATCTCGGCGGCCTGGTGGTGTTCGGTGTCGCGGATCGACTCGGCCAGCGACTGCAGCTCGGCCACGCGGTTCGCGGGGACGAAGATCGCGCCGTCCTGATCCGCGAGTACGACGTCGTCGCGGGTCACCGTCCAGGCGCCGATCGTTGCCGTGGACAACGCATCGGCGGGCTGCGGGTCGAGCCGCAGCGGGCCGGTGGGCAGTGCGCCGAGGCTGAAAACCGGCAACCCGATCGCGGTGATGTCGACCGTGTCGCGGTGCAGCCCCCAGATCACGATCCCGGCGACCCCGGCCGCCGCGGCCTCCAGCGCGACCAGGTCGCCGACGCAGGCCTCGTCCCGGCGGCCACCGTTGTCCACCACGAGTACGTCGCCCTCGGCCGCGGACTCGAACGCCTCCAGGAACACGTCCACACTGCCCACATGCTGTGCAGGCAGCACCCGCCCCGCGATACGTTCACCGACGACCGCCGTCACAGACACCGTACGCACGGGCACCCCCGCCCGGACGCAGGCGTCCGCCAGATGCGCCGTCGTCAACCCCTCCAGCATTCCCATGCCGCTAGTCCACCACGACCTCACCTGGACGCGACAAGAAGGCCATGATCCGGTCGAGTGACGGCTCGGTGCTGGTGTCCACCGTGATCGACGGCACCGGGAGATCCACCGGCTGGAAGGCGTTGTGCGTACGGATCCGTGCGTCCGGGCTGATCTTCGCGTCCTCGTGCGCCGCGCGTCGCGGATCGGACGCGGTCCGCGCGGTGATCCGTGCGAGCGCGACCTCGGCGGTCGTCGTACAGTGCACGATCCGGAGGTCGGCGCGGCCGAGCAGCGGGCTCAGGCCCGGGTTCCACAGCCGGTCCTGGAACGCCGCCTCCGCGACCACCGTCGTACCGCGGCCGACCAGCAGGCCGATCACGTCGAAGAACGTCGACAGGGTCCGCATCGTCAGCGGATCGCCGGGGCCCGGCACGAACCCCGGGGTCGCGTGCGCCATCCCCTCCTTGATCTCGTCCCGGCAGATCGCCGGGCAGCCGATCGCGGCGGCGATCCGGTGCGCCAGCGTCGTTTTCCCCGTCCCGGGCGGACCACTCACCACGACAAGCATCGGTTTCGAATGCACTCGCCGTACCTTAGTCGCGACCGCGCGTACCGGGTGTAAAGCGCGTGTCAGGAACTGTCGGTGCGGGTGTCTACCGTGTTTTCGGTGACGACCTATTCGGCGGTCCGGACGACCGGGATCTACTGCCGTCCGGGCTGCGGCGCGAAGCCGCTCGCGGAGAACGTGAGCACCTTCGAGCTGCCCGCCGCGGCCGAGGCGGCCGGGTATCGCGCCTGCCTGCGGTGCCGTCCGTACCGGGTCGCCGGCACCATCCCGGACACCGCGCCCGAGCTGGTCTGCCGGGCGGTGCAGCTGATCATCGCCGGGCTGCTGGACGAGTCCGGCGAGGCGGCGCTCGGTGCGCGGCTCGGGTTGTCGGTGCGGCAGTTGCGACGGTTGTTCCACGAGCATCTCGGCGCGACGCCGGACCAGTTCGCGCGGTCCCGGCGGGCGCATTTCGCGCGCCGGCTGCTGGACGACACCGATCTCGGGATCGCGGAGGTCGCGTTCGCGTCCGGGTTCGGGAGCCTGCGGCAGTTCAACCGCGCGATGCGGGAGACCTTCCGGGCGTCCCCGCGGGACCTCCGCGACCGTCGGCGCCGCGGCGACCGGCTCGCCGCGGACGGCGGTCTGGTACTGCGGTTGCCGTTCACGTCGCCGTACGACTGGGAGGCGATGAGCACGTTCCTCGCCGACCGGGCGATCCCGGGCGTCGAGTCGGTCGAGGACGGGGTGTACCGCCGAGTGATCTCGCTCGACGGCGAGCCGGGCATGCTCGAGCTCGGCCCGGCCGCGGCCGACCACCTCCTGCTACGCGCCCACCTCCCGTTCTGGGAAGGCATCATCCACGTAGTAGACCACGCCGCCCACCTCACCAGCACCGACACACCACCTGCGCCGGCCGCGGTCGATCCTGTCTTCAGGTCGTTGGTCGTCGGGGGACGGGTTCCGGGGGTGTGGGGGCCGTTCGAGGTTGCTGTTCAGGCGGTTGTCCGGGACCGGCTGTCAGCGGCGGACGCGACAGACGCCCTGCACAAGCTTGTCGAGGTGTACGGCGTACCGGTCCCGGGTCTGACCCACGGCCTGACGCACGCCTTCCCCGGCCCCGAGGCGCTCACCACCGCGGACCTGGTCGGCCCGCTGGCGCTGCAAGTTGCCAACGGCAACATCATCCTCGAAGCCGGGGAGGACCCCGACGCTCTCCTCCGATCCCTCGTGCCCATCACCGGCGCAGGGCCCGCCCGGGAGATCGTCCTACGCCTGAGCAAGCGTTTCGTACGTGCCGAGCGTGAGTAGCTCAGTCGCAGCCGCCGCAGCCAGCGCGTACGCCGCACCGGTGATGGCCGGCCCAACGCTGATCCGCACCACGCCGATCTCCGCGAGTTCCCGGACGGACGGCGCGCCCGGCCCGACCATCACGTTCAGCGGGAGCGGTGATCCCTTCACGAGTTCGGCGATCGTGGGTACGTCGACCACGCCGGGCACGAACAGCACATCCGCACCCGCGTCGGCGTAGATCTTCGCCCGCTCGATCGTTCCGGTCCGATCGCCGTACAGGTACGTGTCGATCCGCGCATTGATCACCAACTCGTTGCCCCCGGCAACCCGTGCCGCGCGGATCCGCTCGGCATGCACCATCGGGTCGTCCAGCACCCGCGCCGTACTGTCCTCCAGATTCACCCCAGCGGCACCCGCCTCGACAACCTCCCGCACGGTCCGCGCCACATCGCCGTACCCGGCCTCGACATCAGCCGTCACCGGTACGTCGACCGCCGCACACACCGCCCGTACCGTCGCCACCGCCGTCGCCAGGTCCAGCCCGCCCGCATCGTCAACCCCATGCGCCCAAGCCACCCCGGCGCTCGTGGTCGCGATCGCCTGCGCGCCGGCGGCGGCGATCGCCCGGGCCGAGCCCGCGTCCCACGCGTTCGGCAGCACCAGCGGCGGCTGCGCGTGCAACTCCCGCAACCGCCGCGCCGACGCGCTCACAGGCTGACCAGGAGTTCGTGGTCGATCTCGACGAACTCGACGATCAGCTCCGCGAACCGCCCGGCGATCAACTCCTGGTACGCCGCCGACCCAGTGTGCGCGTCGTACGCCGCCTGGTCCGCGAAGTGCTCGACGAACAACAGATAGTCGGGCGTCGCCGGGTCCCGGTACACCCGGAACGACAGCGTTCCCTCCTCGACGCCCGGCCCGCGCGGCCCGAACTCCTGCACGATCGCCTCGGCCGCGGCCTGGTTGCCGTCCTTGAGCCTGATCGGAAACACCTTCGCCAGCATCTCTGTCCTCCTCGGTGGGTTTCCTCAAGGTTCGCCTGCGACCGGCGGGTTCGTCCGGCCATATTCGGCCATCACGAACTGCTCGCATAGTGAGACGATATGTCTCATAAAGCAAGACTCTGCGCTAGCGTGAACACTGTTGACGAGGGCAAAGGAGCCTGGGATGAACAACGTGTACACGCACGGCCATCACGAGTCGGTACTGCGATCGCACCGCTGGCGGACCGCGGAGAACTCCGCCGGATACCTGCTGCCGCACCTGCGTCCCGGAATGTCGCTGCTCGACGTCGGCGCCGGTCCGGGAACCATCACCGCCGACCTGGCCCGCCTGGTCGAGCCCGGCCGGACCACCGCGCTCGAGGCGAACGCCGCCGCGCTGGACATCACCCGGAAAGCGTTTGAAAACGTCGATGTCGACGTGGAGTTCGTGGTCGGCGACGTCCACGCGCTGGACCTGCCGGACGACACGTACGACGTCGTCCACGCGCACCAGGTGCTGCAGCACGTGGCCGATCCGGTGCAGGCGCTGCGCGAGATGCGCCGGGTGTGCAAACCGGGCGGGATCGTCGCGGTCCGCGACTCCGATTACCACGGTTTCGTCTGGTACCCGGCGCTGCCGGAGCTCGACGAGTGGATGGACCTGTACCAGCGGATGGCCCGCGCCAACCGGGGCGAGCCGGACGCCGGACGCCGCCTGCTCGCGTGGGCGCACGCGGCCGGCTTCGAGCAGGTGGACGCAACCACCTCCACCTGGGCGTTCACGAACCCGGAAGACCGTGCGTTCTGGGGCGGTATGTGGGCCGACCGGATCCTGAAGTCCGCGCTCGCGGACCAGGCGCGCGCGGCCGGCGTACCGGAGGAGACCCTGACCGCGATCTCACAGGCCTGGCAGACCTGGACGGCCGGTGCCGACAGCTGGGTCTCGATCCTGCACGGCGAACTACTGTGTAGGGCGTGAGAGGGCGCTTGAGCACCCTGCGCCTACTGCGGGGCACTCGGTGCGACGCAGAGTGCTCAAGCGCCCGCTGAGCGCTGCCGCGAGATCTCGTACAGCACCGCGGTCGCGGCGTTGGCGGCGTTGAGCGAGCTGGCCGAGCCGGTGATCGGGATCCGTACCAGGTGGTCGGCCGCCTCCCGCCACGCCGTACTGAGCCCGGCCGTCTCGTTGCCGATCAGCAGCAGCACCGGCTGGGTGAAGTCGAAGTCGTAGACGTCGGTGCTGCCGTGCTCGTCGGTGCCGACCACCACGACCGGCGACCGGCGTACCCAGTCGAGGACCTCGCGATGCGAAGGCGCGCGCACGGCGGGAACCGCGAACAGCGATCCCGTCGTCGCGCGGACCGCCTTCGGGTCGTACACGTCGGCGGCGTGCCCGGTGACGATCACGCCGTCGGCGCCGAACGCGTCCGCGGACCGGATGATCGAGCCGATGTTTCCCGGCCCGGTCGGCCGGTCGAACACCACCCCGAGGAAGTCCGGCCCGACCGGGATCCGTTCCAGGTCGTCGGCGGGCAGCTCGAGTACGGCGATCAGCTCGGGGTCGTCCTTCTCGCCGAGCTCGGCCAGCAGTTCGGGCGCCATCGCGACACGCTCGACCTCTGGCAACCGCTGCATGAGCTCCGAGGCCCAGCGGGACAAGGGCCGGGAAGCGTCATGAATCAGTGTGTGCACCGGCCAACCGTTGTCCACGGCAACCGAAATCGGCCGCACGCCCTGGACCAGGAACTCGCCGGACCGCTGCCGCTTGGACCGGTTGGTCAGCGACGCCTGCCACACCTGAAACCGAGCATTCCGCGACGAGATCCGTTGCACGGCCCTAGCCTAAGCGACGGCGATCGAGGGACCCGCCGAGCAAGCTCAATGCGCTCGCTTCCGTCTTCGGCCGCGGTGTCTGAGGCGGAGCGCTCCCCACAGGAGCAGCGCGGGTAACCACAGCAGGACCAACCATGGAAGGCGCCACCAACCGGACGAGCTCTCGATGGCCGGCTGGTCGGTCGCGACCAGCGGCCGCGCGGAGGTCGACCAGGCCAGGAACGCGTCCCCGATCGGGACCGCGCCGAACAGGTACCGCTTCGTCTTCAACCCGCTGAACGGCAGGCCGACCAGTTCACCGGTCCGCGAAAGCCGGTTTCCGAGGGAATCGTGATGTGCCCGCGCCGCGCCCATCCCGACAACGGTTGCGGAAAGACTCATTCCGAGGACGAGCGGACCGGAGTCCACGTCGCCTGGTCCCGCGCTGCCTTTCGGGTACTCGCGAACGCCCAGGCCGGTGACGAACTTGTCCTTGAACAGCTGGTACTGCGCTCGCGCGAACGTCGGATCGATGTCGACGAGAAAACGCTGGATCATGGCTTGCGACGAGCCGCGCGCCCCGGTCACATGTGGCACGACCTGGTGCGGCAGCAGCCCGGTTGCCGGGTCGAGCTTGGTCTTCATGCTCGTCACCCAGTTCCGCGCGAACTGCCCGAAGCGCGGCGCGACCACGGCGTCGTACAGCCGGAGCGAGGCGATCGCGACGACCGAGTCGACCGGCCATGCCTGACCGGGGTGGGCCGGCAGAAACGGTGTTTCCGCGGTTCGGAAAGCGGTGGCGATCGCGACCGAGTCGCTGGTGAACCGGGAGCGCTCGTCCGCGTCCGCCTGCCCGAGGGCGATCAGCCCGCCGAGCAGCCAGTTCGTCCAGCCGGCGTAGAAGATGCCGTACCGCGGTTGCAGCGACTGGTCGAACGGCGCGGTGCCTTCCGGGGAGTCGAGTCGATCGAGCGCCCAGCGGACCTGCAGCGTCGCGTCGGCTGCCTGTTTCGGATCGCTGACGCCGACCTGTACCCAGCTGAGGCCGTACAGCACGTTCAGGAAGAAATACCCTTCCGGAAACAGTTTCTGCGCGTTTCGGTCGGCGCCGTGCTCGATCTCGGCGCGCAGGAACGCGAGCTGTTTCGGTACGCCGCGGGTGGGATCGGTCCACGGAAGAACCAGTCGTGCGGTGCCCACCCCTGCCACCAGCGTGGCAATCACCGCCACGCCGATCAGCAGCTTGCGCAGCACCCGAACAATCTAGACGCTCTCCGGCAACCAACGGCGGACAACCGGATGACCATCCGGAGACCGACGGTCCACCCCCGCCTCACCACCCGCGCCGACCGGCGCGAAGAACCTGCTGAGAACAGCGCGCGCCACGGCGGGTGTGCCGGATGGAAAAAGAGCTGGTCCGGCCGGGTGCTGGGGTTGGGATTCGCGGGGTGGGTGGGATGCGTGAGGGGTTAGG
>NZ_DASRVN010000073.1:0-5485 GCF_035655035.1 Kribbella sp. | reverse complement strand
GCGAGGTGTTCGAGGGGTACGACGTGGTCGTCACGGACTCGGCGCCCGGCGGACTGCCCGGGCTGGAACGGCCGGCCGCGGCGGCGTTCCTCCAGGTGGTGGGCGGGGAGCCGCAGCCGAAGTTCGGGTGGACGGATGTGGCGCGGTTCACGCTGCTCGGCGTACCGGCGGTGAACTACGGACCGGGTGACCCGCTGTACGCGCACAAACAGGACGAGTTCGTGCCGGAGGCGGAGATCGAGCTGTGTGAACAGCGGTTGAGGAGTTGGTTGACGGGCCGCGCCTGAGCGGGCCGGGTTCCAGGGCAGGCCATAATCTGGAGGCATGTCAGAACCATCGATCCACCCCGACCGTCCGGTCGGCCAGCAGCAGCGCGGGCCGGTCGTGATGCGGCGCAAGCAGGTGCAGCACTCCACCTCCGAGCAGCGGCTGCTGGACAGCCGCGGGCCGTCGGACTGGGTGCACACCGACCCGTGGCGGGTGCTGCGGATCCAGTCGGAGTTCATCGAGGGATTCGGGATGCTGGCCGAGCTCGGGTCCGCGATCAGCGTGTTCGGGTCGGCGCGGACGAAGCCGGACGACCCGATGTACGTCGCCGCCGAGGAGGTCGGCCGGAAACTGGTCGGTGCCGGGTACGCCGTCATCACCGGCGGCGGGCCGGGCGTGATGGAGGCCGCGAACAAGGGCGCCTCCGAGGCCGGCGGCGTGTCGGTCGGCCTCGGCATCGAGCTGCCCTTCGAGAACGGCCTGAACGAGTGGGTCGACATCGGGATGAACTTCCGGTACTTCTTCACCCGGAAGACGATGTTCGTGAAGTACGCGCAGGGGTTCATCGTGATGCCGGGCGGGTTCGGCACGCTGGACGAGCTGTTCGAGGCGCTCACGCTGGCCCAGACCCGCAAGGTCACGTCGTTCCCGGTCGTGCTGTTCGGTACGTCGTACTGGGGCGGCCTGGTCGACTGGCTGCGCACCACGATGCTCGAGGACGGCAAGATCTCGGCCGCCGACCTGGACATGTTCGTGGTCACCGACGACGTCGACGAGGCGATCAGCTACATCGTCAAGGCCGGCGAACTGGCCGACGCCGCCGCCGCGGACGCCGCCGACGCCGCCGAAGCCGACGTCGAAGGCTCATCCAGGGTGCACCCGCTCGGGTCCGACGGGAGCTGAATCCCTGGGTGTTTGTGCGGTTGACTCGGGCGGCATGGCACGATCGGACCCGTGATGTGGTTCTTCGGGCTGATCGTGGTGCTGTTGATCGGGGCTGTCGCGGTGGTGGCCTCGGGTCGTTGGGGTGCCATGAGTACGGCGTACGACGACCGTCCGGACATGACCGTACCGGCCCGGCAGGCGCTGACCTCGACCGACATCGAGTCCGCGAGGTTCGCCGTCGGCGTCCGCGGCTACCGGATGGACGAGGTCGACACCCTGCTCGAACGGATCGCCAAGGAAGTCGCCGAACGCGACCGCCGCATCGCCGACCTCGAACGCGCCGTAGCCCCCATCGTCGACTCCCCCGAGGGCCACGGCTTCACCTCGGCCCCCTACGAACCCTCGGCCCTCGAAGACACCGGCCCCCACCAGCCAATCCTCGTAGGCGGCAACTTCCCAAACCCCACCTCGCCCGAAGACCCCACGTCCTCGGACGAGCCCACCCCCTCCGCCGAGGGGCCTACGTCCTCCGCCGAGCCCACCCCGTCCGACGAACTCGCGTCCGCGGACGCTCGCACCGCCTCCGCCGAGCCCACCCCGTCCGACGAACTCACGTCCTCCGACGAACTCAAGTCCTCGGGGGCGCACATCTCCTCCGCCGAGCTCACGTCCTCGGACGAGCTCAGGTCCTCGGACGAGCTCAGGTCCTCGGACGAGCTCAGGTCCTCGGACGAGCTCAGGTCCTCGGACGAGCTCAGGTCCTCGGAGGAGCTCACGTCGTCGGACCGGCCCACCTCCAACGACGGACCTACCCCCTCGGGCGAGCCCACCGCCTCGGACAGGCACACCTCCTCCGACGAGCCCGCCGCGGCCGCCGGCGTGATCTCCGGGGAAGGCGCCGAGATCGCCGACCCGACCTCGCGGTCGGCAGCACCTGCGTCCGACCCGACCTCCGCGACGGGCACGGCACATGCCAACCCGATCCACAGCGCAGGCCCCGGCACGACGGGTAACGGTGCGGCGGGCGCGGCGACCACCCCAGGCACACCGGACGCACCAGGCACCGCTCCAGCAGCAGACGGTGGTACGGCCGGAGCTGGTGCGGCAGAGGCTGGTACGACGGACGCAGGTACGCCAGGTAGCAGCACCGCGACTCCCGAAGCGGCTGACGGAGCAGGCGCCGGTACAGCAGCTCCGGGAGCGGACGCTGGTACGACGGCTCGTGGCGCGGGTGCTGGTGCCGCGGCTGCTGAAGCGGCTGGTGGAGCAGGCGCTGGTACGGCCGCTCCCGGAGCGGACGCTGGTACGGCTGCTACCGCAGTGGCAGCTGGAACTGGTGCTGGTGCGGTGGCTGCTGGTGTTGCGCATGGTGGTGCGGGTGGAGATGCGGAGGATGAGCCGCAGACGCGGGAGCTGCCGCGGGCTAGCCAGGCTGCTGCTGAGGAGTACGAGCGCCTCCAGGCCGAGGCCCGCGCCGTACTGGAAGCACAATCGCAGCCCGTCACCCCACGACGAACCCCAGCCCCTCAAGAACCGCTCCCCACGCAACAGCCGCCAGCACAGGGGCTCGCCCAACCCGCAGAGGACGAGCAGCAGTCACAAGCAGCCCACCAGCAGTCGCAGGCAGCTCACCAGCCGCCCCAGAATTCCTCGCACCAACTGCCCCAGGACTTCTACCAGCAGCCGTCCCAAGACTCTTACCACCAGCCTTCACAGGACTCCTCGCACCAGACGCCTCAGGACTCCCCACACCAGCCGTCTCAGGACTCCTACCATCAGCCCTTCCAGGACTCTGACCAGCAGCTGACCGACGACTCGTACCAGCAGCCGACCCACGGCTCGTACCAGGAGCTGGGGCAGAGCCCGTCGCAACCGGAGCTGGACCAGAACCCCTCGCAGCCGCAGCTGGCACCGCTCACTCCGGCGCAGCAGTACGACCAACTGAAGCTCAACCAGGCGGCCCCCGGTCGGCTGCAGCAGCCGGCGGAGCCTGCGCCGGACGGTACCTCCGGTCGGGACGCTGCTGAGCCTCCTGCTGTGCACTGGACAGCGCAGCCGGCAGCCCAAACCGAGCAGCCAACCAACCAACACCAACCGCCGACCGATCACCACCAACCGCCGGTCGATCAGTACCAGCCGCCGACCGATCAGCACCAGCCGCAGGCGGATCAACACCAACAGTCGGCGGGGCAGTACCAGCAGTCGGCGGAGCAACACCAGCCGCAGGCGGATCAACTCCAGCAGTCCGCCGGGCAGTTCCAGCAGTCGGCAGAGCAACACCAGTCGCCGATCAATCAACACGAGCAGTCGGATGATCAGCGCGAGCAGTCGGCTGAGCAGCATCAGCCGTCGGGCAATCAGCACCAGGCGCCGGCAGATGAACGCCAGCAGGCGGCTGAGCAGGGTGGGGCGGGGTCGGCTGAGGGGGACTCGGAGGGCGAGGAGGGGTGGCGGTTTTGGCCGCCGGCTGGGCAGGAGGGGGAAGGGGCCTATCAGCGGCCTAGCTGATGGGAGATTCGCGGGGTTGTCGCGCTGTGGCGTCGGTGGAGTTGGGGCTGGCGCCTGAAGCGGCGTGGGCAGTGGTGATGGACTGGGAGCGGCAGTCGCGGTGGATGCTGTTCACACGGGTCTGGGCAACCGAGAACGGCGGTACGGGCGTCGGCGGGGGAGTTGCGGCGCGGACTTCTGTCGGTGGCGTCGGGTTCACTGACGACATGGTCATCACGCACTGGGATCCGCCGCGCGAATGCACGGTGAAACACCTCGGCAAACTCATCCGCGGCACCGGCACATTCACCATCGAGCCGCGGGAGTACGGCGGGCGGGTGGGTAGTAGGTTCACCTGGGCGGAGGATGTTGTGCCGCCGTTGGGGCGGGTTGGGGTGTTGTGCTGGCCGGTTGTGCGGCCGGTGTTCGAAGGGTTGATGCGGGTTTCGCTTCGGCGGCTGGTGGAGGAGGTTCGGTGACGGTTACGGGTCCGGATGGGCAGCCGCGTTGCGGGTGGGCGACGTCCGCGCCGGAGTACGTCGAGTATCACGACACCGAGTGGGGCAAGGAGATCCGGAACGACGTCGGGCTGTTCGAGCGGATGACGCTCGAAGGGTTCCAGTCGGGGTTGTCGTGGATCACGATCCTGCGCAAGCGGGAGAACTTCCGGGCCGCGTTCGCGCAGTTCGACCCGGAGGCGATCGCGAAGTACGGCGACGCCGACTTCGACCGGCTGATGGCTGACCCGGGCATCGTCCGGAACCGATTGAAGATCAACGCGACGATCTCGAACGCCCGCGCCCTGCTCGACCTGGCCGACGGCGAGTTCACCGAACTGCTCTGGTCGTTCCGGCCCGCGAAGCACAAGATCCCCAAGACGCTCGCCGACGTACCGGCCACGACCCCGGAGTCGATCGCGATGTCGAAGGCGCTGAAGAAGCACGGCTTCGTGTTCGTCGGACCGACCACGGCGTACGCGCTGATGCAGGCTACCGGCATCGTCAACGACCACCTGAAAACCTGCATCGCACGCTGAATCTCGTGCACGTGCATCTGCAAAAGGCAACTGCATAAGGCACTTTGCCGAAATCAAAAGACAAACGGCTGAACGAGTTGTGCTTCGGGTACGGAACGTGATGAGGTGTTCAGCGGGCTCCCCGACTGTCAGGTGGTTGTCCGGCCGTGACTCGCCCGGCCGGAACGCGGTCGTGGAGCCCACCAAACGTTTCAGGGAGGTTTGCTCGTCCCGTCAGTGGTGAAGCTGGTCAGGGACACATCAGTTCCGGTCAGCCCACACAACTGCACGCCGTCCACACCCTGTGGTGAGATACAGGTTCGCTTCCGCACAAGCGTCCGCAGCATTGTCGTGCGCGTTGCCGAACTGCCGCGTCCAGCTCTGCGTGTGATCCGGCGAGTGCGCCAGTACCCCGTCGAACTTCCGAGCGGCGTCTCGAGCGCGCCGTCCGTGAACCCGCGGACGTACACCGAACCGCCTGTGTCCACAGCGATCCCGGCGCCCGTGCCGTTCCCGCTGGTCCCGAACTGGTCGCGCCAGGTCAGTACGCCGTCCACGCGGGCGACCACGATGTCCTTGCCGCCGATCAACATCCGTACGAAGTCGCCGGCCGCGAACCGGGTGAGGCAGACACCGCCTGCGGGATCCGCCGCGAGTCCCCACACCTCGTCGGACCGGCGTACAGCCAACCGCGCCCTTCGTGTAAACGCCGACGTACACGTCCGTCCCGTCGACGGCCACCGAGTAGCTGCCATCCACCACCCCAGATACGCCGAACTGCCTGAGCCAGCGCCGATTCCCCTCAGCGTCGTACTGCGCCACGAACGCGTC
>NZ_DASRVN010000072.1:0-9756 GCF_035655035.1 Kribbella sp. | reverse complement strand
TCGTTCTTCGACACCAGCGCAGTCGACAGGCCCGAGCATCATCAACCCCACCGACCCCGCCGAACTGTCACCACAAAGACGGCCGGAACCGTCACCGATGTCCCGATCAAAAACTGTTACCGATGTCCTGAGAGATGACAGTATCACTTGACAACCCCTTAGGCAGGCATACCGTGTACGGCGACGCGGCCCGCGCACTGCTCGCTGCCATCGCCTCCGGATGGCTCCGGCGTACTGCTCAACCTGCGCGGCTGGGGCGGTGTATTCCTCGATGAGGTGCGCGTCCAGCCCGAACTGCACTCGCCACTGTGGTGGTGGGCCACGTCAATCCGGGGAGCTCAGCTGGACGTCCGCGCGGATCTTGTCCCGGCGAGGCCGCGTTCACCGCGCAGGTAGGCGCCGAACGCCGAACGGTGCTGTTCCGGACGACGTGCGACGTGCGACGTACGACGTGCCGAGCGGTCTCATCCTCCGACAGGTCGTGCCGCCTGCCAGGAAACAACCTTCGCTCCGGGGCGTTTCCGGCGTACTCGATGTTTTCAGCAGTTCGCAGGTTTGAGATACGAGGTCTGCCCCGGACGCCGGTTGCATTGTGAACCCGGCCGGACCGCCCTGCCCATGGCAGACGGCTGAGCGCGGGTTTCCTGCTGCGCGGCGCCGGCCCTACGAGCTGGCGGGATGGGCGGAGGATCGTCCTTCAGCTCGTCTGACGTGCAGTGTGATCGCTGCACATCCACCGGCTCCGTCGTACGCGATTCTTATTCTCCCCGGTGGAGGACCGGCCAGGGCCACAGCACCGGGCCGGTTGGTTCGGGAGGTGGACGCGAGTCCGTCCCGCGCCGGTCGGTCGACCACCGAGCTATTCGTCCGACAGCCGTTCAGCGGCGGACCAAACGCCGTACGACGCCTTCTGTCCAAAGCCTGGCGCCGATCGCGAACTGCGCATCAGCACCTCGAGCTCACGCGACCCATCACCTGGGACCACCCAACCACGCCACACGCTACTTTCCCCGCCGTACTTTCCCCGCCGTACTTTCCCCGCCGTAGTTTTAGTTGCGGAGGTGGAGGCGGCGGGCTGCTTCGGCTACGGAGCCGGAGATGGAGGGGTAGACGGTGAAGGACTGGGCTACCTGGTCGACGGTGAGGCGGGTGCCCACGGCAAGGGAGATCGGGTGGATCAGTTCGCTGGCTCGGGGGGCCACCACGACCCCGCCGACGACGATGCCGGTGTTCGGGAGGCAGAAGAGTTTGACGAAGCCGTCGCGGACGCCTTGCATCTTGGCGCGGGCGTTGTCGGAGAGCGGGACCTTGACGACCAGGGCGGTGCTGCCGCCGGCGTCGACGACCGCCTGGGTGAGGCCGACGGTGGCGATCTCGGGGGCGGTGAAGACGTTGGCGGACACCGTTGACTGGTCCAACGGTGTGACGGCGTCGCCGAGCGCGTGTGCCATCGCGATCCGGCCCTGCATCGCGGCCACCGAGGCGAGCATCAGTACGCCGGTGCAGTCGCCGGCCGCGTAGACCCCGCGGGCCGTGGTCCGGGACACCCGGTCGACCTGGACGAACCCGCCGTCGGTGAGCGACACGCCCGACTCGAGGAGATTCATGTCGTCGGTGTTCGGCAGCGACCCGACCGCGAGCAGCGCGTGCGAACCCTCGACCTTCCGCCCGTCGGTCAGCGTCACCACGACCCCGTCGCCGTGTCGCTTCACGGACTCGGCCCGGGACTTGCTCAGCACGGTCAGACCGCGCCGCTTGAACACGTCCTCCAGCACGGCCGCGGCGTCCGCGTCCTCCCCGGGCAGCACCCGGTCCCGGGAGGACACGAGTACGACGTCGCTCCCGAGCGCGTCGTACGCGCTGGCGAACTCCGCGCCGGTGACACCGGACCCGACCACGATCAGCCGCTCGGGCAGTTCGGAGAGCTCGTAGACCTGCTCCCAGGTGAGGATCCGCTCGCCGTCCGGCTCGGACCCCTTGAGGATGCGAGGCCTTGCCCCGGTGGCGATCAGGACGACGTCGGCGTCCAGCCGCTCGTCACCCACCACGACGGTCTCCGGGCCGTCCATCCGGCCCCGGCCCTGGATCACCCGCACCTTGTCCCGGTCCAGCCGGCGGCTGATCCCCGAGGACTGGGCGGCGGCCAGCGCCTTCACCCGTTTGTTGACGACGGAGAGATCGACACGCACAGAGTTCGCCGGATCGTCGTCGCCGTCGTCCAGCCGGACCCCGAGCTCGCCGGCCTCCTCCACCTCGGTCATCACCTCCGCGGTGGCTATCAGGGTTTTGCTCGGTACGCAGTCGGTGAGCACGGCCGAACCGCCGATCCCGTCGGAATCGACGACCGTCACCTCCGCCCCGAGCTGCGCGGCCGCACTGGCCGCTTCGTACCCGCCTGGACCGCCTCCGATGATCACAACTCGCGCCACGAGAGGCCATTGTTCCGTATCCTGTTTTTCCGTGACCCTGTACGCCGCGTTTGCGTCGAATCTGGACCCGAACCTGATGGCCGAGCGGTGCCCGTACTCGCCCCTGCGCGGGACCGGCTGGATCACCGGCTGGCGGCTCACCTTCGGCGGTGAGGAGCTCGGCTGGGAGGGCGCGATGGCGACCGTGGTCGAGGACCCGGCCGACCCCGCCAACCAGGTCTTCGTGGCGCTGTACGACGTGCACCCGAAGGACGTCGAGCGCCTCGACGAGTGGGAAGCCATCGACCAGGGCGTGTACAGCAAGATCCAGGTCCGGGTGCAGACCCTGGACGGCGAGCAGCTGGCCTGGATGTACGTGCTGAACGCGTACGAGGGCGGCCTGCCGTCGGCCCGCTACCTGGGCATCCTGGCCGAGGCCGCAGAAGCGGCCGGCGCCCCCGACGACTACGTGGCGGACATCCGGTCCCGTCCGTGCCAGTCGTCGGGTCATTAGAGTGCCCGTGTGACAGATGACCTGAAGGCAGCCGCCGAAGCCTGGCTGCGCGAGGACCCCGACCCCGACACGCGTGCCGAGCTGACCGAGCTCCTCGCGGCCGGAGACACAGCAGAGCTGGCGGACCGGTTCGACGGCACCCTGGAGTTCGGTACGGCGGGCCTGCGCGGTGCCGTCGGCGCCGGACCGAACCGGATGAACCGGGTGGTGGTGATCCGCGCCGCCGCCGGACTAGCGGCGTACCTCAAGGCGAAAGGCCTGACCGACGGCCCGGTGCTGATCGGGTACGACGCCCGCCACAAGTCGGACGTGTTCGCGCAGGACACCGCGGCCGTGATCCGCGGCGCCGGGCTGGACGCCGTACTGCTGGACCGCCCCGCACCGACACCGGTGGTCGCCTTCGGGATCCGGCACTTGCACGCGGTCGCCGGTGTGGTCGTGACCGCGTCCCACAACCCGCCGCAGGACAACGGCTACAAGGTCTACCTGGGCGACGGCTCGCAGATCGTGCCGCCCGCCGACGCGGAGATCGCGGCCGCCATCGCCGCGGTCGGCCCGCTCGCCGACGTACCCCGCGGCGACGACTGGCAGACCGCCGGGGACGACCTGCTGGACGCGTACCTGGACCGGATCGCCGGCCTGGTGCCCGAGGACGCCCCGCGGGACCTGAAGGTCGCCTACACCCCGCTGCACGGCGTCGGCCGGACCCTGGTCGAGCAGGCGGTCGCCCGCGCCGGGTTCGCCGTACCGCAGGTGGTGGCGTCGCAAGCCGACCCGGACCCGGACTTCCCGACCGTCTCGTTCCCGAACCCGGAGGAGCCCGGCGCGATCGACGCCGCGCTGGATCTCGCCCGAGAGATCGGCGCCGACATCGCGGTCGCGAACGACCCGGACGCGGACCGCTGCGCGGTGGCGGTCCCGGATGTGAACGGCTGGCGGATGCTCCGCGGCGACGAGCTGGGCAGTCTGCTCGGCGAGTTCCTGCTGCCCGGCTCCGAAGGGGTCGCGGCGTGCTCGATCGTCTCGTCGTCACTGCTCGGCAAGATCGCCGCGTCGTACGGCGTCCGGTACGTCGAGACTCTGACCGGGTTCAAGTGGATCGGCCGGGTCCCGGAGCTGGTCTTCGGGTACGAGGAGGCGCTCGGGTACTGCGTGGACCCGGCGGCCGTGAAGGACAAGGACGGCGTGTCGACACTGGTCCGGGTGCTGCAGCTCGCGGCCCAGGCGAAGGCGGCCGGGCGGACGCTGGTGGATCTGCTGGACGATCTCGCGGTCAAGCACGGCCTGCACGCGACCGACCAGTTGTCGGCGCGGGTCGAGGACCTGTCGCTGATCGCGCAGGCGATGGATCGGTTGCGCGCGACCCCGCCGACGCGGCTGGGTGCGTACAGCGTGGAGCGGATCGACGACCTCGGTCAGGGGTCCGCGTCGTTGCCCCCGACGGACGGGCTGCGCTACACCCTGTCCGACGGCGCACGCGTGGTCGTGCGCCCTTCGGGTACGGAGCCGAAGCTCAAGTGCTACCTCGAGGTGGTGGTGCCGGTGACGACCGATGTCGCCGGCGCGCGCACGCAGGCAGCGGACGCGTTGGCAGCCATCAAGACCGATCTGGCTGCCGCGGCAGGTATCTAGCTCGGAACACCTGGCGGGTGGTTCCGGGCTTCAGCGGGCAGCCGCGGCTGCCTCGGCCTGCTCGGCGTGCAGGGAGCTCTGCAGCGACGAGTGCAGGATGCGGAGCGTGCTGGTGGACTGCATCAGCGCGTCCCGCTCGTCCGGGTTCCGGTTCGCCAGGGCGGAGATGTCGTTGATGGCGGCCTCGATCCGGGCGATCCGGTCGGCGACCGTACCCTCCTGGCTGCTGGCCTTGCGGATCGCGTCGGACGTGACCGTCCAGACGTCTTCCTTGTCGTTGGTGCGCCGGGACATGTCCACCATCTGGCTGAGCGCGGCGAGGTCGTGGTCGACCTGGGTGCGCTCGACCGGCGTGGTGATCCCCACGGTCGCCTGACGCAGCCGGGTGACGTGGCCGGACAGCTCCGACCAGGTGGACCGGCCGCTCTTGATCTTGTCCAGCACCTTCGCGTACTCGGTGTTGAACTCGTCGTAGTTCACTGTGACTCCTGCCGTTCGACGATCGACTCAGAACTCTAGGGCCTGCGCACCATGAACAAGTAACCACACGGTCGCAGATCGTGCAGGTGTCGCCAAAACGCAACAGCCGCCCGGTACGCCAACGCGTACCGGGCGGCTGAGTTACGACGTAAACGTCCGCTTGATCAGGCGACGTACGCCGACGAGGCGTTGAAGGTGTTGCAGTTGCCCGCGACCGTGTAGGTGTGCTTCGCGTTGAAGCCCATCGTCGACCAGAAGGCGTGGTTCTTCAGCGAGCCGTGGTCCCGCGGGTAGCCCGGCTGGTCGCCGCTGTGCGTGACGACGTTGTTGAGCTGCGTCATCAGGCCGCCGCTCCACGGGTAGTACCGCTTGTTCGAGCCGAGGACGGCCGTGCCGAAGCAGGACGCCTGCAGCTCACGACGACGGCTCTCCTCGAGCTGCGCGGCGCTGGTGCTGAACGAGGTCTGACGCTGCCACGAGGCGTTCAGGATGCCGGTCAGCCACTGGACGTGGTGACCGTACTCGTGCGCGATCGTGAACGACGCGTACGCCCGCGCGAAGGTCGGGTTCTGCTTCCAGTAGCTGATCACCGGGCTGACCGGGAAGTAGATGTACGACTTGCCGCCCGCGGCGCACATGAACGCGCGGCCGCTGGTGTCCAGGCCACAGGCCGAGTTGACCCGGGACGAGGTGGTGAAGACCAGCTTCGGGGCCGACTTGTACGCCGCACCCGCCTGCTTCAGCGGCAGCGCCCACGCGGCGTAGATGCAGCGGTCCAGCTGGGAGACGTACGCCTGGACGCCCGCGGCGGTGCGCAGGGAGACGTTCACCTCCTTGCACTTCGACGGGGTGATCGGACCCGTCTTGTAGATCCGGTTGTAGCGCACGACGTTCGTCAGCGACGACTTCGTGGTCAGCAGCTCGCCGGCCGGCGGCTGGCCGATCGCCTTCGCGGTGCTGTCGACCGGGCCCGCCGGGGTGACGGCAGCGGCCGTCGTGCTCGTGCTGGAGGTCTGAGCGGCTTGCGCGTTCGGCAGCGCCAGTGCCGCGAAACCGGCCAGGGCACCGACCGCTGCGAAACCACGCAGGGTGGTACGGGAGAGGTTGACCATGAGCTCCACTCTCGATGTTCTAAGGGACTTGTGGACCAATCCTGGGGTGTACAGGGGTTCACCAGGGCTGGATCACGGGCTCTGACGCGGCGATTCGCGCCACAGTTCCGTTCAGCCGACGAGTTTCGTCCCCAGGAATCGCAGTTGGTCAGGCAGCATGCGCCGCCAGTAGCCGCCGGTGTGCAGTCCGGGCTGCTGCCCGCCGTCCGCGTGCAGCTCCGCCCGCAGGTCGTGGGCCGCCCCCGCGAACGGGTCGTCGCGTCCGCAGTCGATCCGGACCGCGACGTCCCGGAAGCCGCTCGCCCGGCCGAGGACCTGGTTGCGGTCGAAGTCCGCGATGCCGTCGAACGCCCCCGGCTGTACGTCGGCGTACCGGTGCCAGAGCGCCGGGCTCATCGCGCCGGCCGCGACCGGTGGGACCTTGCGCTGCAACACCTGGAGCAGTGCGCCGTACCCGCCCATCGACCAGCCGAGAACGCCGTACCTGCGGGTGTTCAGGCCACGGGCCGCCAGCAACGGAAAGAGTTCCTGCTCGATCATCGCCCCGGGGTCGGTGCCGTCAGCGCGGCGGTGCCAGTAGCTGTCGGTGCCGCCGTCGACCGTGGCGATTGCGAACGCCGGCGTACCGGAGCGGACCGCGGCGGACAGGAAGTGGTCCGTTCCGAGATCGTTGACCGCCGAGCGATGGTCTCCGCCCCGGCCGTGCAGCGCGAGCACCACCGGCAGCCGGGCGCCGGCGGCGTACCCGTGCGGGTAGACGATGCTGTAGCCCACCTCGGTACGCCGGGCACGGGACGCGAAGGTCCCCGACACCACCGGACCGGCCGGTACGTCGGGTACCACGCCGTCCGGGCCGGCGAGCCCGAGCAGCTCGTGCACCCGGCCACGACCGGGCACGGCACCGGTCTCGAGAGCGGTCACCGCGACGGCACCGGTGATCGCCGCGGCGGCACCGGTACGGAAGAACGTCCGTCGGGTCAGCAAGCGGGTCAGCGGACGATCGCCGCGACGATCGCGGTCACCGCGAGCACGCCGAGCACGATCAGCTCCGGCCGGGCCCAGGCGGTGACCACGTCGCCTCCGGACGTCCCGGCGTACTGCTCCATATGCGTCTCGATGCGGTTGACCACGACGTCGGCCTTGGAGATCGAGCTGTCCGCGGCGAGCTTGCGGCCGCCGACCCGTTGCTTGCGAAGATCGCGCATGACCAGTTGGACGCCGGCCGCGCGGTAGCGGTTCGCCTCGGTGTGCACCCGGAGCAGGTCGGTGACGTCGGCGCCGGTCACCTTCGACCACGGGATCCGGTAGTCGCGCAGGTGGTTGCGGAGCAGCAGGTGGTCCGGGTCCAGCGTCACCGACGGCCGGACCAGGCCGGCGTAGGCCAGCACCATGAAGATGCCGATGATGCTGCCGACCAGCAGCCCGGTGGCGGTCCGCCACTCCAGGACCACGTCGAGCAGGCCGAGAGCCCCGATCACCAGCACGATGGTCCCGGTGATCCGGTTCGACGCGGACAGGTACTGCTCGCTCTCCGGCGATTTCGACTTCACCAGCACAAAGTAACCGCCCCTCAGAATCGGCACTAGACTGCGTTGGGTGACCACACTCGACAGCGGCGTCGACACCTTGGCCGACGTGACGTCCTCCGAGGATCGGCTGCGGCGGTTCCTGCTCGGGCTGCCGGGGGTCGACCAGGTCGGCGCCGAGGCCCGCGCCGCCACCCTGAGCACCCGGTCGATCAAGACCAGCGCGAAGCAGTACGCGCTGGACCTGGCGATCTCGATGATCGACCTGACCACGCTCGAGGGCCAGGACACCCCCGGCAAGGTGCGAGCCCTGTGTGCGAAGGCGAAACGGCCCGACCCGGCCGACCCTAGCGCGCCGCAGGTGGCCGCGGTCTGTGTGTACCCGGACCTGGTCGCCACCGCGAAGCGCGAGCTGGAGGGCTCCGGGATCAACGTCGCGAGTGTCGCGACCGCCTTCCCCAGCGGGCGTTCCAGCCTGCCGATCAAGGTCCAGGACACCAAGGACGCGGTCGCGGCCGGTGCCGACGAGGTCGACATGGTGATCGACCGCGGCGCCTTCCTGTCCGGGCGGTACGCGCTGGTCTTCGACGAGATCGCCGCGATCCGCGAGGCCGCGGGTGACGCACATCTCAAGGTGATCCTGGAGACCGGCGAGCTGGTCACCTACGACAACGTCCGGCGGGCGTCCTGGCTGGCGATGCTGGCCGGCGCGGACTTCATCAAGACCTCCACCGGCAAGGTGTCCCCGGCCGCCACGCTGCCGGTGACGCTGGTGATGCTGGAGGCGGTCCGTGACTACCACGAGACCACCGGGCTGCACATCGGCGTCAAGCCGGCCGGCGGAATCCGGACCGCCAAGGACGCGATCAAGTACCTGGTCACCGTCAACGAGACAGCCGGGCCGGACTGGCTGGACCCGGAGCTGTTCCGCTTCGGCGCCTCCAGCCTGCTGAACGACCTGCTGATGCAACGCACCAAGCTGGCCACCGGGCACTACCCGGGCCCCGACTACTTCACCTTGGACTGACAGGCATGAGCAGATTCGAGTACGCACCCGCGCGCGAGTCCCGGGCGATCGTGGACATCAAGTCGTCGTACGGCCTGTTCATCAACGGGCAGTTCACCGACGCAGGAGACGGGAAGCCGTTCAAGACCGTCTCCCCCGCCTCGGAGGAAGTGCTGGCCGAGGTCAGCGAGGCCGGACCGGCCGACGTCGACAAGGCCGTGAAGGCGGCCCGGAAGGCGTTCGACAAGGTCTGGGGCCCGATGAGCGGCAAGGACCGGGCGAAGTACCTGTTCCGGATCGCGCGGCTGATCCAGGAGCGCTCGCGTGAACTCGCGGTGCTGGAGTCGCTGGACAACGGCAAGCCGATCCGCGAGTCCCGCGACGTCGACATCCCGTTGGTGGCCGCGCACTTCTTCTACTACGCGGGCTGGGCCGACAAGCTCGAGTACGCCGGCGTCGGCGACGACCCGCAGCCGTGGGGTGTCGCGGGCCAGGTGATCCCGTGGAACTTCCCGATGCTGATGCTGGCCTGGAAGATCGCCCCGGCGCTTGCCGCAGGCAACACCGTGGTCCTCAAGCCGGCCGAGACCACCCCGCTGACCGCGCTGGCGTTCGCGGAGATCTGCCAGCAGGCCGACCTCCCGCCGGGTGTGGTGAACATCGTCACCGGCGCGGGCCGGACCGGCCAGGCGCTGGTCGAGCACCCGGACGTGAACAAGGTCGCGTTCACCGGCTCGACCGCGGTCGGCCGCGCGATCGCGAAGTCCGTCGCGGGCACCGACAAGGCGGTCACGCTGGAGCTCGGCGGCAAGGCGGCGAACATCGTCTTCGAGGACGCCCCGATCGACCAGACCATCGAGGGCATCGTCAACGGCATCTTCTTCAACCAGGGCCACGTCTGCTGCGCGGGCTCCCGGCTGCTGGTCCAGGAGAGCGTGTACGACGAGGTGCTCGGCCGGCTGAAGCGCCGGATGGAGACCCTGCGGGTCGGCGACCCGCTGGACAAGAACACCGACATCGGCGCGATCAACTCGGCCGCCCAGCTGGCCAAGATCCGCGAGCTGTCGCAGATCGGCGA
>NZ_DASRVN010000071.1:0-5219 GCF_035655035.1 Kribbella sp. | reverse complement strand
ACCGCGATCTCCAGGCCCTGGGCCCGGCCGTACCGGACCGCTTCGGCCACCTCGGCGGTGGTCGAGCAGCGCGCGACGACCGCCGGCCGCCGGTCGATCATCGCGTTCCACACGGTCCGCGCCTCGTCGTACCCGGCGTCCCCGCTGCGCAGCATCTCGGTCATCGCTCTCATCTCCCCTGGTGAATCGGTGGTGTCCACCACCCTGACAGCGCAGCGGTACGCCGATAAGGTCCAGTTCTGTGAGCCGAATGAGGACCAGTTCCGGGGCCGGCGAACTCCTGGTCGAGCTGCGCCGGGACAACGGCGTACCGCTGCACCAGCAGCTCGAGAGCGCGATCCGGACCAGGATCCGCGCCGGGCTGCTGCGCGCCGAGACCGTGATGCCTTCCACGCGCGCGCTCGCGCAGGACCTCGGGGTGTCCCGCGGCGTGGTCGTCGAGGCGTACCAGCAGCTCGTCGCCGAGGGGTACCTGGTCAGCCGGGGCGGCGGCTACACGCTGGTCGCGGACATCGCCGTGGTCTCGCCGTCGGCCGCCGCCAAGCCCGGGGCGGGCCCGCCGCGAATCGACTTCCGGTACAGCCGCCCGGACGTGTCCCAGTTCCCGCGCGCCGCCTGGCTCCGGTCGGTCCGCCGGGTACTGAACGAGACGCCGAACCGCAGCCTCGCCTACATCGACGGCCGCGGCACGATCGAGCTCCGGACGGCGCTGTCCGACTACCTGAACCGGGTGCGCGGTACGGCGGCCCGTCCGGACAGCATGATGATCTGCAACGGTTTCGCGCAGGGGTCGCGGCTGTTGGTGCAGGTGCTGGCGGCGGGCGGGCTGCGGCGGCTCGCGGTCGAGGATCCATCCGACAACGACCTGCGCGAGGTCGCGACGACGGCCGGCCTGGAGACCGTCGGCGTACCGGTGTCGGCATCCGGGATCGACGTCGCGGCGCTGGAGCGGTCCGGGGCGGACGCGGTGCTGGTGACCGCGGCGCACCAGTTCCCGACCGGGGCGGTGGCGTCGGCGGAGACCCGGGCGGCGCTCGTGGCGTGGGCCGGTCGCGGCGACCGGCTGGTGATCGAGGACGACTACGACGCGGAGTACCGGTACGACCGGGAACCGATCGGTGCGCTGCAGGGACTGGCGCCGGACCGGGTGGCGTACGCCGGGACCGCTTCGAAGACGCTCGCGCCGGGGCTGCGGCTCGGGTGGCTGATCCTGCCGTCCTGGTTGGTGGAGCCAATGAAACAGGCGAAGCTGATGGACGACCGGGGATCGCCGGTGCTCGACCAGCTGGCGTTCGCGGACTTCGTGGCGCGCGGCGAATTCGATCGGCACCTGCGGCGGATGCGGCCGCGGTACCGGGAGCTGCGGGACACGCTGGTCGAGCGGCTCGCGGCGCGGGTTCCGGAGCTGGAGCCGGTCGGGGTGTCGGCCGGGCTGCACGTGATGACCTGGCTGCCGCCGGGGATCGCCGAGGAGGCGCTCCAGGAGGCGGCGCTGCAGCGCGGGCTCGGGGTGTACGGGCTCGCGCCGTACTGGCTGGGCGAGGGGCCGGCGGGGCTGGTGTTCGGGTACGGATCCCTCAGCCGCGCGGAGGTTGCCGAGGGCATCGACCTGCTCGCGGACGCGATCCGGGCACTGTGAATAGTTATCCATTCGATTGCAATTCGATCCGGCCGGTTCTAGGCTTGGTGGAGTGATCGCCGCAGCTCGTATCGACACCCTGATGAACCGGGGCTGGCCCGCCGCCGACAGCACCGAACTGGACGGCTGGGTGGTCCGCCGCAACGCCGGCGTCACCCTGCGCGCGAACTCCGTGCTGCCCAAGGCCGCACCGTTCGACCTCGGGAAAGCGTTGGATTACGTGGAGAACCTGTACGCCGCGCACGACATCGCGCCGTCCTTCCAGGTCGGTCCGGCGGCCCAGCCCGGTGACCTGGACGACCGGCTCGCGGCCCGCGGGTACGAGGTCCGGAACCCGACGCTGGTGATGGGCGCCGAGGTTTCCGACGTCCTCGCGAACCTCGGCGAGCCCGATGCGCCGGTGAATATATCCGCGGCCCCCGACGACGCCTGGATGGACTTCTGGTGGGCCGTCGACGGCCGCGGCGGATCCGCCGCGCAGGCCGCCGCGCGGCAGATCCTGAACCGGGCCCGGGCGCTGTACGCCGTGATCCCGTCCGGCGAGCCGGTGAAGGCGATCGGCCGGCTCGCGCTGGTCGACGACTGGGCTGGGCTGTACTGCCTTGCCGTCGACCCGCGGCACCGGCGGCAAGGGCTGGCGCAGGCGGTGATCCACGGGTTGTTGCGTCAGGCAAGCACCTTGGGAGTGGGCCGGGTCTGGCTGCAGGTCGTCGAGAGCAACGCGCCGGCACGCGCTCTGTATGACCGGCTCGGGTTCCGGACTGTCTCGCGGTACCACTACCGGGTCAAAGCGTGACTTTCTGCAGGTGATCGAGGACGACGAACTCGGCCCCGGTCTTCTGCACCGACGTACGCAACGGGGTCAGGTCGGTCCACGGGACGCCGGGTTCGTCGAGCGGCTTGTCGAAGTCGTCCCAGTGCGTCGCGATCACCTTGCGGACCGGCTTGATCGTCCGCAGCAGCCGGTCGGTGATGCCGGGTTCGCCGCCGGGGGCCGCGAGGACGACGTCCACCTGGAGGTCGCGCAGCGCGTTCGGGTCGAAGTTCGCCGTACTCAGGCTGAGGATCCGCAGGCCGCCGATCGTGATCACGAACGCCAGCGTGCCGCCCTCGACCAGGTCCTCGATCACCCGCGGGCGCAGCGGGACGGCGTACCGGTAGCCCGGGTACGCGTACGTGTGCCGCTTGCCGCCGCAGGAGTGCAGCGACGGGAACACCTCGATCGCGAACCCGTCGAACGGGAGGTACTCGCCGCCGCGGACCGGTGAGAGCAGGTCGTCCGGGGTCTTCATCGCGCGCAGCAGGTTCGCGTGGGTCTCGGTGCAGAGCACGGTCGCCTGGGTCCGCTTCCCGACGTACGGCACGTCGGCCAGGTGATCGTAGTGCCCGTGGTGCACGAGGATCACGTCCGCCGTACTCACGTGCTTGTCGACCACCTTCGGGTCGATCACCAGCTTGGTCTTCGGATCGGCGCCCTCGGGGGTGAAGGTCCCGGTCTTGAACCGCGTCAACCACGGGTCCGTCAGTACGACGGACTTCCCGCACCGGATCTCCCACGCATGCGTCCCGAACCAGGTCAGCTCCACAGGCTCCCGTTCGACCTCAGCTGTGGCCTGCCCTTCGAAGCCGATCACACCGGCCGCTCCGACAGCTGCCGCGCCTGTCAGCATCCCTCTCCGACTCACCCGCATGGTGTCTCCTCTCGTCTGGGTCTGCAGTCAAGGCGAGGAGAGCGCGGCTGTCGAATATGCTCTTGGGCATGCCGCGATTGTCTGGAGATATCACCGCAGGTCAGCAGGGTCCTGATGCTGACTGAACGGCATCTGCAGATTTTCGTGGCGCTCGCCGAGGAGCAGCACTTCGGCGACGCGGCCCGGGTCGTCGGCATCACCCAGCCGCCGCTGTCCCAGGGCCTTCGCCGCCTCGAGTCCCTGGTCGGCGCCAAGCTCTTCGAACGCGGCGCCGGCCGGGTGGAACTCACCCCCGCGGGCGCGGCCCTGCTGCCGTACGCCCGGCGCGCCCTCTCCTCCCTGGAAGACCTCCACCAGGCCGCCGTCGCCCGCGACCCCGAAGGCCCCGAGATCCGCCTCGGCCTGACCCCGGAGGTCCCACCCGCCTCCGGCGCCGCCCTCGCCGCCGCCTGCGCCGCGGTGATCCCCGGCAGCCGTGTCACGGTGGTGAGCGCCCCGACAACCGCACTGGTCAACCAGGTCACCACCGGCCGCCTGACGCTCGCCGCCGTACAACACCCCACCGTCCTCGACGGCCTCGACGCAGGCCCCGTAACCCTCCTCCCCACCTGGGTGCTGGTCCCGGACACGGTGGCGGGTGGAGACGTGGTCGCGTTGCGGGAGTTGAAGGGGTTGCCGGTGGCGGTGCGGTCGCGGGTGGAGGCGCCGGCGGCGCGGGATTTGTTTCTGGATACGTTGGCGTTGCATCGGCCGGACGGTGGGACCGTTGTGGTGACGGACGAGCGGGCCGGGCTGGCGATGGTGGCGGCGGGGCAGGCGGTGGTGGTGACGGCGGATCCGTCCTTGAGCGCGCCCGGCGTGGCGCGGTACCGGCTGGCCGGCGACCCGCTGCCGTTGCGCCTGCGGCTCGTGTGGTCCCGGACCCGTACGCCGTTCCTCCGCCCGAACGACGTGATGGCGCACCTCACGGAAGCCCTCGCCTCGTGAACGCCCGGATCAGGGGAGTGTTCGACGACGCCGGCGTTCGCGGCTGGCTGCACGCCGTCGCGCTGGACGACCCGGACGCCACGGTCGAGGTCGACGCGGACGGGATCGTACCGCTGGCCTCGGTCTACAAACTCCCGCTCCTGGCGGGCTTCTGCCGCCTGGTCGACCTCGGCGAACTCGACCCGCGCCAGCAACTCACGCTGGACCCGGCGACGAAGACCGCGGGCCCGACCGGCCTGTCACTCTTCGCGGACCCGGTCACCGCCTCCCTCCGCGACCTCGCGCTGTCGATGATGACGGTCTCCGACAACGCCTCCGCGGATGCCCTGCTGGACCTGGTCGGCCTGCGCCGCCTGGCCGGCATGCTCACGGACTTCGGCCTGCAACGGACCTGGGTACGCCGTGGAACCGCGGGCAACCTCCGCGACCTGCAGCGCCGTACCGGAACCAGCGACCCCGACGCGGCCCTCGCCGTACTCGCGGACAACGACCGGACCGACCCAGCCGGCGTCTACGAGGCAGCGAACGGCTCGGCAAGTACTGCGCGAGACATGACGTTGCTGCTCCGCCGGTTGTGGGCGGGGGAGTTGCTGTCGCCCGAGCAGACCGACTTCGTGAAGGCAACCATGCACCGCCAGATCTTCCTGCACCGGTTGGCGTCCGGCTTCCCGCACGACGGCGTCCGCGTCGCGGGCAAGACCGGCACGTTCGGCGCCCTCCGCCACGAGGTCGGCGTGATCACCCTGCCCGGCGGCTCGGCGTACGCGCTCGCCGTCTTCACCCTCGCGGCCCGCGGCGACGTCCGCCAACCCCGCGTCGACACCGCCATCGGCCAAGCCGCCCGCCTGGCCGTCGACCTCCTCCGCTGACGACTCCCGCCGGCTCGACAGTACGTATACGCC